>NZ_JBJDMY010000006.1:0-377242 GCF_044900305.1 Agrobacterium sp. NPDC089420 | reverse complement strand
GGTTTTAGGAAAATTTGCGGAAATGGCGGAAAGCGCCTCCTTTATCTGACGGCTGGCCCTGTACAGGGAAACATGCAATAGGAACGGACAGGATTTTAAGCCAGAGCAGGGCGTCCGGCGCCCCTTGTAAAGTCAAGAATTGGAGAACCCGTGCGCATTCTCGATGAAGCCGTCATTCCCGAGCTGCCGAATTATTACCGTGGCAAGGTGCGGGAAAACTACGATCTGCCCGACGGCAACCGCATCATCATATCCACCGACCGCCTCAGCGCCTTCGACCGTATCCTCACCTGCATTCCTTATAAGGGACAGGTTCTGACCCAGACGGCGCGCTACTGGTTCGAACAGACCAAGGACATCTGCCCCAACCACGTGGTCAGCTATCCTGATGCCAATGTCGTCATCGGCAAGAGGCTTGAAATATTGCCGGTTGAGGTGGTGGTTCGCGGTTATCTCGCCGGCACCACCGGCACGTCGATCCTCACACTTTACAAGAAGGGCGAGCGGCAGATGTACGGCATGAGCCTGCCGGACGGGATGAAAGATAACCAGATCCTGCCCGAACCGGTCATTACGCCGACGAGCAAGGCCTTCGATGGCGGCCACGATGAACCGCTGACGCCGGCGGAGATCGTCGAGAAAAGGCTTCTGACGCAGGCGCAATGGGACACGCTCTCCCGTTACGCGCTGGCGCTGTTCAAGCGCGGGCAGGAGATTGCCGCCAAGCAGGGACTTATTCTCGTCGACACGAAATATGAATTCGGGACGGACGAAAACGGCACCATCATTCTGGCCGACGAAATCCACACGCCGGACAGCAGCCGCTATTGGATGGCCGACAGCTACGAGGAAAGCTTCCGCAACGGCACGCGGCCGGCAAGCTTCGACAAGGATTTCGTGAGAGCCTGGGTTGCCGAACGCTGCGACCCCTATAAGGACGAGGTTCCCGAAATTCCTCAGGACCTCGTCTTGCAGACCTCGAAGGTCTATATTGATGCTTACGAACGCATCACCGGACAGAGCTTCGTTCCCGACGATAGCGGCGAGACGCCGCTGGCAAGAATACGCCGGAATCTGGAGCCGTTCTTCCCCGGAGTCTGACCGTGAACAAACCGATCGAACAGGCGAGAAAGGGCGACAGGAAGAACGACCGTCCTGTCAGGCGCCGGCCTCGCCGTTCCGCCGAGGAAACGCGGCGGGACATTCTCACCAAGGCGGAAGAGCTTTTTCGCGAGCGTGGTTTCAATGCGGTGGCGATTGCCGATATCGCCGCCGCGCTCGGCATGTCGCCCGCCAATGTCTTCAAGAACTTCAGCTCGAAGAGTGCGCTCGTCGATGCCATAGCCTTCGAACAGATCGGAGCTTTTGCGCGGGGAATACGGCCGCTGGACAAAAGCCATGCCCCGCTTTTGCGGCTGCACCATCTCGCCCGCAGGCTGATGGAACAACACCATCAGGACCTCAACGACAATCCCTATGTATTCGAAATGATCCTGATGACGGCGAAGCAGGATATGAAATGCGGCGACTATTATAAAGCCGTCATCGCGAACCTGCTCGCCGACATCATTCGCGACGGCATCGATGCGGGAGTTTACGCTCCCGCCGACATTTCAGCACAGGCGGAAACCGTGCTTCACGCGCTGACGAGCATCAGTCACCCGCTCGTCATCGCGCGGGAAGATATCGGCAATTTGGCAACACGTTGCGATCAACTCGTCGATTTAATCGATGCCGGATTGCGCAATCCGCTTGCTAAGTGACGATTCCCAATTTACGTCACCTTCTCGCAATAGCTTGCGAAGCACCTGAGCCTGCGCTTCTATGCGGCTGGCGGTCCGGACAGAACGAGCGAATCGGGTCCTTTCAAGGCCTGCGCCTGTCGTGTCTTTTCCCGGACGCGCATCCGCCGAGCGACATTGCGCTTATAGTTGAATGCGACCGATACGCAGGGAAGAACAATGAGCCGACGTATTTTACCCCTATTTGCTTCTCTGTGCGTGACCGCAATTCTGGCGGGATGCAGCGATGGCGGCGAGAGCGGCCAGGCCGCCGCCCCCGGCGCCGAACGTCCGCCGTCTCCTGTCAGCGTCATCCTGATGAAGACCAGCGAATATCCCCTGACCACCGTTCTGCCCGGCCGTGCCAGCGCGTTCCAGACGGCGGAAATCCGCCCGCGTGTCACCGGCATCATCCGCGAAATTCCCTTCAAGGAAGGCAGCGAGGTCAAGCAGGGCGATATTCTCTACCAGATCGAGGACAATACCTATCTGGCGGAGGTGGCGCAGGCCAAGGCCAACGTGGCGAAGGCCGAAGCAAGCATTCCGAGCGCCCAGGCGAACCTTGCCCGCTACGAGCGGCTGGTCAATAGCGGCGCAACGCAGATCGAATATGAAAACGCCAAGGTAACGCTGCTGCAGGCCGAAGCCGATGTGGCCCAGACCAAGGCCGCACTGGAAACGGCGGAAATCAATCTCGACCTTACCAAGGTCCGCGCGCCTTTCGACGGCATCACCAGCGCGACTGCCTACAGCATCGGCAACGTTGTGACGGCGAACCAGACGACGGCATTAACGACGCTGCGCCGCATCGATCCGATCTATATCGACCTGATGGAATCCAGCATCAATCTTCTGCGTCTGAAAAAGGCGATCTCGTCGGGTCAGCTCGGCGGCGACACCAAGGAGACCGGTATTCACCTGACGCTGGAAGACGGCACCGAATACAAGCATGACGGCAAGATCGACATGTCGGACATGGCGGTGAGCGAAACCACGGGCACCTTCTCCATCCGCGCCCTGTTCGACAATCCCGACGATCTTCTGCTGCCCGGCACCTATGTCCGCGCCACGCTGACCATCGGCAAGGAAACGGGTTTCCGCATTCCGCAGCGCGCGGCGAGCCGCAACGCCAATGGCGAACTGACCGCAAAATTCGTGACCGCGGAAAACAAGGTGGAAACCCGCACCTTCCCGTCCAGCCAGCAGTCGGGCAATGCCTGGCTGGTGACGGAAAACGTCAAGGATGGCGACAAGCTCATCGTCGACGGCTTCCAGTGGATCGCCGATGGCGCGACGGTTGCGCCCGTTGAAGTGACCATCGACGATCGCGGTATCGTCGTTCTGCCGCAGCAAGCTCCGCCTGCCGCCGCCCCCTCGAAATAAGCATGAGCACGAAACCCTCGGTCGAAGCTCGTAAAAGGTAAGGCAGGACTGCCATGGCCCATTTCTTCATCCGGCGCCCCGTTTTTGCATGGGTTATCGCCATCGTCATCATGCTGGGCGGCGCATTGGCGATCGCGACGCTCTCCATCTCGCAATATCCCGATATTGCGCCGACGACGGTGCGCGTCAGCGCGACCTATAACGGCGCCAGCGCCGAAACCGTGGAAAAATCGGTGACGACCATCATCGAGGACGGTATGACCGGCCTCGACGACCTCACCTATATGACCTCGTCGTCTTCGACGGGCAGCGCCGAAGTGACGCTGACCTTCGGCAACAGCATCTTGCCTGACATCGCGCAGGTTCAGGTGCAGAACAAACTGCAGCTCGTCCAGTCGCAATTGCCCGACACCGTGCAGCAGCAGGGTATCCAGGTCAGCCGCTCCACATCGAGCATCCTGATGGTCGGCGCGCTGATCTCGACCGACGGCAAGCGCAATTCGGCCGATCTCGGCGACGTCTTCTCCTCGCGCGTCGAAGACCAGATCAAGCGCCTCGAAGGTGTGGGCAGCATCAACGTCTTCGGTTCCGAATATGCGATGCGCATCTGGCTGGATCCGTTCAAACTGAACAAATACCAGCTGACCACGGCCGACGTCACCAGCGCCATCGAAAGCCAGAACACCCAGGTTTCGGTCGGTTCGCTCGGCGCCGTGCCTGCGGTAAAGGGCCAACAGCTTAACGTGACGGTGACGGCGCAGAGCCAGCTCACCACCGTCGCCGATTTCGAATCCGTGATCCTGAAAGTCGAAAAGGACGGCGCGACCGTCCGTCTCAGCGACGTCGCCCGCATCGAGATCGGCCAGGAAACCTATGGCGGCGATTCCCGCTCCAATGGTCGTCCTTCCGCCGGTTTTGCGGTCAACCTCGCCACCGGCGCCAACGCGCTCGACACGGCAGCCCGTGTCAAATCGGCGCTTTCCGCCGTCGAAGGTTCGCTGCCCGAAGGCGTCTCGATCGAATACCCCTATGACACGACGCCTTTCGTGAAGCTGTCGATCGAAAAAGTGGTGCACACGCTGATCGAGGCGATCATCCTCGTCTTCGTCGTGCTTCTGGTGTTCCTGCAAAACCTCAGGGCCACCTTCATTCCGATGATCGCGGTTCCCGTCGTGCTTCTCGGCACCTTCGGCATCCTGGCGCTGACAGGATATTCCATCAACACGCTCACCATGTTCGCCATGGTTCTGGCCATCGGCCTCCTCGTCGACGACGCCATCGTGGTTGTCGAAAACGTCGAACGAATCATGTCGGAAGAAGGCTTGTCGCCGGTCGAGGCGACCGAAAAGTCGATGGGCGAGATCACCGGCGCGATCATCGGCATCGCGCTTGTGTTGACCGCCGTGTTCATCCCGATGGCCTTCTTCGGCGGCTCGACGGGCATCATCTATCGCCAGTTCTCGATCACCATCGTCTCGGCCATGCTGCTTTCGGCCGTTGTCGCCATCGTTCTGACGCCGGCGCTCTGCGCCACGATGCTGAAGCCGATCGACCATCATAAAAAGCAGCGCGGACCGGGGGCCTGGTTCAATCGCGGCTTCGGCAAGACCACGGACGGCTATGTGTCCTCCATCGGCTATCTGCTGAAACGACCCCTGCGCGTGATGATTATCTTCGCGATCGTCATCGGCGGCTGCGCCTGGTTCTTCTCGAAGCTGCCCAGCTCGTTCCTGCCCCAGGAAGACCAGGGCGTGCTGCTGACGATCATCCAGACGCCGACCGGCTCGAATATCGAGCGCACCAACGAGGTGGTGAAGCAGGTCGAAAGCTACTTCCGCGAAAAGGAAGCCGCCAATGTCGAATCGGTTTTCGGCGTGCTTGGCTTCAGCTTCAGCGGTTCGGGCCAGAACAATGCCATCGTCTTTACCAAGCTTAAGGATTTCGCCGAACGGACCGCACCCGATCAGCACGCCGGGGCCATCGTGCAGCGTGCAATGGGCACTTTCTTCGGTTTCCGCGACGCGCAGGTCTTCCCGCTTCTGCCGCCGGCCATTCAGGGCATGGGCACATCGAGCGGTTTCTCGATGTATCTCGTGGATAGCGGCCGCAACGGCACCGAGGCCCTGACCGCCTCGTCCAAGGAACTGATCGCGCTTGCCACCGGCAATCCGAAGATCAGTTCGCTTCGAAGCGACAGCCAGGACAATGAAACCCAGATGAAGATCATTCTCGATCAGGAAAAGATGGGAGCCATGGGCGTCGATCTCGCCTCCGTGAATCTCATGCTCTCGACGATCTTTGCCGGCCGGGATGTCAATGACTTCACCCTCAACGGCGAACTCAAGCCAGTCTATGTCCAGGGTGACGCGCCTTACCGTATGCAGCCGGACGACCTCAAGTTCTGGTATGCCCGCAACACCAGCGGCGAAATGGTGCCGTTCTCCTCCTTCAGCGAAGTGAAGTGGATCAATGCGCCCCCGTCTCTCGCCCGTTTCAACGGTACAGGCGCGATCTCGCTTGAAGGCACGGCCGGCGCCGGTGTCGCCTCCGGTGATGCCATGGACGAGATGGAGCGGCTGACGGCAAGCCTGCCGGGCGGCTATACCGTGGCGTGGCAGGGCATTTCCTATCAGGAACGCCTGTCCGGCTCGCAGGCGCCGATGCTCTATGCGCTCTCGGTGCTCATCGTCTTCCTTTGCCTTGCCGCCCTTTATGAAAGCTGGTCGATCCCCTTCTCGGTCATCATGGCCGTGCCGGTGGGCGTCCTCGGCGCATTGACCGCGGCGCATTTCTTCGGCCAGTCGAACGACGTCTACTTCAAGGTGGGCCTGCTGACGACCATCGGCCTTGCGGCGAAAAACGCGATTCTGATCGTCGAATTCGCCAAGGAAAGGCAGGAACACGGCTTAAGCCTGATGGAGGCAACGCTGGAGGCGGCGAAGCTGCGCCTGCGTCCGATCATCATGACGTCGCTGGCCTTCATCCTCGGCGTCGTGCCTCTCGCAATCGCAACCGGAGCGGGTTCTGCCGCGCAAAATGCAATCGGGATCGGAGTTCTCGGTGGTATGCTTTCTGCAACACTGCTCGGAATTTTCTTCGTTCCCTCCTTTTTCGTCATCATTCGTCGCCTTTCAAGGCGTTAACAAAACAAAAATGGGCTGTGCCAACCGTTAATACGCTGCTAGAAATGTTGCCGATTTGGCAAATGCACGTTTCTACGGCATATCGACCGCGCAGCCCATTTGTCAGCCAGCCGCGCTCGGTAAGCCAACCAGAGAATTGGGAAAATTATATGCTGTCTATTCGCGCTACTCTTCCCCTGACAATGCTGCTGCTCTCAGGCTGTGTTGTCGGACCCGACCACAAGACGCCGGAAATCCAATTGCCGGGAAAGTTTGCGGAAGCAGGAAAAACCAGCAATGGCGACATGAGCACCGTTGCCTGGTGGACGGCCTTTAACGACAGCCGCCTGAATGGTTATGTTTCGACCGGTCTCAAGCAGAACCTGACGGTGATGCAGGCCATCGAGCGCATCAACCAGGCAGAAGCTCAGGTCATCTCGGCCGGCGCGGGCGGCCTGCCGAGCCTGACGGCGAATGGCAGCCATACGACCAGCGAGACCAAGGGCAGCTACCGCGACGTTCCCGTCACCAACGTGTCCTCCGGCAGCCTCAGCGTTTCCTGGCTGCTTGACCTCTTCGGCCGCTATCGCCGCGCCACGGAGAGTGCCAATGCATCGCTTGATGCCGCTTACTCCACCGTCGACGTTCAGCGCCTGACGCTGATTTCCTCGGTCGCCGCAGCCTATATCGACGTGCGTTATTATCAGGAGCGTCTGGCGATTGCCCGCCAGAACCTGGCGTCCCGCCGCGAGACTCTGGACCTGACCAAGCTGCAGCTTGAAGCGGGTGCCGCCTCGCGCCTCGATGTCGTCCAGTCCGAAGGTCTGGTCAATTCGACGCTGTCGGATATTCCCGGCCTCGAAACCAACTTCCGCAAGGCGGCGCACCGTATCGCCACCCTGCTCGGTCTGCCGGCTTCGTCGCTGATTTCCGAATTGCAGAAGGGCGCACGCCAGCCGGTCGCACGCAGCATCCCGCGCACCGGCATTCCGGCCGACCTCATCCGTAATCGTCCGGATATCCGCGTTGCAGAACGCAATCTCGCCGCAGCGGTCGCCTCGATCGGCGTCGCCGAAGCCCAGCTTTATCCGAGCATCGAGCTTGGTGGTTCCATCACCCCGAGCTACAACTTCCTGAGCGGCGGCGGCAGGGGAACGGCTAACAGCTGGTCCTTCGGTCCGAGCCTCGTTCTGCCGATTCTCGATGGCGGCAGCATCCGCGCCAACATCGATCTCGCCAACTCCCAGGCGCGTGAGCAATATCTCGCCTGGAAGGCGACGGTTCTCAATGCTGTGGAAGAGGTCGAGAACGCTCTGGCCGCCGTCACTCGCGATCAGCGCACGGCCGATGCATTGCGCAAGACCGTGGCTTCCTACCAGGAAGCGCTGCAGCTTTCGACGGCCAGCTATCGCGACGGCGCCTCCTCGCTGCTCGACGTTCTCGATGCGCAGCGCCAGGTTTCCACCGCACAGGCAAGCCTTGCGCAGGCCGTGCAGCAGACCGCGCAGGACTATGTGTCGCTGAACGTGGCACTGGGCGGCGGTTACGCCGTTGGCCAGACCGCGGCCCCGAAGAAAGTGGCCGGCCCGACCCGGACCGCCGCAAAGGGCATGTAAAGCCAGCCAACAAGACAAATAAAAAGCCCGCGTCTCGACGCGGGCTTTTTTGTCGCTTCAGATACAAAAAAGCACCGGTCACCCGGTGCTTTTGTCTAACCGGCCGTCAGGCTCAGTTCTTGGCGCGCTCGACGTAGGAATTGTCTTCGGTAGCGATGACCACGCGGATGCCGGCATCGATATGCGGCGGCACCATGGTGCGGATGCCGTTGGAGAGAATGGCCGGCTTGTAGGAGGAAGAAGCCGTCTGGCCCTTCACGACCGGTTCCGTTTCCGTGATTTCCAGCGTGACGTGGCGCGGCAGTTCAACCGCCAGCGGATTGCCTTCATGGATCGAAAGAATGCAGGTCATGCCTTCCTGAAGATAGGCCTTCTGGTCGCCCATCGTCTCGACATCGACCACGACCTGATCGTAGTTTTCCGGGTTCATGAAGTGGAAGCCTTCGCCGTCTTCATAAAGGAACTGGAAGTTCAGGTCTTCCACGAAAGCGCGCTCGACCTGCTCGGTGGTGCGCCAGCGCTCGGAGACCTTCACGCCGTCAACGATACGGCGCATGTCCACCTGCGTGACCGGCGTGCCCTTGCCGGGGTGGAAGTTCTGCGCGGTGAGAACGACGTAAAGCTTGCCGTCCACGTCGAGAACATTGCCCTTGCGGACGGATGAGGCGATAACCTTGACCATATGACTTCCTTGTAACTCGATGAAATGCGTCGTAAAGGACTGCGCGGCAGCACCGGCCCCGGCAGACGTTTTGTCTTTTTTCTGGGGCGCAACTACCTTAAATCCGCGCGAATTGCCAGCCTTCTACAGCAATTCGCGGAAGAGTGCCTAGCGGTTTTCCGCCCGGAATTGCTTTAAATGACGCGATCAGGCGTTTTGCGGGCTCTTTATCCGCGATGGGACGCCCCAGAGAAGACGGAAAAGAACAGACGATGCGCGCAAGCAAAGAGACAATGTCGCCCTGGTGGACGCCCGACGTCCACGCCGACCGCCGCGCTTTTCTCCTTGGCCGCAACGCGATCCAATCGGCATTCCGCAGCCATTTCGCCCGCGCCGATTTTCTCGAGGTGGATACCGCCACTTTGCAGATTTCACCCGGCAACGAGGCGCACCTGCACGCTTTCTCCACGCAAGGAGTGACACCGGCAGGTGAGGCCGCACCGCTCTATCTGCATACGTCACCGGAATTCGCCTGCAAGAAACTGCTCGCGGCTGGTGAAAAACGCATTTCCTGTTTCGCCCATGTTTACAGGAACCGCGAAAGAGGCCCCCTGCACCACCCGGAATTCACCATGCTGGAATGGTATCGCGTCGGGGAAACCTATGAGAGCCTGATGCAGGACAGCGCCGATCTTCTGGCGCTGGCGGCCGAAACCACCGGGACGAAACATTTCACCTATCGGGGCCGCAGCGTCGACCCGTTCCTTGCGCCGGAACGCCTCAGCGTCGCGGAAGCCTTCGAGCGCTATGCCGGAATTGACCTTCTGGCCACCATCAGCCGCAACGGCGAAACCGACAGCCGGCACCTTGCCGCAAGCCTCACCCGTGCCGGCATCCGCGTAGCCGGGGACGATAGCTGGGCGGATATGTTCAGCCGCGTCATCGTCGAGCGGGTGGAGCCGGAACTGGGGTTCGGCCGCGCAACTATTCTCGACGAATACCCCACCAGTGAAGCGGCCCTTGCCCGCAAGTCGCCGAAGGACGCACGGGTGGCGGAACGCTTCGAGCTTTATGCCTGCGGCGTGGAGCTTGCCAATGCCTTCGGCGAATTGACCGACGCCGCCGAGCAGCGGCGACGTTTCGAGATGGAGATGGCCGAGAAGCAGCGGGTCTATGGCGAGACCTATCCGCTGGACGAGGATTTTCTCGCAGCCCTCGCCATCATGCCGGCGGCAAGCGGCATCGCGCTCGGTTTCGACCGGCTGGTGATGCTGGCCACCGGGGCACCGCGCATCGATCTCGTCATGTGGGCGCCCGTTGCGGAATATGGACGATGACAAGGCTTGAAACCATCAAGACCCCCGAAGCGCTTGTCGAAGCGGGACTGATTGAAGCCGGAGCGCTGGAGAGCCTGCGTGCGGTGACGCAGCGTTATGCGCTGGCGATCACACCGGCCATTGCCGATCTGATCGACAGCGGCAATCCGCACGATCCCATCGCCAGACAATTCGTACCGGACCCGGCCGAACTCATCCAGCGTCCCGGGGAGCGGGAGGATCCGATCGGTGACGACGCCCATAGCCCCGTCCATGGCATCGTCCACCGTTATCCCGACCGGGTTCTCCTGAAGGCGGTCCATGTCTGCCCCGTCTATTGCCGCTTCTGTTTCCGCCGCGAAATGGTCGGACCACAAGGCAACGGCATGATGACCCCGGAGGAACTGGACGCCGCATTCGCCTACATCCGGGCGAACCCGGCCATCTGGGAGGTCATCCTCACCGGCGGCGATCCGCTGGTGCTCTCGCCGCGACGCCTGTCCGATCTGATGACGCGCCTGAAAGACATACCGCATGTGAAGATCGTCCGTTTCCATACACGCGTGCCGGTGGTCGACCCCGACCGTATCGACGCGGCGCTGATCGACGCCCTGAAGGCCAGCGGCAAGACCACCTATGTGGCCCTGCACGCGAATCACGCGCGTGAACTCGGCGAAGCGGCAAGACGTGCCTCAGCACGGTTGATCGATGCCGGCATCGCCATGATCAGCCAGACGGTGCTTCTGAAGGGCGTCAATGATGATCCGGCAACGCTTGCCGAATTGATGCGCGCCTTCGTCGAAACCCGCATCAAGCCCTATTACCTGCACCACCCGGATCTTGCGCCCGGCACCAGCCATTTCCGGCTGACGATAGAAGAAGGCCAGCGAATCGTTTCCGCCTTGCGCGGACACGTCTCCGGCCTGTGCCAGCCAACCTATGTTCTCGACATCCCGGGCGGCCACGGCAAGGCGGCCATTGGCCAAAATGCGGCCAAAAAAACAAGCGATGGCTGTTATTCCGTCTCAGATTTCAACGGAAACGATCATACCTATCCTCCGCCGGCTGCCGGCGACGATTAAAAAAAGCATAAAAAGCCCGCTGCGCCGGGCTTTTCGAGACGGCGGCGCGCGAAAACAAAAATTTCACAATTCCGCCCCTCTCCTGTCATCATAAAGAAAAATATTCTACCTATAACAATCAGCATTGATTTTAGTGCTGGTCTGGATTATCAGTGTGGAGCTGGAGAACGAGTCTCCTGATTCCGGATCAACACCAATACAGGGAGTGTGTCATGTCAAAACATATCAGCATCAACGCAGTCCTTGGTCTTGAATCCTGGAATGCTGGATTTAAATCCACGTGTTCCCGCTGCTGTCGAATGTGACTTAACGGTCTCAATTTCCTGAAAATCAGTTCGACAACATGCTGTGTGAAGTAGCCACAGCGGGAGTATATCTATGCAAAAGCAAGTTATTGAATTCGCCGGCGAACCCGTCGGCATCGTCATCCCGGACAATGACCGGCTGAAGTTCATCGCGGTGAAGTTCCACGTCCATGATCTGGACGAACAGAAGTTCGACAGCGCCGATGACGTGCGAATCGCAATCCGCGATCTCGTGCGCAACCGGAACCTGGCCGCGGTCGCCTGATGCGGGAAAACCATCGCCCGATCACAGAACCGTCAAAACCAGAGCGCGCCGAATATCGGATCCAGAAAACCGGACCGATGGCGCGCTTTTCTATTCGCCGATAGTCCGCCGCCCTGCACCCCAGGACGCGCCTGCCAAAAGCACCCTTCCCGGCGTTGACCTCAAAAGCATCCGATCCGAACAGAATGCCGGACGCTGAACGCAATCTATCCTGAAAACCCTGCTCCCTGGTCCTGCACCTGTCAGGAATCCAGCCGGTCCGGCCCTTGCTCTTCCCGCCACGTACCCGTGGCCCTGAGTCCCAAAAACAGGCACCTGATGCCGGACGTGCGATAAGCGCCAAAAGTCTTCAGAACGCGGTAAAGGTCAGCGTCGTCAGCGAGCGGACGATTCCTGGAATGTTGACGATATTCTGATTGATGAACTTGCCGATATCCTCTTCCTGCGGAAGATAGATTTTCAGCAGCAGATCATATTCGCCGCTGGTGGAATAAAGCTCGGAAACCAGTTCCGTTTTATAGATGGCGTCGGCGACATCATAGGTCTTGCCGGGCTCGCATTGAAGCTGGACAAAAATGGGCTTCACGGACATCTCCCGTATTGGAACTTTCGGTGCGTGGCGGCTTACGCCACACGTCATGGCGAACTATTGGCTGAGCCGCGCCGGTCTTGCAAGACCGCCCGAGGCTTTACGCCGAAAACTCCCCCGCCCTGCCGCCCGCCGGGGATGCGGCCTGCGCAACGATCCAGCGCCGGAAACTCGTAAGCGGCGGATAATCGGCACGATCCGGCATGCAGGCGAGGTAATAGGCCTCGTCGCTTTTCACCTCCCCGGCAACAGCCGCGACCAGACGGCCGCTTCGTAACTCCTCCTCGATCATGAAGGAGGGAATGAGCGATGCGCCGACGCCGGCGCTTGCGGCCTCGGCGATCGTGGTGAACTGATCGAAAAGCATGCCATGCACATTGTCGAAACGAACGTCATGGCTGCGGAACCATTGTTCCCAGGCATCCGGCCGGGTTGTCATATGCAGGAGCGGCACATGCAACAGGTCTTCCGGCCTTGAAAGGCCGTAACGCTGCTTGAAGGCCGGGCTGCACACCGGAATGACCTTTTCATGCATCAGGAAAACCAGCTCGGTGCCCGGCCAGTGCGGCAAACCGAAATGGATCGCCGCATCGACGGTGTCGGTTCGAAAATCGAACAGCGATGACCTCGTCAGGAGATTGACCGAGACGCCTGGATGCCGGGCGATGAAATCCGGAAGGCGCGGCACGAGCCAGCGTGTGCTGAAGCTGGGCAGAACACCGAGATTGAGTGTGCCGCCATCCGGATTGGCGCGCAGATTGAGCGAAGCGGTCGATATGCGGCGCAGCGCCTCGCGAATCTCCCGCGCATAACCCTCCCCCGCCCTTGTCAGCCGGATCGTCTGCCGCTCCCGCAGGAACAGCGCCACACCCAGCTGTTCCTCAAGCGCGAGGATTTGCCGGCTGACCGCGCCCTGCGTCAGGCCAAGCTCCCTCGCCGCGGCGGTGACGCTGCCCATGCGCGACGCAGCTTCGAAGGCCGCCAGCAGCGAAAGCGATGGCAGAAAACGGCGCGGCGGCAGAACCATATTCCCTCACGGAATGAACTCTTGACGATATGTCGATATTCAACAGGCACGACCGCTTGTAAAGTCTTAT
Source organism: Agrobacterium sp. NPDC089420 (assembly GCF_044900305.1). Taxonomy (NCBI): domain Bacteria; kingdom Pseudomonadati; phylum Pseudomonadota; class Alphaproteobacteria; order Hyphomicrobiales; family Rhizobiaceae; genus Agrobacterium; species Agrobacterium sp. NPDC089420. The sequence continues at coordinate 364,025 of NZ_JBJDMY010000006.1, read as the reverse complement.
AAACAAGGGCTTGTCACTCATCCGCAAATCAAATGAACTTGCCCGGAACATGGTGGAACGATGTATAATGATCCCCGCTCGCACGGCCTCTGGGAAAAGACCGCGCCGCAGCCGCCCCTGGCTCCCGCGTTGCAAGGGGCTGCGGACGCCGATGTGGTGATCGTCGGCGGCGGCTTCACCGGCCAGTCCGCCGCCCTCCATCTTGCCGAACGGGGCATGGACGTCGTTCTTCTCGAAGCCAGGGAAATCGGTTTCGGCGGCGCCGGCCGCAATGTCGGCCTCATCAATGGCGGCATGTGGGTCATGCCGAAGGAATTGCCGGGTGTGTTGGGCGAGGTTTATGGCGAACGCCTTCTCGACCTGCTGGGCAATGCCCCGCTTCTCGTGCGTGAACTGGTGGAAAAACACGCAATCCCCTGCGAGATCGAGAAAAACGGTACGCTGCATTGTGCCGTTGGCGAAAAGGGGCTGACCGAAATCCGTGAGCGCTGCGAACAATGGGCCGCGAGAGGCGCCCCCGTCCGTGTCCTCGATGCCGAGGAGACAGCCAGACGCACCCGCAGCACTGCCTATTCCGGTTCACTCCTGGACACACGTGCCGGCACGATCCAGCCGCTTGCCTATGTTCGCGGCCTGGCCGCTGCCGCGCAAGAGGCGGGAACACGACTGCATACCGCAAGCCCCGTGGTGGCGACCGAACGCAACGGCGGGAAATGGGTAGTGAAGACCCCGCAGGGATCGGTGACCGCAAGCTGGATCGTTGTGGCCACCGAAGCCTACAGCACCGGCCCATGGCAGATCGTTCGCGATGAACAGGTCTACCTGCCCTATTTCAACTTCGCCACGAGACCGCTCGGCGACAATCTGCAAAAAAGCATCCTGCCCGGCCGCGAAGGCTGCTGGGACACGAAGGAAATCCTCTCATCCTTCCGCATGGACAAGGCCGGCCGGCTGGTCTTCGGCAGTGTCGGCGCTCTGCGCGGTACCGGCGCCGCCATCCACCGCGCCTGGGCGAAACGCGCGCTGAAACGGCTTTTCCCACAGCTCGGCGATACGGAATTCGAATGTGAATGGTATGGCCAGATCGGCATGACGGACAATGCCGTGCCACGTTTCCACAAATTCGCTGACAATGTCGTCGGTTTTTCAGGCTATAATGGCCGCGGCATCGCACCGGGCACGGCCTTCGGCAAGGTGATCGCACAGCACATTCTGGGTGAGGTCGCCGAAAACGAATTGCCTCTGCCGGTGACGGAGCCGAAAGCGCAGGCTTTTCGTGCGGTGAAAGAAACCTATTACGAGGCCGGCGCACAGATCGCCCATTTCGCCGGTGAACGGTTTTGATCCGAAAGACCACCCCGGCCGCTCGCCAAGTGCCAAGCAACTGTTCACGGCGTGGCGGAAACCTTATATCCGCACCCCGTCACCCCTGGCCTGACCCGGGCTCCAGCGCGATCAAGCCTTGATCGCGCAGAGCTCTTTCCATGGTAAAGATGCGACGTGGCTGGCGCCGGTCTGAGCCGGTATGACGGAAGACAAGGGCATGCAGTTTGTCATCGTTCTGCCCCTCCAGCGGCAGCTTTTCCCTGCCCTAGCGATATATCCTTGAAAATATAATGATTGCCCTATAGGCCTATCGATATATTCATCAGAATATCTCGAACCGGGGGAAACACCATGAGACTTTTGCGTCGCAGCTTCTTCAAAACCATTGCCGCCGCCACCTCCTTCTGGATGGCCGCCTCCCTTGCAGCGGTTCCGACCCATGCCGCCGAAAAGGTCACTGTCTTCGCCGCCGCCAGCATGAAAAACGCGCTTGACGCCATCAACGCCGAATGGGCAAAGGACAGCGGCAACGAAGCGACCGTTTCTTATGCCGCAAGCTCCGCGCTCGCCAAGCAGATCGAGCAGGGCGCACCGGCGGATATCTTCATCTCCGCCGACCTTGCCTGGATGGACTATGTCGCCGAAAAGAAGCTGATCAACGCTGACAGCCGCTCCAATCTTCTCGGCAACCGCATTGTCCTCGTGGCGCCTGCCGACAAGGCCAAGCCGGTAGAGATCAAGCAGGGCTTCGATCTTGCCGCTCTGGTGGGCGACGGCCGCCTCGCCATGGGCGCAGTCGATTCCGTTCCGGCGGGCAAATATGGCAAGGCTGCTCTGGAAAAACTCGGTGTCTGGTCCTCGGTGGAACAGAAGGTCGCCGGCGCGGAAAGCGTGCGTGCCGCCCTGCTGCTCGTCTCGCGTGGCGAAGCGCCCTATGGCATCGTCTACCAGACCGATGCGGCGGCCGATCCCGGCGTGAAAATCGTCGGCACCTTCCCGGAAGACAGCCATCCGGCAATCATCTATCCCGTCGCTATTCTCTCGGAAGCAAAATCTCCGGCGGCGAAAGCCTATCTGGATTTCCTGAAGTCCGAAAAGGCGACGCCCTTCTTCGAAAAGCAAGGCTTTACCGTTTTGAAATAAGCTTCGCTCAGGCCCGCTTCCCGGCGGGCCAGGAAAGCTGACAATTGCAGGATATGGCATTGCATTGGTGGACACTCAGCCCTGAAGAATGGACGGCGATCAGGCTCAGCCTGTGGGTGTCCTCCATCGCCATGCTTGCCAGCCTGCCCTTCGGCATAGCGGTGGCCGTGGCGCTGGCGCGTGGCCGTTTCTGGGGCAAGTCGCTGCTTAACGGCATCGTCCACCTGCCGCTCATTCTGCCGCCCGTCGTTACCGGTTTCCTGCTGCTGGTCCTCTTCGGCCGCAGGGGCGCGATCGGGCAATTTCTCGATAGCTGGTTCGGCATCGTCTTTTCCTTTCGCTGGACGGGGGCGGCGCTCGCCTGCGCCGTCATGGCCTTTCCGTTGATGGTGCGTTCCATCCGCCTCTCCATCGAGGCGGTGGACCGCAAATTGGAAGAAGCGGCGGGGACATTGGGGGCAAGCCCGCTCTGGGTGTTCCTCACCGTCACGCTTCCCTTGATACTGCCCGGCATCATCGCCGGCATGATCCTCGCTTTCGCCAAGGCCATGGGCGAATTCGGCGCGACCATTACCTTCGTGTCGAACATTCCCGGCGAGACCCAAACGCTGTCCGCCGCCATCTACACTTTCACGCAGGTTCCAGGTGGCGATGCCGGCGCTTTGCGGCTCACCATCGTTTCCATCGTGATTTCCATGTTGGCACTGCTCGTCTCGGAGTTTCTGGCCCGCATCATCGGCAAACGGGTGAGCATGGAATGACGCTTTCGGTTTCCAGCCATCATCGCTTCGACTCCTTCGAACTCGACGCATCATTTACCTCCGAAGGCGGCGTGACCGCACTGTTCGGACGCTCCGGCTCCGGCAAGACCTCGATGATCCGCATCATTGCCGGCCTGCTGCGTCCGGACAGGGGACAGGTCATTCTGAATGGCCAGATCTTGGCCGATAGTGAAAAGCGGCTGTTTCTGCCGGCGCATAAACGCCGCTTCGGCTATGTCTTTCAGGAGGCGCGGCTTTTCCCCCATCTCAGCGTGGCGCAAAACCTGCATTACGGCAGATGGTTCGCCGCGGACAAAACGACGGGCGCTCATGAAGACCGTATCGTCGATATGCTCGGCATCGGCCATCTCCTGCAGCGCCGTCCGAACAAGCTCTCTGGCGGCGAAAAACAGCGTGTCGCCATCGGCCGCGCGTTGCTCTCTTCCCCCAGGCTGCTGCTGATGGACGAGCCGCTCGCCTCGCTGGACGAACAGCGGAAGGCCGAGATCATTCCCTATCTCGAGCGGCTGCGCGACGAGACCAGAATCCCGATCGTTTATGTCAGCCATTCCATCCAGGAGGTCGCCCGTCTTGCCGACCGCATCGTGGTGATGAAGGACGGCAAGGTCGAAGGCGAGGGACCAGCAGCCGAAGTGCTGGCTAGACCGGATTTCAGTACCCATCTCGAGCGGCGGGAGGCGGGCAGCATCCTGTCCGGGCGCATCGAAAGCTTCGACGAACGGCATGGGCTTGCCGCCGTCAGGCTCAACACGGCGCTGCTGCAGGTTCCCGCAAAGAAGGGCGAGCCGGGCAGTTCCGCACGGGTGCTGATACCGGCACGCGATGTCATGCTGGCTTTGGTGAAACCCGAAGGGCTTAGCGCACTCAACATTCTAGAAGGCCATGTCGCAGATATGTCGGGTAGCGGGGACGGCATGGTGACGGTTCAGGTGGATTGCGGCGGCGATATCATCCAGTCGCGTATCACCGACCTCTCGCGCCAACGCTTGCAACTGGTGCCCGGAAAACCGGTGCACGCAATCATAAAGTCGGCGGCTCTCGATCCGTATTGACGGCATCGGCAGGATTACGATTGGCTTCCAGCCAGTCCATATCCTGACGCAGGGCCTCGTTCATCCGCTTTTCCATGCCGCGATAGCGCGTCAGCAATTCGGCGCCGAAGGCGGTCAATGCCGCGCCGCCGCCCTGCTTGCCGCCGCGCTGCGATTCGATCACCGGCTGTCTGAACATGTGGTTCAGCGCATCCACCAGCAGCCATGCGCGGCGATAGGACATATCCATCCTGCGCCCGGCAGCCGAAATCGAACCGGTTTCGACAATCAGCTCCATCAACTCGATCTTGCCATGGCCCAGACGCTCTCCGGGCGGAAAATCGATGCGAAGAACGGGCTTCAGCGCCGGGCGTTTCTCGCTCATGCTTCAAACACCCCGGCCATGAATATCGCGATAGGCCCTCTGCCCGCCATCCACCGGCAACGCCGTCGCCTCATAGATCCCGCGCGCCACCGCCCGCGCCATCACCATTGTCGCAAGATGGCAGAGTTCGGCAAAATGAATGCCGCCCTCAAGCGGTTTTTCACCGGTCGCAGCCGCGAACATGGTGTCACCGTCGCTCGGCAGATGGGCGGGCAGCACAGCGCGGGCGAGCCCGTCATGCGCCATGATGGAAAGGCGGTGCGTCTGCGCCTTCGTCAGCACGGCATCCGTGACCACCGCGCCGATGGTCGTCGCCGTGAGATTGACCCCCTTGAGACGCAGGGCGGTGTGACCCGTGTCGAAATGATCCGGAAAGCCGCAATCACCGAATTCGCCGTCAACCTCAAAAGGTGCGGACCAGAAATGGCAGCTCGTTCCAAGCGTCGCGGAACCGAGCGCATTGACAGCGACAATGGCCGCCAGCTGGTAGCCGCCGGAACTGACGGCGCTCGCCGAACCGAGGCCGCCCTTGAAGGTGGCCGTCGTCGCGCCGGTTCCCGCACCCACCGTTCCGAGCTCGAAAGACCCACGGCTTGCCGCCTTGAACGCCGCATAGCCCATCTCCCGATAAGGCGAATGCAGCCCCCAATTCTTGTCGCCGCCATTCAGCAGATCCATCAGGATCGCCTGCGGCACGATCGGTACACGGGTGGAGCCCACCTGCAGGCCACGCCCGATCTCGCGCAAACCGGCCTGAACGCCACCCGCCGCATCCAGCCCGAAGGCCGAACCGCCGGACAGCACAAAGGCATCTACGGTTTCAACCGTCATCGCCGGATCCAGCAGGCCGGTATCGCGCCCGCCCGGCGCACCGCCGAGGACAGAACCGGAAGCAATGGCTGGTTTCTCAAAAACAATCGCCGTGACGCCGGAACCGAGAGAGAGATCGGTGACATTGCCGACCGAAACGCCATCGATATCGGTGAGAAGATTGTTGCCTGTCGCCATGCCGTTCCCCTTTTCTCCCGGTATCCCGCCGCCGCGGGGCACTGTCAACGCAAAAAGGTGATGTACCCGACGCTGGCGGAAGGCCGCGATCAGGAGAAAACTGCCGTCCCGATCACGGGTGTCGAGGGAACGGCCATGTCCCGCGGCTCCAGCGGCCCGGACAGAAAAGCCCGATGACCGGCCTCGATGGCGTGAGCGAAAGCCTGCGCCATGCCGACCGGATCACGGGCTCCGGCAACCGCCGTGTTGAGCAGGACGGCATCGTAGCCGAGTTCCATTACCGTCACCGCGTGGGAGGGCCGGCCGATACCGGCATCGACGATCAGCGGTACATCCGCAAATCGCGCCCGCATCGATTTCAGCGCCGTCGGATTGAGCGGCCCCATGGCGCTGCCGATCGGCGCGCACCACGGCATCAGCACTTTGCAGCCCGCCTCCAGCAGCTTTTCGGCCACGACAAGATCGTCGGTCGTATAGGGAAAGACCTCGAAACCCTCGTCGCAGAGGATTCTCGCCGCCTCGACAAGGGCAAAGACATCAGGCTGCAACGTATCGTGATGACCGATGACCTCCAGCTTGATCCAGTTGGTGCGGAACACTTCCCGCGCCATCTTCGCCGTCAGCACCGCCTCCTTGACGGTATGACACCCGGCCGTATTGGGCAGGATTTGCCGATCCAGCTCGCGGATCAGCTCGAAAAACTGACCGCCCTTCTTAGCCCCTGCCATTTCCCGGCGCAGCGAAATCGTCAGAATATCCGTGTTGCTGGCCCGCACCGCATCGGCAAGGAGCGCGGGGGACGGATAACGCGCCGTGCCGAGCAGAAGACGGGACGAGACCTCGCGGCCATAAAGCGTCAGCATGGCCTCAACCTCCCTGCATCGGCGAGAGGATTTCGACGCGGTCGAAAGCCTTCAGCACGTAACCGGCGCGCTCCTGCGAATGCACCAGATCGCCATTGACCGCCGTCGCCAGCCATTCGCCTTCATAATCCAGGCTGGCGAGCAGGCCGGCCAATGTTTCGGCGGCAAGATCAAGCTCATCGCCATTCACCAGAAGTTTCATGATCCTGTTCCTTGTAAGAAAGCGTTTGGCGGACGATCCGGACCGCCTGCCCCGCCATGGCCGGCGAGAGCAGAAAGCCGTGCCTGTGCGCGCCGTTGATGAAGATGGTCCGGCCATCCTCGGTGACTTTCGGTAGATTGTCGGGATAGGCGGGACGCACGCCTGTCCCGGTCTCGATGATCTCCGCTTCCGCGAAAGCCGGATGAACGGCATAGGCGGCATTCAGGAATTCCATCATCGAGCGGGCGGAAATGGCACCCGTATCCTCCGTCTCGATCATCGTTGCGCCCACCATGAAACGACCGGGCTCGCGCGGCACGATGTAAAGCGGAATGCGCGGATGCAGCAGCCGGACGGGACGGGAGAGAGAAACCTCCCGCGTGGCGAGATAAAGCATCTCTCCACGCACGCCACGAAGGCTGGAAAGCGTCCCCACCGCCGCAGGCCCGGTGCAATCCACCACCCGGTCGAACCGCCGTTCGTCCACCAAAACCCCCAGGTGAAACCGTACACCCATGGCGCAAAGCCGTTGATGCAGCGATTGCAGCGCAAGGCGCGGATCGAGATGCCCTTCGCCCGGGAAATAGAGCCCGGACCGGAACCGCCCGGCAAGATCGGGCTCAAGCGCGGCGATTTCGCCCTCGTCCACCCAGCGATAGCCGCAGGTCCGCGATGCGAAACGCAACAGCTCGGCTTTGTCACGGGCCGGCGCGACGACCAGCGTACCGTTGCGCACGACAAGGCCGGGGGTTGCTTCCTCCCACCAGTCGAGCGCCACCTGGCCGAGCGCCAGAACGGCGTCTTCGGCGCTTTCACGCTCACACCATGGCGCCAGCATGCCACCCGCATAAAAGGACGCACCGCGCGATGGTTCGGCGTTGCGCTCCGACATCTCGACCGTAACGCCACTTCGCGCCAGCTCGAAGGCCGCCGTCAGACCGGCGACCCCCGTTCCCCTGACAAGAACGCGCATGTCATTCCGCATTCGCAGGTGTCGGCAGTGGCATGTAAAGCTCACCACCCTCCTTGAAGCGCGCGGCCATGGCCTCCAGCCCCTCCTTCTGCGCCTCGGCGCGGATATCGTGGGAAATCCGCATCGAGCAGAATTTCGGCCCGCACATGGAGCAGAAATGCGCGACCTTGTGCGCCTCTTTCGGCAGCGTTTCGTCATGGAAGGATCGCGCCGTGTCCGGGTCGAGCGACAGGTTGAACTGATCTTCCCAGCGGAACTCGAACCTTGCGCGCGACAGCGCATCGTCGCGCACCTGTGCTGCCGGATGGCCCTTGGCAAGATCGGCGGCATGGGCGGCGATCTTGTAGGTGATGACGCCGACCTTCACGTCGTTACGGTCCGGCAGGCCGAGATGCTCCTTGGGCGTAACGTAGCAGAGCATCGCCGTGCCGAACCAGCCGATCATCGCCGCGCCGATGCCCGACGTGATGTGGTCGTAACCCGGCGCGATATCGGTGGTCAGCGGTCCAAGCGTATAAAAGGGCGCTTCGCCGCAGGTCTTCAGCTGCTTGTCCATGTTCTCCTTGATCTTATGCATCGGCACATGGCCGGGGCCTTCGATCATCACCTGGCAATCCTTCGCCCAGGCGATCTGCGTCAGCTCGCCCAGCGTTTCGAGCTCCGCAAACTGCGCCGCGTCATTGGCGTCGGCGATCGAGCCGGGACGCAGGCCATCGCCCAGCGAGAAGGAGACGTCGTAAGCGCGGCAGATGTCGCAAATCTCGTCGAAATGCTCGTAGAGGAAACTTTCCTTGTGGTGATGCAGACACCACTTGGCCATGATCGACCCGCCGCGCGAGACGATGCCGGTGACGCGGTTGACGGTGAGCGGAATGTAATGCAGCCGCACACCGGCATGGATGGTGAAATAATCCACACCCTGTTCCGCCTGTTCGATCAGCGTGTCACGGAACACGTCCCAGTTGAGGTCCTCGGCAATGCCGTTGACCTTCTCCAGCGCCTGGTAAAGCGGCACCGTGCCGATCGGCACCGGCGAATTGCGGATGATCCATTCGCGGATATTGTGGATGTTGCGGCCGGTCGACAGGTCCATGACGGTATCCGCACCCCAACGGATCGCCCAGACCATCTTCTCCACCTCTTCCGCCATGGAGGAGGTGACGGCGGAATTGCCGATATTGGCATTGATCTTGACCAGAAAATTGCGGCCGATGATCATCGGCTCAAGTTCCGGGTGATTGATATTGGCGGGGATGATGGCGCGGCCGGCTGCCACTTCCTGGCGCACGAATTCCGCCGTGACATAATCAGGGATATGCGCGCCGAAACTCTCGCCATCACGCACAAGCTTTTCCTTGGCTGCCTCACGCCCGAGATTTTCGCGGATGGCAATGAATTCCATTTCCGGAGTGATGATACCGGCCCGCGCATAGGCAAGCTGCGTCACCGCCCTGCCCGCCGTCGCTTTCAGCGGCTGGTGGCGCACGGCAAATTCCGGCGTCAGGCGCTCGCCCGTGGCAAAGCCGTTATCTTCCGGCTTGACGTGCCGGCCCTCATAAGCCTCGACATCGCCGCGCGCCACGACCCAGTCGTGACGCAGGCGCGGCAGGCCCTTTTCGATCAGGACGGGATGGGCGGGATCGGTATAGGCACCGGAGGAATCATAGACCGTGACCGGCGGTTCGCCCGCGGTCGGATGAACGGCGATCTCGCGCATCGGCACGCGAATATGTGGATGAAGGATTCCCGGTTTATGGATTTTCGTGGAGGCGGCATGCGGTCCGGTGGTAACCGACAGCGGGATAGTCTTGGCAACGATATTCATCTTGAGGCTCCAAAGTTTGACAGTGGAGACCCAGTTCGAGCCGGAATGATGGAAAATACCGAAGTGCCGACACGGACGTCCTGACGCCAGCCGACCCTCGATCTTTGCACCGTCCCTACGCCAGTATGAACTGGATCAGGTTCAACGGGTCACTGCGCATGAAAGCAGAATCTCAGCCCCTTGACGGGACACCCCTGGTGAATGGCCATAGGAAAAGACACCGCCCGGCTTTTGTCAAGGCCGCTCATCAACGCTTGGCAAAGGTGCGGGAATGGCGCATGCTGCCGTTAGTTGTAATTAACCTAACGGTTTAGGTGAATATTATCGTTTGCGGCATAACGATAAGCACAAACCTTCCTAATGTTGATTTCATTGGAGATACGTCGGAATGAATGCGACTATTCGTGAAATACTGGCCAAATTCGGCCAGCTTCCCACCCCCGTCGATACGATTGCTGATGAAGCCGATCTTTACGCGGCCGGACTTTCTTCCTTTGCGTCGGTGCAATTGATGCTGGGTATTGAAGAAGCTTTCGATATCGAATTTCCCGATAATCTGCTGAACCGCAAGTCCTTCGCCAGCATCAAGGCCATTGAAGACACCGTTAAGCTCATTCTGGATGGTAAAGAGGCAGCCTGATGAACGTGACCGTAGCGCCGCAGGATGAAACTCTGTCCGCGCGCGCGGGCCGTGTCGCGACCATTGCCGCCGGACATGCGGACGAGGTGGACGTCACCGGCCGTTTCCCGGAAGAGGCCGTCACGGCCTTGAAACAGGAACGCCTGCTGGGCATCCAGATCCCCTCCTCCCTCGGCGGCGAAGGCGCATCCCTGCAGCAAATCGCCGATATCTGCGCCCGTCTCGGTCAGGCCTGCTCGGCAACCGCGATGATTTTCGCCATGCATCACATCAAACTGTCCAGCCTGGTGGAACACGGCGTCGACAGCACCTGGCATGCGGGTTTCATGCGGCGCGTCGCCGGTGAGCAGCTTCTGCTCGGCTCGGCCACCACCGAAGGCGGCATCGGCGGCAATCTGCGCAACTCCATCTGCGCGATCGAGGTCGAAGGCGATAGCTGCCGGCTGGAAAAGGATGCGACCGTCATTTCCTATGGCAGCAATGCCGACGCCATCCTCATCACCTCGCGCGCCCACAAGGATGCCGCGCCCGCCGACCAGGTGATGACCGTCTTTCTGAAAGATCAGTACATTCTCGAAAAAACCCATGTCTGGGACACGCTCGGCATGCGCGGCACCTGTTCGGATGGGTTTCTGTTCCGGGGCGAGGCGCCGGCGACACAGATATTCCCGAAGCCTTTCGCGGAAATCGCCGCGCAATCCATGCTTGCAAGCTCGCATCTCCTGTGGAGCGCCGTCTGGTATGGCATCGCCTCGGATGCCGTGCTGCGCGCACAGTCCTTCGTCAGGGCCGCGGCACGCAAGTCACCCGGCACCGCTCCTCCCGGCGCCATCCGCCTTGCCGAGGTGTCCACCAAGCTGCAGGTCGTCAAATCCAACATCATTGCTGGCATCAAGGCCTATGAGGACACCAAGGTCGACCCGGAAAAGCTGATGTCCATGGCCTTCGCGGTCGCCATGAACAATGTGAAGATCTGTTCTTCGGAAACCATTCTGGAAATCATCGACCACGCCATGCTGGTCTGCGGCATCATGGGCTACAAGAACGGCACGCCCTACAGCCTTGGCCGTCACCTTCGCGACGCGCATTCCGCCCGGCTGATGATTTCCAACGACCGCATTCTCGGCAATTCCGCCAATCTCCTGCTGGTTCACAAGCAGGATACCAGCCTCTTGGGATAAGACCATGGACATGCAAACATCGTTCCTCGATCGACTGTTCGAAGAAGGCCTGCTGATTGAAACCGGTGTGGACGGTCTTTATGGACGCAGCGGCCAGTTCGAGGACGTTATTGCCGCCTTCGAGCGGCTGATCGACCGCACCGGTGGCGCCGACGGCGCCGAAGCGATCCGTTTTCCGCCCGGCATCAACCGCGCCTATTTCGAAAAAAGCGGTTACATGAAGAGCTTCCCGCAGCTTGCCGGCACGGTCCATTCCTTCTGCGGCTGCGAACTCGACCATGTCAGCCTGCTGAAAACCATGGATGAGGGCGGCGACTGGACCAAGGACCAGAAGGCCACCGACATCGTGCTGACGCCGGCGGCCTGTTATCCGCTTTATCCGACGATCGCCAAGCGCGGCGCATTGCCTGCCGGCGGCGGTCTCTATGACATCCAGTCCTATTGTTTCCGCCATGAACCCTCCAAGGATCCCGCCCGCCAGCAGCTTTTCCGCATGCGCGAGTATGTACGCATGGGCACGGAGGCCGACGTCACCGATTTCCGCCAGAGCTGGATGGATCGCGGCGTCGACATGATGAAGGCGGTCGGGCTCGACGTCACCATCGATGTCGCCAACGATCCCTTCTTCGGGCGTGCCGGCAAGATGCTCGCCAACAACCAGCGCGACCAGAACCTTAAATTCGAGCTCTTGATCCCGGTCACGTCGACGACCAGCCCGACGGCCTGCATGAGCTTCAATTACCACCAGGATGCCTTTGGCCAGAAATGGGGCCTCAATCTTGCGAATGGCGATGTCGCCCACACCGCCTGCGTCGGTTTCGGCCTTGAGCGCATCGCACTCGCACTGTTTGCGCATCACGGTCTCGACGTGAAGAAATGGCCTGCAAAGGTCGTGGAAACGCTCTGGGGCTGACCATCCATGCGGCAGATTTTTTCCGGTCTCGATCCTCGAAACTACACGCAGCATCCGCTCCATTCCTCCGAAAGAATGTGGCCGGAAACCAATTGCTACATCGACTTGTGGATCGAGGTACTGGCCTCGAAAGGCCTGCCGCCGGAAGCCATGTTCGGTTTCACGCTCACGCAGGATTTCGAGGGCGACCAGTTCACCTTTTTCAAGGTGCCGCTGGAAGACCTCGAGGCGCTTTATGGCGTTCGCGCCACCGAACTTGCGATCTTCGACAGGGTGGAGAACCACATCGAGGCACAGCTCGAGCGCGGCCGCATCTGCCTGATCGAAATGGACAGCTTCTATATGCCGGACACCCATGGGGTGGGCTACCGGAAGGAACACGGCAAGACCACCATCGCCATTAACCGGCTCGATCTGGCGAGGCGGGAAGTCGACTATTTCCACAATGCCGGTTTTTTCCATCTGGCAGGCGAAGATTTCGACGGATTGTTCCAGCACCATCTGGCGGAAACCGGCCCGCCCTTCCTGCCCTATACGGAATTTGCGAAATTTGCAGACAGCAATCCCGCGCCGGCAGATATTCGCAAGACGGCCGAACGGTTGCTGAAGTTCCATTTCTCGCGCCGCCCCTCCGCCAATCCGGTCCGGGCTTTTGCCGCCGTGTTTCCGGCGCAGGTGGAAAAGATCGCCGAAAGACCCTTCGGCTTTTTCCACAAATACGCCTTCAACACCCTGCGCCAGCTTGGCGCCAATTTCGAACTGGCGGCAAGCCACTTCGAATGGCTGGAGGGCGACGACCTGTCTGACGCGCGCGATCATGCGCTGCGCATCTCCGAAGTCGCCAAGACCGTGCAGTTCCAGCTTGCCCGCGCTGTCACGCGCCGCAAATTCGATGCGCTGGTCTCGGTACTCGATCCGGCTGCCGATGCATGGGACGGCTTGATGGAAAGCCTTGCGGCGAAACTGTCAAATGCCAGCGAGGCAGCGTGAGGAGCTATATTCAGGACGACAGCGAGGAACTGCTGAGTGAAGGCTGGACGCTGACACTTACGCCGGCGAATGCCTGCGAGACCCCGTCTGACATTCCCTCGACACTGGAAACTCTGCACGTCTCCGTTCCCGGCACCGTGGCGCAGGCCCTGGAAGCCGCCGGAAAATTCGATCGCCTTGCCCCCGTCGCGCTCAACGACAGGGATGCCTGGTATCGGCTGACGATGATTTCCGATGCGCGTGAACGCGCCACCCTGCGTTTTGACGGTCTTTCCACCATTGCCGAAATCTTCTTCAACGGCGAACTGATCGCCGCCAGCCAAAACATGTTCGAAAGGCTTGAGGTGCCGGTCAGGCTGACAGGGGCGGACGAGCTGGCAATCTGCCTGCGCGCCCTCGCGCCGCGGCTCGAAAAAACCGGCCCGCGCGCCCGCTGGCGGCCGCAGATGATGAATACACAGGGGCTGCGGCTGATCCGCACCACCGCGCTCGGCTACATGCCCGGCTGGTCCCCCGAAATCCATGCCGCCGGTCCATGGCGGCCGATCAGCCTGATAAGGCAGGATGGTGTTCTCTGCACGGTCCGTTCTTCACTGGACGACGCCGGAACCGGAACAGTGAGCATCACCCTTGAAACCAGCCGGACCGTCACATCGGCACGGCTGCACTGCGCCGGTTACGGCGCCGATCTTGCCATGGATGAAAGTGGCAAACTTTCCGGAGAACTCCGCATACCCGACGTGGAGACATGGTGGCCGCACACGCATGGCAGACCCGCCCTGCACGAGATCATTCTGGAGCTGGACGGCAAGCAGCATCGGCTCGGGCGCACCGGCTTCAGGCGGATCGAGATCGATCACGGCGAAGACGGCCGTGGTTTCGGGCTCAAAGTGAACGGCCAGCCCGTCTTCTGCCGCGGCGCGGTCTGGACGACGGCCGATATTGTGCGTCTGCCCGGCGCAAGGCGGGATTATGAACCGTGGCTGCGAAAAGCCGCCGAAGCCGGCATGAACATGATCCGTATCGGCGGCACCATGACCTATGAAACGCCGGCATTCCTCGCGCTTTGCGATGAGCTTGGCATCATGGTGTGGCAGGACGCCATGCTCGCCAATTTCGATTATCCGGCAAAGGATGATGCCCTTCGCCAGCATATCGTTGCGGAAATCTCGCAATTCCTTGAGGCGACGGCGCTTTCTCCGTCGCTTGCCGTTTTCTGCGGCGGCAGCGAAATGTACCAGCAGGGCGCGATGCTCGGCCTGCCGGAACAGATATGGAAAGGCGCGCTGACCGAAGAGATCTTGCCGGAACTGGTCGCCGGGAAAAGGCCGGATGCGGCCTATGTCGCCAATTCTCCCTCCGGCGGCGCGCTGCCGTTTTTTCCCAATGCCGGCGTCGGCCATTATTACGGTGTCGGCGCCTATTGCCGCCCGCTGGAGGATGCACGTCGCGCCGATATACGCTTTGCCGCCGAGTGCCTCGCCTTCGCCAATATCCCCGAGCAGGAAACGCTGGACAGATATCTTCCCGGCATGGCCGTGCACGATCCGCGCTGGAAAGCCCGCACGCCACGCGACCGCGGCGCCTCCTGGGACTTCGAGGATGTCCGCGATCACTATCTGAAGCTGCTTTACGATGTCGAGCCGGACGTGCTGCGACGGGAACACGGCAGCCTTTATCTCGACATGTCCCGGGCTGCGACAGCCGAGGTTATGGAGGCGACCTTCGCCGAATGGCGGCGCGGCGGCTCTTCCTGCCGGGGCGCGCTGGTCTGGACGCTGCAGGATCTCGTTCCCGGCGCGGGCTGGGGTATCATCGATGCCACCGGCAGGCCCAAATCCGTCTGGCATGCCTTGAAGCGAGCGTTCCGCCCCATTCAGGTCAGTCTTTCCGATGAAGGCACCAATGGGCTGGACATTCATCTTATCAACGAAACCGGTGACGGCTTCGACGCCATGCTGGAACTGACCTGCCTACGCGATGGCATGCAACCTGTCGTCCATACCAAAAGGCCTCTGACGCTTTCGCCGCGGCAGAGTCAGACGATTGCCGCAACCGATTTGTTCGGCGCCTTTTTCGATACGACCTATGCCTATCGCTTCGGCCCGCCCTCCCATGATGTCACTGTCGCCCGGCTTCGCGACGTGACGAATGGACATGTCATTGCCGACGCCTTCCATTTCCCTCTCGGCCGGAAAAAGGCGCTGCATGCCGCAAACCTGCAGGCGGAGATCAGCGAAACCAACGGCAATTGGTCGCTTGAGATCGGCACGGACCGGCTGGCGCAATCCGTCCATGTCACGGCGGAAGGTTACCGCGCATCGGAGAACTGGTTCCACCTCGGCCCGGGCGAAACCAGGAAAATCAGCCTGCTGCCCGACACGGCGACGACCGAGACGCCGCCTTCCGGAGAGGTCGTGTCACTGGGTTCCAGCCGGCGGTTTTCCTTCTAGAGCCTGCCGCTTCACCGCCTCGATGTAAATCTTCCTCGCTTCCGGCGTTGAAAGATTGTGATCGGCATCGGGAATAATGGTCAGCGAGACATTCTGATAGGCTGAGAGGCCTTTGCCATCGGCATCGAAATAATATCGGAAATGCTCCAGGCCATCGTCATGATCACTATAGAGCAGACGAATGGCGGTATTTTTCGTCTTCAATCTGTCGAAAGCATCATAGACGGCACGTCCTTCCTCGCTACTCCAGCGGAACAGCCTTGCCGTTTTTGTCGAAAGCCTCTTTATCGTTGCCTTGACAATGTTCAATCCGGCACTTGCCACATCGACATCACCGCTGATGAGGCGCCTGAATGTCGCGCCTTGGCGAAAGCGCTGGCTGTATTCGCCAAAGGAACGCGGCCGCTTGTGCAGGGCCTCGTCAACAGAGCGACCTTTTCGCCAATGAAAGACAACCGGATTGACAGCAACCACGGCGCCGATCCTGTCATCGGCAAGCGCGCTGTTAAAAGCTAGGTAGGCGCCGCTGCACCGGCCCGCCGCGATAAAAGGACCTGTACCGCGCTTGCCGAGAAAATCGAGGGCAGCGGCCATGTCCTCATTCTGCGCCGCATCATAAAGAACCTGGTCGGGCACATTATCAACCGGCGGGCTGTCGGCAATATTGGCGGCATCGAAGCGGAGAGACGCAACCCCATCTCGCGCAAGCGCGCGCGCGGTCTGAACGGAAAGCCTGCCCCAGCCCGCGTGCCGGTCATAGGCCGCGCCAAGCAGAAGAACCGATGAAACCACCCGGCCGCCGTCCGGCGCGCAAAACACGCCGAAAAGCCGGCCGCCTTCGCCAAATTGCACCGGCTGCTCGACAAAACCGCGACCGCGCTGCGGCGCATTGAGAACGTCATCCTCCCCAGGAATCTCCAGGCTTCCGGCGCGGCTCTGCGCCAGAACCCAATTCACCAGCTGGGTCACCACATCGCCGGATATTTTCGAGAGTGTCGGGCTGGAGACGAGATCGTCATAACCCGCAAACTCCACCGCCTCCACCTCGCCGCCGATCGCCGCAAGATGTTTGGCGAAATCGGCATCGGTCACGCGGCCCGGCCGCGACAGAACCAGAATGGCCGGAGCCGGAACCTCAGTCAGATTGGAAAGATTGACCTTTTTGACCGCCTCCGCGACACCCTCCGGCATGACCATGCCGGCAATCGCCCCGGCCTCCGTCAGGCGTTGCCCCGGCAGCAGACCAAGGCCATCGTCGATCATGGACGACCACATCGCCAATTCACGCAGATAGGCGCGACCGGAGACGACGGGCGCGAGAAACGCCATGGAACCGACCGCCGCAGTCCCGGCAAGCGCCTGCGCGGCGATCGGGCAGCCAAGACCCTGCGCGATGACGGTGACGCCGCGACAGCCGGAAAGGCGCTTGAGGCGATCGAGCGCCATTCGCGTGTCGGAAATCCAGTCCGCCGCACGGCCTGCGTCATCCGGATCGAGCGCGTCGCCTGCGCCGGTATAGTCGAACCTCAGGCTTGCGACACCGGAGGCAGCCAGCCGTTCCGCCAGAACCCGTTGAAACTTGCGGCTGCACAGCTCCTCCATCCCCCATGGGCTCACGAAAAGCACGGCATGATCCTGCCCTACATCTTTGCGCGCCGGATGAAAAATGCCCGTAAGCCCTTCAAAAGACACCGGATGCGCAATGGCCCCGGTCGATGCGACGCCGGAAAGCGACACTGCATCAGGGACCGGATCGCTGCCTGCACGCTCTGAAATATCTATAGCCATCGACTTTGCCATCATTGCGCCAGTGTCTGGCTCAACCATTACGGGATCATTGTATCGAAGTGTCTTAACGCCTGTTCTACAATAAAAACAGCAACATTAGAGAATTCTAAAAATAGAGTCGCATTTATATCGGTTGCGGCGCGCGCTTTGCAAAGACAATCGGCCGGGTCGGTGGCCAAGTCTCGGCAGGACCGCTATTTTGCTCGAAACCGCTTGAATATACTGATAAATAGCGAGTCCCATACCTATTTGCAGGAGGAGGTTGCGCCACCCGGCCACCGGATCGTCTCGACACCGCGCAAACCAACACGCCGGGCCTCGCCCGACAAGTCATAGAAGTTTTATATGGAACAAAGCCTTACGCGTTACATCTGGTCGCACACCAAGCGACAGCAGCTTTTCATTCTGCTGATCGTGGCCCTGTCGATGATCCCCTATTTCCTCGCCTTCGATCTGCCCAAGCAGATTGTCAACGGCCCCATTCAGGGAGATGGTTTCGAAGGGGCGAACGCGACCCAGCTTTTCATGCATCTCACGGTCGATATTCCCTATTGGGGCACCGTGACATTGTTCCCCGGGCTCGAACTCAACCGCATGTCGATGCTGATGGGGCTCAGCCTGACCTTCCTTGCGCTTGTCATCATCAACGGGCTCTTCAAATATTACATCAATACCTACAAGGGTCGCCTCGGCGAACGGCTGCTGCGGCGTATCCGCTTTGAGCTGATCGACAAGATCCTGCGGTTCCCGCCTTCGCATTTCAAGCGCGTCAAGGGCGCTGAAATCTCCAGCATGGTAAAGGACGAGGTCGAGCCGCTCGGCGGTTTTACCGGCGACGCCTTCGTGCAGCCGGCGCTTCTCGGCGGTCAGGCGCTGTCCGCACTTTTCTTCATTCTGGTGCAGAATTTCTGGCTGGGCCTGATTGCGGCTTTCATGGCGGCCATACAGGTCGGCATCATCCCCAAGATGCGCCGCCGCCTCATCGAACTCGGCCGCCAGCGGCAACTGAGCGCCCGCCAGCTTGCCGGACGCATCGGCGAAATGGTCGACGGCATCGGCACGATCCATGCCTATGATACCTCCAACTATGAGCGTGCCGATGCCTCGCACCGGCTCGGCGACATCTTCAAGATCCGCTACGATCTCTACCAATGGAAGTTCCTGGTCAAATTCATCAATAACTTCCTCGCGCAGCTCACACCCTTCTTCTTCTACGCGCTTGGCGGTTATCTCACCCTCAAGGGCAGCCTTGATGTCGGGCAGCTGGTCGCCGTGATCAACGCCTACAAGGAACTGCCCGGACCGCTGAAGGAACTGATTGACTGGGATCAGGCGCGTCAGGACGTGCAGGTGAAATACGAGCAGGTCTTCGAACAGTTCGACTCCCCGCATATGATAGATGAGAAGGTGCAGAAACTGTCGCCCGGCGCGGTTGCCGCCATCACGGCACCGATCGTCATCGCCAATCTTACCCTGGAAGATGATAGCGGCAGCAGGCTCCTGGAACAGGCGTCTTTGAAGATCGAACCGGGTGAAGTCATCGCGATTGTCGGCGGCTCGGGGGGCGAGGCGCTGGCGGATGCGATCGGCCGCACGCTCTGGCCGACCTCCGGCAAGATCAGCATCAACGACGTCGACATATTGGAATTGCCGGAATCGCTCACCGGGCGGCGCATCTCCTATGTTTCCTCGGACAGCTATTTCTTCCACGCCAGCCTGATCGACAATCTCCTCTACGGCCTCAAGCACGCACCGCTCTCGGACAGGAACTATGAGGGCGCGGCCCTGGAGCACCGCAAGTGGGAAATCCGCGAAGCGAAAATGGCGGGCAATCCGCTGATCGACATCAACAGCGAATGGATCGACTACGCGTCCAGCCCGGCCGGCGACGGCAGGCCGGAAAATCTTATCCAGGCCATCCTGGCCGTTCTCGACAGTGTGGAACTGTCGCAGGATATTCTGGAATTCGCGCTGCGCTCATCGATCGACCCTCTGACCGACCTGCATCTGGCCGCCCGCATCGTGGAATTGCGGCATGTCCTGCGCGCCGAACTGGAGAGGGAAAATCTGAGCGGCCTCATCGCACCCTTTGAGCTTGAAAGCTACAATAGCGAGGCGACGGTCGGCGAAAACCTGTTGTTCGGCACCATGCGGGACTCCTCGCAGACCATCCGGACCATCATCGAAAGCGATTATTTCCGCTCCCTGATGCGCCAAACCGGCCTCGTCAAGACCCTGTTCGAGATGGGATACACGATCGCCGAAAACATCGTCGAAATCTTTGCCGATCTGCCGGGAGATCACCCATTCTTCCAGCAGCTGACATTCATGACGCCCGATGACATTCCGGTCTATCAGCAGATGCTGCAGCGACTGCAGGGCAAGAGTTTCGATGAGGCCAATGAAAGCGAAAAGCGCGCCATGCTGCGGCTCAGCTTCTTCTATATCGAACCGCGCCAGCGTTTCGGCCTGCTGTCGCCGGAAATCATGAACCGGATCGTCGAAGTCCGCCACATGTTCCACGAAAACCTGCCCGACAGCCTGAAGAACGTCATCGAGATCTACGATCCGACGAAATATATGAGCGCGACCAGCCTTCTGGACAATATTCTCTTCGGCAAGGTCAGCCATCGTTATACCGATGCCTCGCGGCGCATCACCCGCATCGTGGCGGATGTGATGCGCAAACAGGGTGTGTACGAACGTGTTCTGGCGGTCGGCCTGGATTTCAACCTTGGCGCCGGCGGCAAGCGGCTCGGCCCGCTCCAGCGCCAGAAGCTCAATCTTGCACGCGCCCTGATCCGCAAGTCCGATTATTACGTCTTCAACCGCCCCCTTCCCGGCCTCGATCCGCGGCAGCAGGAGGAAATTGTCGAACGGGTCATCACACTCCTGAAACAGAACAACAATAACCCGTCCATCATATGGGTTCTGTCGAATGCCACCCTTTCGCGCATGTTCCAGCGCGTCATCGTGGTTCATCAGGGCCTGATCACCGCCGACGGAAGTTACGAGACTCTCGCCGAGGAAAACGGTACATTCAAGGACATGGTCGCAACATAAGTCCAAGAACGTGGCCGAGGTGGAACAAGAATAGGGTAAGGCAATGCTGTTTAAAGACGAAATTCAAATGCTGAAACGGGTCCCGTTTTTTTCGGAAATGGAACCGTCGAAACTCAAATTGCTCGCATTCGCATCCGACCGCGTGTCCTATCATACCGGCGACGTATTGTTCCGGCAGGGGGATGTCGGCGATGCGGCCTATGTCCTTCTGACCGGGAAGGTGGATGTTCTGGTCGATTCTCCATCGGGCACATTGAAGGTGGCGGAAATGACCGGTAACGCCATCGTCGGCGAAATCGCCATCCTCTGCGACAGCGTCAGAACCGCCACGGTGCGCGCTTCCACCAATGTGGAAGCCCTGCGGATCGGCAAGGAACAGTTCTTCAAGCTCATGTCCGATTTCCCCGATATCACCATCAAGGTCATGCGCGTCCTCGCCGAACGCCTGACCCAGACGACAGCCGAACTCAGCAAAGCGCGCGCAGGCGCCAGAACGTAACCTGCAATTCCTTGCTACCCCGAAGGGCGATATTGGAAAAATAAATGTCGCACCATTGCAATATAAATGAAATGCTGACTGAATAAGGGGTAAAGGCATCCGCCATAAAACGGCGGATATAAGAATCTGTAGAGACAACGGGCTTCATGGGAGGAAAGCGTGCAAGAT
This sequence comes from Agrobacterium sp. NPDC089420, assembly GCF_044900305.1. Lineage (NCBI taxonomy): Bacteria > Pseudomonadati > Pseudomonadota > Alphaproteobacteria > Hyphomicrobiales > Rhizobiaceae > Agrobacterium > Agrobacterium sp. NPDC089420. Next base: position 342,792 of record NZ_JBJDMY010000006.1, on the reverse strand, counting down.
TCCGTTGTTATTGGGGTGTGTCATGGCGTTCGATTCCGACACAGCAAGTCGGGAAAGTAATAGAAATTTTCGGGTAAAGATCTGGGGCGCGCGGGGAACGCTTCCTGTTTCAGGTGAAAACTTCCGAAAATACGGCGGAAATACCATCTGCATCGAGGTTCGGTGCGGTGATCACGTTCTTTTGTTCGATGCGGGTTCTGGGCTTCATCCCGCCGGCCTGGCGTTACGGGCGGAAGGCGTTACCGACGTCGATCTGTTCTTTTCCCACTGCCACTACGACCATATTGTCGGATTTCCCTACTTCAAGCCATTCTACAACAGCTGCAACGACGTCGCCATCTGGTCGGGCCATCTCGCCGGCACCATGACAACGCGGGAAATGCTCAAGGACTTCATGAGCCCGCCCTGGTTCCCCGTGCCGCTGGAGATTTGCTGCGCCAAGATCGCCACGCGGGACTTCATGCCCGGCGATACGCTTACCCCGCGTCCCGGCCTCTCAATCCGAACCGGAATGCTCAATCATCCCGGCAATGCCATCGGATACAGGCTGGACTGGGAAGGAAAGTCGCTCGCCATCATCACCGATACCGAACATGAACCGGGCAGCATTGACGAAACCGTGCTCGATCTCATCAAGGATGCCGATCTTTTCCTCTACGACGCCATGTTCACCGATGACGAAATGGGCCTTTATCGCGGTTACGGCCATTCGTCCTGGCAACAGGCCATCCGCCTGGCGAAACTGGCCGACGCCAAAAATGTCGGCTTCATCCACCATGCCCCAAGCCGCAGCGACGACGAACTGGACAGTATCGAGAAACAGGCGAAAGCCCTGTTCGACGGCGCCTTCGCGGCAATGGACGGCCAGGTCATTCAACTCTGATGGCGGGAATCTCCCCGGAATCCGTGACTGTTTGACGGTACTCGCTTTCCTCATCTGACAATTCCGTGCCGCGCAAGCGGCTGAACACGTATAATTGACCGTGGCGGATCGGTTGCTCCACGATGTTGCCATGAGATGCAAGGCACTAAGACATCACGCCAGATGATGATTCCGTACCAAATGACCAGATGATGGGATTTGCATGATCCGTTTCTTTTCGGAGACCAATGTCAGACGCACCCGGATTTTATCCGGCCTCATCATATTTGCTTTCGTATTTTCCCATCTCGTCAATCACTCGCTTGCGCTCATCTCCATCGACACCGCCGAACGGGCACGAAAATGGTTCAGCCTGATCTGGCTCAACCCCGCCAGCAGCCTGCTTTTTTATGGTTCGGTTCTGGTGCATGTCTGTCTTGTTCTGCGTTCGCTTTATCTGCGCAGAACGCTGCGCATGCCGTTGCGCGAGGCGCTTCAGGTCATCTTCGGCCTGTCCATCCCGTTTCTGATCATCGGCCACGCCGTCAATATCCGCGTGTCGCATATGCTTTACGGCATCGATGTCGGTTATTATTCGGTCATCCGCAGGCTGTGGATCAACAACCCGATACAGGGCGCATGGCAGAGCCTCGCCCTAATCGTGATCTGGGTCCACGGATGCATCGGCCTTTATTTCTGGCTGCGTTACCGGGAGTGGTATCCGCGAATTGCCGGACTGTTCATGACGGTCGCAGTGATGCTGCCGCTGCTGGCGCTGCTGGGCTTCAGCGATGCAGGCCGCTGGCTGGCGGAGATCGATGAAAAATATGCGCTTCCACCAGGACTTGTCGACAATACGATTCAAAAGGACGAATTGCCGCTGCAGCGGGAAATGGAGACGCAGATCCGGTTCATCACCGGCACGGCGGAGACATTGTTTGCCGGCGCGGTGATGCTGGTTTTCGTTCTGCGTGGCGTGCGCAGCTGGCGGCAACGCCTGACGGCAATCGAAATCCGCTACGAACATGGTGCGCAGGCCCGTGTCCCGGCCGGGCTCAGCATTCTGGAAGCCAGCCGGCTTGCGGGCATACCGCACTATTCCGTTTGCGGCGGCAAAGGACGCTGCTCAACCTGTCGGGTCAAGGTTCTGAACAGCAAAGGTCCGCTTCCGCCGCCCGGAGACAGCGAACAAACCACCTTGCGACGCATCCATGCCGATTCGGACGTCAGGCTCGGCTGCCAGTTGCGCCCCACGAGCGACCTCGGCATCGCGCTTCTCGTCTCGCCACCCCAGCAAAGCGACCTGCCGCCGGATGCGCAACCGGCCCGCCCTGGCCGGGAAGAGGAAATCGCCATCCTCTTCTGCGATCTGCGCAACTTCACCACGCTTTCCGAGGCGAAGCTGCCTTATGATGTCGTTTTCCTTCTGAACCGTTATTTCACCATTGTCGGCCAGGCCGTCGAACAGGCGGGAGGCCATCTCGACAAATTCATCGGCGATGGCGCCATGGCCCTTTTTGGGCTTGGCGAAGACACGGAACATGCCTGTCGCAACGCCATGAAGGCGGCCGCCGTCATCTTGCGCGATATCGCAATCCTGAACGAGGGGCTGGAAAAACAATTCGCCGTCCGTCTGGAGGTCGTCGTCGGAATTCATTCCGGCCCCAGCATCGTCGGCATAATGGGATATGGCGCTGCAAAAACCCTGACGGCAATCGGCGATACGGTGAACGTGGCAAGCAGGCTCGAATCCAAGGCCAAGGAGTTCGGCGCCGCCATCGTCGTTTCCGAACCGGCCCTTATTCAAGCCGGGCAGGATACCGCCGATCTGCGAAGCGAACAGATCGCCATTCGCGGACGGAACTCGCAGATGAAAGTCTTCCTGCTCTCCAGAAAGGAGAGTGAACGCTATCTGTAAGCCGGCATAACCACCTGGCAGCCGCGCCGTGGAGCGTCAAATCTTGCGATAGAGAAAATAACGGTCCGTCGGAACGGTTGCCGGCACCGGCAGCGGTTTCAGCATCGGATGGTCCAGAGGCAGGCCGCTGACCGCAATCCCGCCTTTCGCCAGCATGCCGGCGGCAAGATCGGGCAACCAGGTCAGTGTAACCGCATCCTTTTCCGGATAACCCGTGCCGATATCGGCATGCACCAGCGCCGCTTCCGCGCCAATGAAAGCCGGAGCTGTCTGCGAGATTTCGCCGATCACCAGATCCTCCTCCTGCGGAACGGAGGAGGCATGGGCACCCATGGCCCTGTCAAAGGCGATGATGCGACGCTCGGGAAACAGCTCCCGCAGATGATTGAAGGTTCGCCCGTTTCCGAGCCCGATTTCCATCAGCGCACCGTCATCCGGCAGATCGAGATCGGCCTCGACATGGTTGAGAATATCACGCTGCGCGCTCAGGCGGCGAATGAAACTGTCCAGTCTGCTCATGATCCGTCCGTATCAGGCCTTGATGATGTGTCTTGCGGCAATATCCCGCCGCGCAAAAACGTTTCGCGTGTCGATGATCAACGGCGCCCATTCGCTGAGAGCGGCATAATCGACATTGTCATGGTCGGTCGCCACGAGAACGGCGTCGAAGGCGCCCACCGTCTGCCTGTCCCATGGCACCGATTTCATGCCCATCAGGTGGCTATATTCACGGGTTCGCGGAATTTCCGCCACATGCGGATCATGATAGGCCGCTTCGCCGCCCCTCTCCTGGATAAGTTCGATGAGCTTCAGCGAGGGGCTTTCGCGAATGTCGGGCACGTTCTTCTTGTAGGCAAGGCCGACGACCAGCACCTTCGAACGGCTGAGCGCCTTGCCGGAATGGATATCGAGCGCTTCGGCAACCCGCCCGACGACATGGCGCGGCATGCCGGTGTTGATTTCACCGGCAAGTTCGATGAACCGCGTCGGCAATTCATATTCGCGCGATTTCCAGGTGAGGTAGAAAGGATCGATCGGTATGCAATGTCCACCGAGACCGGGGCCTGGATAAAACGGCATGAAACCGAACGGCTTGGTTTTCGCCGCATCGATGACTTCCCATATGTCGATGCCCATGGCCTCGTAAACGACCTTGAGTTCGTTGACGAGCGCGATATTGACGGCACGGAAGACGTTTTCGGTGATTTTCACCGCCTCGGCCGTGGCGTTTGTCGAAACGGGTACGATCTTCTTGACCACCGAACCGTAAAAGGCGGCCATCAGTTTTCCGGCTGCTTCGCCGTCGCCGGCAACGACCTTCGGAATGGTCGAGGTCTCGAAATCGCGATTGCCGGGATCTTCCCGCTCCGGCGAAAAGCCGATGAAGAAATCGGTGCCGGAGACCAGTCCGCTGCTTTCCAGAATGGTCTTCACCACCCCGTCGGTCGTGCCGGGATAGGTGGTCGATTCCAGCACCACGAGCTGCCCCTTTCGCAGATAAGCGGCAATCTCCCGGCAGGTCTTTTCGACATAGGACAGGTCCGGCTCGCGATATTTCGTCAGCGGCGTCGGCACGCAGATGGCGATCACGTCACATTCGGCCAGTCGGGCAAAATCGGAGGTGGCGACGAAACCGTCATCCTGCCTCACACTCGCCAGCACCTCGTCCGAAACCGCCTCGATATAGCTGCGGCCCGCCTCGATCGCAGTAATTTTACCGGGATCGATATCGAAACCGACGACCTTGAAACCGGCCTTCGCTACCGTCATGGCCAACGGCAGGCCGACATAACCGAGACCGATCACCCCCGCCCTGGCGCTTTTGTTTTCGATGCTGGAAAGCAGGTTCCGGAAGATATCTGGGGAAGTCAAAGCGTGTCACGCTCCGCGCATGTGCAAAAGATGCCTTTCAGTTGGGCAAGAATGGCCGGGCTGTCAAGGCTCGGCCCTTTCAAATTCCGGTTGACGCCGGCGCCGCGGCCAACGCACAACCATCAGCATGAAGATCGCCTTTTATGCGCCGCTCAAATCGCCCAACCACTCCGTTCCCTCCGGAGACCGGTTGATGGCCCGCCTGCTGATGCAGGCGATGGCAATGGGCGGCCATGAGGTCTCCATCGCCTCCGAACTGCGCAGCTTCTTGAAAGAGCCGGACGACCCGGCGCAGCTTTCGCTCGCGGATGCGGCCGAACGCGAAATCGAGACGATCACGCAACGCTGGCAACGGCAGGGCGTCCCCGAACTCTGGTTCTGTTATCATCCCTATTACAAGGCGCCGGATTTGCTCGGGCCGGCATTGAGCCGCCGTTTCGGCATCCCCTATGTGACCGCCGAGGCATCCTATTCGCCCAAGCGCGACAGGACGGGTTGGCAGGCCGTTCAGAACGGGCTGCTTACCGCATTAAACGCCGCAGCCGTCAATATCTGCTTCACCGCGCGGGATCGCGACGGCCTCGTGCGAGCCTCCCCGCACTTGCGCTGGGCGATGTTGCCGCCCTTTATCAACACCGAAACCTTTCTCAAGAACGTGCCACGGCCGGTGCCTGCAAAGCTCATTACCGTCGCCATGATGCGGGCGGGCGACAAGCTCGACAGCTATCGCAGTCTTTCCGAAGCGCTCGCTTTGTTGCCGCAGGATCTCGACTGGACGCTGGACATCATCGGGAACGGGCCGGAACGCGCGGCTGTGGAAGCCATGTTCAGCGCCTTTCCCCCTCACCGCCTTGTCTGGCACGGGGAAAAGACCGCAACAGAGATCGCCACGCTTCTGGCAGAAGCCTGCCTCTATGTCTGGCCCGGCCATGGCGAGGCCTATGGTCTGGCCTATCTCGAGGCGCAGGCCGCCGGCCTGCCGGTCGTCGCCGAAAAGGTGGCCGGCGTTCCCGAAGTGGTGAAATCCGGCATCACAGGATTACTGACACCGGACAATGATACAGCCGCCTATGCCGAGGCGATTCACACCCTGCTCGGCAACAACAGACAACGCGAAGAACTGGCGCGGGCGGCACGCGCGTTCGTCAAGAATGAACGATCTTTGGAAAACGCCGCAAAAGAGCTGAATCAAATCCTGTTGCAAGCAAAGGCGGGAAGATCATGAGTCTGGAAAAACTCGTTGCGGCACTCGATGAATGCGGCCGGCGCGGCATAAAGGCCGACCTCTGGCTCCGCGACGACGATGCCGTGGAACCGACACCCGCACTCGACAGGCTGCTTGACCTTTGCCGCGGCCTTTCCGTCCCGGTCACCCTCGCGGTCATTCCCGAAATGACCGGGAACAGGCTCGTCCAGCATCTGGATGCCTCGGATATCGCCCAGGTGGCCGTACATGGCTGGTCACACGCGAACTACGCCGGCAGCGGCGAGAAAAAACAGGAACTCGGCACCCATCGGGAGCTTTCGCTCGTTCTCGACGAGCTGCAATCCGGGCTGGAGAAACTGCACGACCTGCATGGCGCCCGTTTTGTGCCGATGCTGGTGCCGCCGTGGAACCGTATAGAGGCCGCTATCGTGAAGAAATTGGCGGACCTCGGATATCGCGCTTTGTCCGTGTTCGGCCCGGAAAAAGATACCACGCCACCCTGCCTGAACACCCATGTCGATGTGATAGACTGGCATGGCAGCCGCGGCGGCCGCGACGACGATATTCTTTTTGCAGAGACGGCCACCCGTATCATGCATACCGCCGAAGAGGGCGGCACGACCGGCATCCTCACCCATCATCTGGTGCATGACGACAATGTCTGGCGCTTTCTGCGGCGGCTTTTCGAGGTGACCGCCGAACATCCTGCAGCCCGCTGGCGTTCCTCGAAAGAGCTTGTCGACGAAATCTCACCATGATTTCCAGGCGATCAGCAAACCGTTCGCCTCGGTGGCGCATTCCCGTCGGATCGCTTCCACGTCCCCGAACGGCGCACGGTCGGCAAGCGACGCGGCAACAAATGCCGCCGGCGCGAGACTGATGCTTCCTGCCCGGGCGATGACGGTGAAGATCAGCGGCCCGGTGGACCACCAGGCCGGCGCGCGTGGCATCTCCTTGATTATAGCGGGAAATGCCTCCAGCATCCTGCGAAAGACCGGATGGCCGGCCGGGGAAGCAATGAAGGAGTTGGCGAGCAGCATGCTGCCCTGCCCCGTGTCCCGCGGCGTTTTTTCATCGAATGCCGTCAGCCCCATCAAAGGCAGGAATGCATCGAAGCTCATATCGTCGCGTGCCGGATACCAGTCGCAATCGAGATAGATGCCGCCATACCGCTCCAGCACGACATAACGGGCCACATCCACCGCGCCGGGATAATCGCCCTGGTCCAGCATGGTCCTGAAGACGGCGTTCGAAAACACGCCTTCGCGCTCGAGATCGGCCTCCCGCCAGAGGCGATACTGATATCCATGCCTTGCGGCATGACCAGCCCAGGCTTCGCCGGATACCGGTGGGACTTTTTCGCCGATCCATATCTGGTGAATGAACCTCGGCACATTCTCCCTGCCTTTAAGGCCGATCGTGCGGAGCTCCTCCGGGGAAAACCGTGCATATTTCGCCAGCAGCTGCGGCGGCGGCACCAGCGTATATTGATAACCGATTTTCGCCACCATATCGCCTTCCGCCTTGGCAAGACGCAGCCGCGCCGCATGCAGCCGGCGCGGCAAGCCAAGCACCGTCGGCTCACCCATCAGGTGTCCGTCCTTTTCTACAATCAAAGATTGTATAAGCGCATGCGCTTCTGCATATCGGCCGTCATTTTGCAACTGACGGGCTGCCTGCAGCTGGGCATCGTAATATTTCTTGTCGGACATGGATCCTCATTCAAAAGCACCCGTTAACATATCACGAAACAGGAGCTGTCGGGCAAGCCGCCGTATTTCGGAAGCCGGCTTTGAATTTGCTAAACAATTCGATGTTTCAGAAGCATAGACAGACAACAAACCCTGCGATAACGTGATTTTTAAGCCCTCCTGAGCAAATTGTCACAAGGCAACGATAAAGAGACGGCAAGGAACCCTTTGGCATGAGCGCAGGCGCAGATTTGCTCCGTATCGAAAACCTGCGGGTCTCGTTTTCTCTCATGGGTGGCACGATTGATGCCGTCAGGGGCGCCAGCCTCCGCATCCTCCCGGGAAAGGTAACCGCACTGGTCGGAGAGTCCGGTTCCGGAAAATCGGTCATCGGTCAGACGATCATGGGCATCCATCCCAAGACCGCACGCGTCAACGGCCGCGTGCTGTTCACCGATCCGGAAAATACCGCCGCCGGCCCGGTTGATCTGCTGCAACTGCCGAAGGACGGCCGCGAAATACGCTCGATACGCGGCAACCGTGTCGGCCTGATTTTTCAGGAGCCGATGACCTCCTTTTCGCCGCTGCACACCATCGGCAACCAGATCGATGAGGCGCTGCGTATCCACAGCATCCTGTCGCCGGCCGAACGCGCCGAAAAAATGTATGAAACGCTCGACCTCGTAGGTTTTTCCAAACCGAAGAAGGTCGTGAACATGTATCCCTTCGAATTGTCGGGCGGCATGCGCCAGCGCGCCATGATCGCCATGGCGCTGATCTGTCGGCCTGCCCTGTTGATCGCCGACGAGCCGACGACGGCGCTGGACGTGACGATCCAGGCGCAGATCCTCAAGCTGCTGCGCGATCTGCAAAGCCGGCTGAACATGAGCATGCTACTCATCACCCATGATCTCGGTGTCGTCGCGAACATCGCTGACGAGGTTGCCGTGATCTACCAGGGTGAGATCATGGAGGCCGGCACGGTCGATGACATATTCAAGGCGCCGAGCCATCCCTATCTCAAGGGCCTGATGGCCGCCGTGCCGCATTTTGACATGAAGCCCGGTGAGAGGCTGAAAGCGCTGCGTGAAATCAAGGTCGATCATGAAAGCCTTGTCGGCAAGAAAACCGCAGCGGTGAACAAGACGCCCGGCCCGCTTCTGACCGTCGACAATATCAGCAAGACCTTCACGACCCGCAAATCCAGCTGGTTCCGCAAAGGCGACGCCAGCGCCACCAAGGCGGTCAACAGCGTCAGTTTTGAAATCCGCCGGGGAGAATGCCTCGGACTGGTTGGCGAAAGCGGCAGCGGCAAGACCACCGTCAGCAAAATCCTCATGCGCGCCGTTCGCCCGGATGAAGGCGCCGTCACTTTCCACCGTCCGCAAGGCGATATCGACGTGCTTAATGCGAGGGACGGCGATCTCAAGGAACTGCGCTCGAAGATACAGATGGTTTTCCAGGACCCGATCTCCTCGCTGTCCCCGCGCATGACCGTCGGCAACATCCTGAGCGAACCGATGGAGATTCATGGGCGCGGCGATGCGAAATACCGGGCGGAGAAAGTGCGCAACCTCCTGAGAGCCATCGGTCTTGGCGAAAGCGCGCTGAACCGTTATCCGCACAGTTTCTCGGGCGGCCAGAGGCAACGTATCGGCATTGCAAGAGCGCTGGCGCTCGGTCCCGAGCTTCTCATTTGCGACGAGCCGGTTTCCGCTCTCGATGTCTCGGTACAGGCGCAGATCCTCAACCTGCTGAAGGACCTGCAGCAGGATCTCGGCCTCACCTATCTCTTCATCTCACATAATCTGGCCGTGGTGGATTATATGGCGGACCGCGTAGCCGTGATGTGCGAGGGCCGGATTGTCGAACTTGCGCCGCGGGAAATCCTGATGCGCTCCCCGGTTCATCCCTATACGAAATCCCTGCTGGCAGCCGTGCCTTTCCCCGATCTCGACCGTCCCCTTGATTTCCGCACCATCGGCAAGATCAGCGCCACCGGCAAGTTCGACTGGGGCAAGCAGTTCCGCGACGAAGGCGACGGGGAGATGATTTCCGCCGATCTCGGCGACGGCCATTTCGTCCTTGCCAACGGCAATGCCGACATCCGGGAGCTTCGCCCTTGATCACGCGCCGTACCACTCTTGCCCTGCTGGCCTCCGTCTTCCTGCCGGCCTATGCGCGGGCCGCCTATACAGATCCGGCCTATTTCAAGGAAAGGCGGGAAAAGGGCGAGTTGCCGGACGTTACAGAACGCCTGCCGAAAAATCCCCGCGTCATCGACATGAAATCGCTTGGCCGCGAGCCGGGGAAACACGGCGGCTCGGTGCGCATGTTGATCGGCGGTCAGCGCGACATCCGGCTCATGCCGATCAGCAACTATGCCCGCCTTGTTGGTTATGACGAGAAATTCGAGCTCCATCCGGACATTCTGGAAAGCTACGATATTCAGGAAGAGCGCATTTTCACCTTCAGGCTGCGCGAGGGCCACAAATGGTCCGACGGCAGCGATTTCACGTCGGAGGATTTCCGTTATTTCTGGGAAGATGTCGCTCTCAACCGGGAAATCCACAAGGGTGGTCCACCGATCGAACTGCTGGTCAACAACAAGCCGCCCCTGATCGAAGTCATCGACCGGCTGACCGTGCGTTATACCTGGGACGGTCCGAACCCGGATTTTCTGGCAAAGCTTGCAGCGGCGTCACCGGCCCGGCTGTTCCTGCCCGCCGCCTATATGAAACAGTTCCACGTCAAATATCAGACGCCGGAAAACCTCGCCAAGCTCATCAAGAAAAACAAGGCGGATGACTGGAGCGGCCTACATATCAAGATGTCGCGCCAGGTCCGCCCGGAAAACCCGGACCTGCCAACGCTCGATGCCTGGCGCAACACCACCGCGCCGCCGGCCGAACAGTTCGTGTTCGAGCGCAACCCCTATTATCACCGCGTCGACGAAAACGGCCTGCAGCTGCCCTATCTCGACCGCTTCCTGCTCAACGTCACCTCCTCCGATATCATTTCGGCCAAGACGGCATCCGGCGACAGCGACCTGCAATATTTCGGCCTCGATTTCGCCGATTACACCTTCCTGAAGGATGCCGAAAAGCGTTTCCCCCTGAAGGTCAATCTATACAAGCGCTCTCAAGGGTCGCGTATCGCGCTTCTGCCCAATCTCAATTGCGCCGATCCGGTATGGCGCAGCTCTTTCCAGGATGTGCGCGTGCGCCGCGCCCTGTCGCTGGCGATAAACCGGCATGAGATCAACATGGTCTGCTTTTACGGGCTGGCGAAGGAGAGCGCCGATACCGTTCTGCCGGAAAGCCCGCTTTACCGGCAGGAATTTGCCGATGCGTGGAGTGCCTTCGACCGGGCGACGGCCAACCGGCTGCTCGATGAGGCCGGCCTCGACAAGCGCGACAATGCCGGCATCCGGCTTCTGCCGGACGGACGGCCGGTCTATATCATCGTCGAGACGACCGGCGAAAGCACGCTCGAAACCGATGTGATGGAACTGGTGACGGATCATTGGCGGCATATCGGCGTGGCGGTTTCCGTGCGCCCCACCCAACGAGACGTCTTCCGCAAGCGCGCCATGGGCGGCGAAGTGCTGATGTCGGTATGGATGGGCATGGACAACGGCGTGCCGACAGCGGATATGCTGCCGTCGGGCCTTGCCCCCACCGGTGACGACCAGCTGCAATGGCCGGTCTGGGGCGTGCATTATCTTTCCGGCGGCCGCGAGGGCAAGGAGCCGGACCTTGCGGAAGCGGCACATCTGCTCGACCTCCTGAAAAAATGGCGCCGAAGCGTCACCGAGGAGGAGCGCGAGGCGATCTGGCTGGAAATGCTTGGGATTTATACGCAGCAGGTATTTTCCATCGGCATCGTCAACGGCGCGCTGCAACCCGTCGTCCATGTCAAACGCATGCGAAACGTGCCGGAAAAGGCGCTTTTCGGTTACGAACCCACATCCTATCTCGGCGTCTATATGCCGGATGCCTTCTGGTACGACGGAGACGCCTGATATGCTGCGGTATATTCTCAAGCGCATCCTTGTCATGATCCCCACGTTGATCCTGATCTCGATGCTGGTCTTCACCATCATCGAACTGCCGCCGGGCGATTATTTCGAAAGTTATGTCGCCGAACTGCGTGCCATGGGCGAAACGGCAAACCTTGCCGAAATCGAGGAGCTGCGCGTCCGCTACGGTTTCGACCAGCCGGCACCGATCCGCTATTTCCGCTGGGCCACCGGCATGCTGGTGGGTGACTTCGGTTATTCCTTCGAATATCAGCTGCCGGTCAGCGATGTGGTCGGAGATCGTCTCTGGCTGACGGTTCTCGTCTCCTTCGTCACCATCATCGTGACCTGGCTTATCGCCTTCCCCATCGGCATCTATTCCGCCACACATAAATACAGCTGGGGAGATTACGGGCTGACCTTCCTCGGCCTGCTCGGCATCGCCATTCCCAACTTCATGCTGGCGCTGATCCTGATGTATTTCGCCAATATCTGGTTCGGCATATCCATCGGCCATCTGATGGATCGGGAATATCTCAACCAGGCGATGAGCTGGGCGAAGTTCAAATCGATCCTCGAACATATCTGGATACCCGTCCTCATCATTGGAACGGCCGGCACCGCCGGCATGATCCGCCGCCTGCGCGCCAATCTGCTGGACGAATTGCAGAAACAATATGTGGTGACCGCCCGCGCCAAGGGGCTGCACCCCTTCAAGGTGCTGACCAAATATCCGCTGCGCATGGCGCTGAATTTCTTCATCTCGGATATCGGCTCGATCCTGCCGGCCATCATCTCCGGCGCGGAAATCACCGCGGTCGTCCTGTCGCTCGAGACCACCGGCCCCATGCTCATCCGGGCGCTGCAGAGCCAGGACATGTATCTGGCCGGTTCGTTCCTGATGTTCCTCGCTTTCCTGACGGTGATCGGCGTTCTGGTCTCGGATATCGCCCTTGCCATACTCGACCCGAGAATCCGCTTCGGAGGTGGTAACGTCAAATGACTTCATCCATCCCCAAACCGGGCGAAGCGCTGCCCCACTACGTCTCGACCGCGCCCTTCGATCCGTCCTTGATCGAGCCCAACACCTCCGGAATGGCAGCCTTCAGCAAGGCGTCGCAGCTGCGCCTCATGTGGTGGCAGTTTCGCCAGCATAAGATCGCTGTCTGGTCCGGCGCCTTTCTGCTGGTGCTTTATCTCTCGATCCTGATCTGCGAGTTTCTCGCGCCCTATAATCTCCACACCCGCAATATCGAACATATCTACGCCCCGCCCCAGGCCATTCATTTCTTCAACGACGGCCAATTTGTCGGCCCCTTCGTTTACGGCCGGGAAATGACGCTCGACATGGACAATCTGAGGCGCGTCTACCGGGATGTGCCGACGGATATCCAGCCGCTGCGTTTCTTCTGCAAGGGCGATACCTATCGTTTCTGGGGCATGGTCGAGGGCAGGACCCATCTCGTCTGCCCCGCAGAAGGCGGTGAAATGTTCCTGCTCGGCACCGACCGGCTGGGACGCGACGTGCTGTCCCGCATCATTTACGGCGCCCGCATTTCGTTGACCATCGGCCTGCTCGGCGTCGCCATGAGCTTTGTTCTCGGCATTGTGATCGGCGGTCTTGCCGGTTATCGCGGCGGCACCTTCGATCTGATTGTCCAGCGCATCATCGAGGTGCTGCAATCCATTCCAAGCATTCCGCTGTGGCTGGCGCTTGCGGCGATCATGCCCGTGACCTGGAGCCCGATCCTCGTCTATCTCGGCATCACCGTCATTCTCGGCATGCTGGACTGGACCGGGCTGGCGCGTGCGGTGCGCTCGAAACTCCTGGCGCTTCGCGAGGAAGACTATGTTTTGGCTGCACAATTGATGGGAGCGGGTACGTCACGCATCATCGGCAGACATCTTATCCCCGGTTTCATGTCGCATCTCATCGCCTCGGCCACCTTGACGATACCCGGCATGATTCTCGGCGAAACCGCCCTGAGCTTTCTTGGCCTCGGCCTGCGCCCGCCGATCACAAGTTGGGGAATTCTGCTCACGGAGGCGCGCAGCGTCAGCGTCATTGCGCTATATCCATGGCTTCTCATCCCGACGATCCCGGTCGTTCTCGTCATTCTGGCCTTTAATTTCTTCGGTGACGGACTACGTGATGCTGCGGACCCCTTCAGATAAAATGGAATACGCCTTGATACACTGCCCTTTCGACGCCGCCTTCATCGCGATAGGCAACAGGAGGTGTGGCCGATGAGCTCCCGTTTGAACGATGCGCGCATTCTCATGTACAGCCACGATTCCTTCGGCCTCGGCCATTTGCGGCGCTGTCGCACGATTGCGCATGCGCTGGTGGAGGATTACCGCGGCCTCAACGTCCTCATCATCTCCGGCGCCACCATTGCCGGCGCCTTCGATTATCGCGCTCGCGTCGATTTCGTGAAAATCCCGAGCGTCATCAAGCTGCGCAACGGCGAATATACCTCCATGGACAGGCATATCGATCTTCAGGAAACGCTGAAGATGCGCCGCTCCATCATCTATCATACCGCCGAAAGCTTTAAGCCGGATATCTTCATCGTCGACAAGGAGCCGATGGGCCTGCGCGGCGAGGTGGAGGAAACGCTTGCCTATCTCAAGGGACAGGGGACCAAGCTCGTCATCGGCCTGCGCGACGTCATGGATGCGCCGCAACTGCTCGAGGCGGAGTGGAAGCGCAATAATGTCATGACAAAGATCGGCCAGTTCTATGACCATGTCTGGGTCTATGGCCCGCCGGATTTCCACGACCCGCTGACCGGCCTCGATGTTCCCCAGACCGTGCGCGACAAGATGGATTTCGTCGGCTTCCTGCAGCGATCCAAAACACAGGCAGAAACCGTGTCGCACCGGCCGGAAGGCGACTATCTTCTCGTCACCACCGGCGGCGGCGGCGATGGCAGCGAATTGATCGACGACGTCATCAACGCCTACCGCCATGACAGGGAACTGACACACAAGGCGCTTGTGGTGCTCGGTCCCTATATGCCGGCCGATCAGCGCCAGCGCTTCATGAGCAGCGTCGCCGATATTCCGCATTTGGAGATCATCGAATTCGACAACCGCATGGAAGATCTCGTCGCCGGCGCGCAGGCCGTTGTCTCCATGGGCGGCTATAATACCGTCTGCGAAATCCTGTCCTTCGACAAGCCCGCCCTCGTCGTGCCGCGCACGGTGCCGCGGGAAGAACAGCTTATCCGGGCCAGCCGCGCATCGGAGCTTGGTCTTTTCGACATGCTTCTGCCAGAAGATGCCGAAAATCCCGCCAAGATGGCGGCGGCTCTGAAAGCACTGCCGAACCGCGCCCCGCCCTCCGTCAATTCCCGGGATCTGAAGCTCGACGGTCTGGAAAACATATCGCGGCGGATTGCCGAATGGCTGCCGCCCGAGGGCGAAAAGGCGCCGATCACGCTGACCGCGTGACCGGTTCCCCGACCAACACCGCTTCAAAAGAGACGCGCGCAACGTGACCGACACAAAAAAAATCGTGGTGCTCCTCAAGGGCTATCCGCGCCTGTCAGAGACTTTCATCGCCCAGGAATTACTGGGGCTTGAAAAGGCCGGGCTGAAACTCGAGCTCATGTCCATGCGTCGGCCGACGGATAAGAAGCGCCACCCCGTCCATGATGAAATCCGCGCGCCCGTCACATACCTGCCGGAATATCTGCACGAGGAACCCCTGCGCGTTCTGAAGGCGTTATGGGCCTGCCGTAAAAAACCGGGTTTCAACAGGGCGCTTCGTCAGTTTTTCAGCGACCTGCCGCATGATCTCAGCCGCAATCGCTTCCGCCGTTTCGGGCAGGCCGCCGTGCTGGCGCATGAATGGCCGGCGGACGCCGAATGGCTGCATGTCCATTTCATTCACACGCCGGCCTCGGTCGCCGCCTACACCCATCTCATCACCGGCACGCCCTGGACGATTTCCGCCCACGCCAAGGATATCTGGACCTCGAACGACCGCGACCTTGCCGCCAAGCTGCAAAGCGCCCGCTGGGCCGTGACCTGCACCGCCGGCGGATTTCAGCACCTGCAAACCCTGTCCGGGGAAAAGCGGAATGTGCATCTGAGCTATCATGGGCTCGATCTCACCCGTTTTCCACATTACGACGTGCCGCGTCCGGGGCGGGACGGATCGGACAAAGATGATCCCGTCCGGATTTTGAGCGTCGGCCGGGCGGTCAAAAAAAAGGGCATCGATATTCTGCTGCGGGCGCTTGTGTCTCTTCCGCAGCATATCCATTGGCGCTTCACCCATATCGGCGGCGGCGACGAACTGACCGCGCTGAAGAAACTTGCCGATGACCTTCACATCGCCGACCGGATCGTCTGGACCGGAGCCATGGACCAGAAGCAGGTTCTGGAGAATTACCGGGAGGCGGACCTTTTTGCGCTGGCCTGCCGCATCACCAGCGATGGCGACCGCGACGGCCTTCCCAATGTGCTGGTCGAAGCGGCCAGCCAGGCGCTGACCTGCATTTCCACCAATATTTCCGGCATTCCCGAGTTCTTTGTTTCGGGCGAAAACGGATTGCTGACGGAACCGGAAAATCCCGACGCCTTTGCGGAGGCGCTGCGCAGTGCCATCACCGATCCGCAATTGCGCCAGCGTCTCGGCGCCGCCGCCGAAAACCGTGTGCGAACGGCTTTCGACCATCGCACCAGCATCGCCGAGTTGAAGGCCCTGTTCGAGACCGAGTGGGAAAAGGCACCATGACCGAGATCGAAAAACGCCCCTGCGTCTTTTTTTATGTCCAGCATCTTCTCGGCATCGGCCACATCGCCCGCGCCAGCCGCATTGCCAATGCCCTGCAGGCGGATGGTTTCGATGTCGTTCTGGTCACGGGCGGCACCCCGGTTCCGGGCTTTCCGGGCGAGGGCATCCGCCATGTCGAATTGCCGCCGATCGCGGTCAGCGACGGCAGTTTTTCCGGCCTTGTGGACAGTGCCGGCAAGCCGGTGGACGACAGCTTCAGGAAGCTCAGGACCGATATGCTGATGGGCGCCTATCACGGTGCAAAACCCGATATCGTCATTATCGAGGCTTTCCCCTTCGGTCGCAGGCAGGTGCGTTTCGAATTGCTGCCGCTTCTAGACGAGATCGAGGAGAGCGAACCCCGCCCGCTGGTCATGACGTCGCTGCGCGACATCCTCCAGGAAAAAACCAAGCCGGGCCGCGACGAAGAAACCGTGGCGCTGGTCAAGAAACATTTCGATGCGGTGCTGGTGCATGGCGATCCGGCGTTTGCCCGGCTGGAAGAAACCTTCCCCCTTGCCGGAGAAATCAGCCAGCGCATTGTCTATACGGGCCTGGTCGCAGCGCCGCCCCCACCGGAGCCGGTGGAAAAATTCGATATCGTGGTTTCCGCAGGCGGCGGGGCCGTCGGGGCCGCGCTGATCCGGGCCGCGCTTGCGGCCGCACCGCTTCTGGCTGACATCCGGAACTGGTGCCTTGTCACCGGCCCCAACATGCCGCAGGCGGATTTCGATGCAATATCGGCGAAGGCGCCGGAAAATGTCTCCGTCTTCCGCTTCCGCAAGGACTTCGCGAGCCTGCTTGCCGGAGCGCGGCTATCGGTATCACAGGCCGGTTACAACACCGTCTGCGACATTCTTCAGGCGAAATGCCGCTCGCTGCTCATCCCTTTCGCGGCCGGTGGAGAAACGGAACAGAGCGCCCGTGCCGAACGGCTGGCGCGGCTGGGGCTGGCGCAGGTATTGGAGGAGAAAGATATCTCTGCCCAATCCATGGCCGAAGCCATCAAGGCAGCCTTGGCGTTACCGGGGCCGGACAAGATCCATCTCGATCTCGATGGCGCGGCAGGCACGGCTAGAGCGCTGCGCCGCCTTTATGATGAGCGGTAAGAATCGCCTTTAACGCGCGCACCGCCACCTCGTCCGTGGCCTTGCGCCCCGCGCCGGTGAAGCCGAGTTTTGCCACCCGGCTTCCCGGATCATAAAGCGGGACGGCGGAGCAGGACGCATGGATTTCCGTGAAGGCAAAACGGTCAAGCAATGTCTGAACGCTTTGCGGGCGGATGCCGGCGCCCGGCATGATGACGATCCGGCCAGCGGCAATCTCCGAGAGGCGGGCAAGCGTCTCGACGCCCTCAAGCGCGGAACGCGCGCCGCCAGAGGTCAGAATTCTTGGAAAACCGAGCGAAATGGCGGCCTCAAGCGCCTCCTCCATGTCCGGCACGACATCGAAAGCCCGGTGCAGTGTCACATCCAGCCCCTCTGCCTGACGTCGCAATTCTTCGAGCAGGAAAATATCGAGCGAGCCGTCGGCGCGTGATGCTCCGAGCACCACGCCGGAGAGGCCTGACATGCGTGCCGTGTCGATATCGCGTTTCATCACATCCGCCTCGTCGCGCGTGAATACGAAATCGCCGGCGCGCGGTCTGATCATCACGCTCACCGGCAATCCGCAGGACATAGCCCGTTGCATGAAACCCGCCGACGGCGTCACACCGCCGCCGGACAGCGCCGCGCAAAGCTCGATCCGATCGGCCCCGCCGCTGACCGCCGCTTCCAGACCGGCCACATCGTCCACGCAAATTTCGAGAATCATCCTAACCTCTTTCATTTGAACGTGCTGCGCTCACGCGCCGGCTTATCCGAAAACCATCTCGCACTTTTCGGCCGACGCTCTATCTGCGGCGGCCCGTCCCATCAAGGGCGTACAGCATGTAAACACCGCCAAGACCCACCGCCGCTCCCAATATGGACGTTCCCGAATAGTTGGAGACCAGCGTTCCGACGGCAAAAATCAACGCACCAAGACCGGCGCCGAGGAAGATATTGACGGCGATCAGCGAGCTTCCGAGCCCCGGCCGGTCTGCAATCAGTTCCTGCAGATAAGTGATGGGAATGCTGATGATGGCCGCCGCACCCAGCGCGCTGATGACCGTCTGCGCATAGATATGCCAGGGCGCCGTGGCAAGCCCCTGAAGAATGAGATAGATGGCATAAAGGACTGCCCCTGCCGCGAGCGTCAATGTCTGCGGCACCCTCTTTTCGATCCAGCCCCACAGAAGAATGAAGACGATTTCCAGCGCGGCAACGATACCCGCGACGATGCCGATATCCGCGACGGTGCCCTTTGCCTGCCCGGTAATGATAAGCGAACGGATGGAATCATTCAGATGCAGCATGGAGCAGATCAGGGCGATGGCAATGATCCGCAAAAGCACCCGTCGCGATCCGATTTCCGCAAGCGAAGCCAGCAGGCCGAAGCGCGCTTCGTTATTCACCGCCGCCGGCGTGGCCGCCCGCGGCAGGCAGAGGGCCACGAGCAGGAAACAGATGAGCGCACAGATACCCGAGAACAGAAACGCGATCAGCATATTGCCGGAATTCACGAGAAAAATACCGACAAGACCCGGCACCAGCACCCAGGACAGCGAGATGGTGGCGCGCATGATCGAATTCACGGCGATCATGTCGCCCGTCGAAAGATTGCGCGCATCGGCACGCACATGCGCGAAGATCAGCGAGTTCATCGCCCCGAAAATTGGCAGGAGAATGAGCTTGGCGCTGACGAAGGCGGTGGCGTTGCCGACCAGATAAACCAGCAGATAACCGCTGACGCCGAAGAGCGCGATGCACAGCATGGGCTTGCGATATTCGCCCAGCCTGTCGGCGACGATGCCCATCAGCACGCTGGCGCTGACATTGATGACGGCGGCAAACAGCATCAGCAGCGAATAGACGCTGTTGCTCAGCCCGATTTCGCGAATGCCGATGACCGCCTGATAGGGCGCAGTCGCCGCATTCGAAAACCCGAAAAACAGGATGGCGAGCGCCCCGATGCGGATCGACGGATTGTTGATGACGATGGAAAGAGCCGACGGCATGGGTATTCGCCTGAGATGATCCGGCAAGGCAGGATCGCTGGGTAAAGACTACCGGACCGCCGTCATTGCCAGCGGGCCGAAAGGATGGGTTTCGGGCTATAGTCGAAATGTGGCTTCCATGGGTAAAAATCGCCGTCCCGACGATAATTGGGAAGGTTTTCGATATCCTGATTGATAACACCTTCCGTCAGCGCCATCAGATTGGGGTTGGCGATCGGCGCAAGCTCCGGCGAAAGATAACCGGATTTGACGACCAGCAGCCTGACCTCCTTCGGATCGAAACCGAGGCGGGTGAAATCCGAAATCATGTGATAGGGCCTGCGCCGCGCCGCCAGAATGACGGTGATGCCATCAATGGCGATCACCGCCTGCCGCTGATCGGCAGCGCCGGGATCGTCCAATGTCAGGACCATGGCCTCGACGGTGACAGAGGGACTTTGCGGATCGAGACTGCCGCCAATCTTCAGGGAAAGACGCACACCTTCGCCCGCCGCGAAGCAGGTTTCGACTGCAGGCCTGTCGGTAATGCCGCCCAAGAGAGCGCCCTGCCAGTTGCGCGCAATCAGCGCGGCCAGAACATTGGCACGGTCTCCCACCCCGCCACCGGTCGGATTATCACCCGAGTCGGCGAGAATGATCGGTCGGGTGGCCGTCCTTTCGGCAATAGCCAGAATGGCCTCGAGCGGCTCGGTCACGGGACCGAAGCGAAAATCCCCCCGGGCATCCCAGTAGGATTGCGCGATTTCGGCCGCAGCCGCCTGTACGGCCTCTCGGTCCGATCCCGTCACCACCGCGCAGGCCGTCGCCCTTGGCTCGTCGGCCCAGACGTAACCGATCATGAAATTTGCATCCCATATGCCGGGGCGGACATCGTAATCCGGCAGAACGGCATAAAGGCTTTTGGCGGGCTCGTCTTCCGTGGATGTCTTTTCACCCGGCAGCAGAACGGGGATCTTCGCCCATGCCACGCCCGGCCGTTCTCCCGTCTTTAAAGCCCTCAGCAGCATCGTCCAAGCCCGCACCATCGTCTCGCGCACATCGATATGCGGCGCGGTTCGGTAGCCGGCAAATATGTCCAGCTGATCGATGATGGTCTGGCTGACATTGCCGTGCAGGTCGTAGCTCGCAGAAACCACGACATCCGGCCCGACCACGGCGCGGGCACTGGAAATCCAGTCGCCTTCCGCATCATCCATGCCTTCGACATTCATCGCACCATGCATGGCGAGATAAAGCCCATCCAGCGGCAACGAGGCCTTCAGGCGTTCGAGGAACTCGTACTTGAATGCGTCATAGGCCCCGCGTGACACCGGGCCGCCCGGCACGGCGCGGGCGTGCAGAAGCGGCAAGACCTCCGCTCCGCCTTCGCCAAGGAAACTGAAATATTCGGCCCCCAGAAGTTCCGCGCCACGAAAGACGCGAAAATCCTCCTGCCCCATCAATACCGGCGAATAGGTGCTGCATTCGGTATGGATTCCACCAACGGCAATACGCATCTCACCTTCCCCTCAATACACCGGGCTCAAGGGAACGATGGCGGAAAACCGCAGCCAGTCCTTCTGCGCCTTCGGTGTCCATGCCGCCTCGGCGATGGCTGGCAGCCTTGGGAAAACCAGATGGTTGAAATAAGCGCGGTTGAGGAAGTGTTCGGACCAGATGCAGGCCTGAACGCCCTTCATCCGCTCCTTCAATTCTTCGGGAAATTCACCGACGGCCTCATAAGCATAGGTATGCGAAGGCGGTACCGTGCCGGCCCAGCTTGCGCCGGGCTCCTGCCAGGCTTCGTCCTGCACCATGTCGAGATAATAGGCCTGCCCCGGCGTCATCACCACGTCATAACCCTGCTTTGCAAGCTCAAGCCCGACGTCCGGCTTCTGCCAGGCCATCAGCAATGTTCCCGCCGGATCGACGCCGCCGCCGTGTGAAACCTCGTCCCAGCCGGCAAGCTGGCGGCCGCGCTCGTGCAGCATGGCCTGAATGCGCTTCATGAAATAGGACTGGATGCCGAAGGTGCCATCCAGCCCCTCCTTTTCCATCAGCGCCTTGGCCAGCGGCGAGGCAAGCCAGGACCCATCCGCAACCTCGTCACCGCCGATATGGATCAGCCGCGACGGGAACAGCTCCACCATTTCGTCGAATATCTTGCCGAGGAACTCATAGGTCGGTTCTATGGCCGGATTGAGCGCATTGTTCGGATATCCCTGCACCGAACGATAGCTGTCCGGCGCTTCCTGTCCGTCCGTGAATTCCGGATAGGCGACGAGAGCCGCCGTGCTGTGGCCGGGAATATCGACCTCCGGCACGATTTCGACATTCAATGCCGCCGCATGCGCCACGACAAAGCGCACATCATCCTGCGTATAATAACCCGAAACCGGCTCCGCACCATTGCCGAGCTGCGGCAGGAGCGGTGCGTCCGGGCCACGTGTCGCGCCGACGGTGGTCAGCAGCGGATAGGCCTTGATTTCCAGACGCCACGCCTCGTCATCCGTCAGATGCCAATGGAACCGGTTCATGCGCAGCCAGGCGAGAATATCGATGAGCCGCAGCACGTCGCCGGTCGGATAGAATTGCCGCGAGACATCGAGATGGCAACCGCGCCAGCTGTAACGCGGCGCATCGCTGATGCTGCCGGACGCCGGGAAACGGAATTTGGGATCGATGCGCGCGCCATGCAGCAATTGCGCCAGAACCGTGAGGCCATATTGCAGACCGGCAGCGGCCGAATATTCCACGACGACCGCGTCCTGGGAAAAGACGAGGCGATAACCTTCCGCCTCCAGACCGCTATGCTGTTTGAAATGCAGCGGTTTTCCCTCGTGAACCGGCGCAAGGCTGAAAGGCACGTGACCGACGGCAAAAAGCCTGCGGAACAGCGAAAGCACGGTTTCAACCGCCAGAACTTCTTCCGTACTTGCGTCCTCCGTCGGGAAAAGCGCGACGGGAAAGCCCGAACCCGGTTCGGCATCGATTTCGGCAGGCCAGGGCTGGATCGCGAAAGGCAGGTCGAGCTTTCCTTCCGGAAGCAATACCGGCGCCGGTTCGCTGTGTCGCCCGTCCAGCATCAGATCGCCAACATCGACGGCGCGATGCGTGCCATCGGCAAGGCTGACATAGGCGGATTTTGCGCCGTCCGTGCGATGCCGCGCCGGCCGCAGCAGGCCGTCGACGGTGAAACGCCAGGATTTTCCCGGCTCGAGCACGAAACCGGGCGGTGGCGCAAATTCGTGGAAATTGGCATTGCGGCGGAGATAAACGGCATTGCCGCACACCGGCTTGTCCACCGTCCGCGTCAGCGACGTATAGACGATACGAAAATCCGCGAGCGGCGCGCTGGAAAGATTGACGAGGGTGAAGGTGAAGCCGCCGGATGCGGACTCGGCAAGCGGATGCCATGAATTTTCAAGACGATATTGTGCGAGCGCCATGATGCTCCCCTTTATTGCGCATTGAACCCGTGCAACGCTTTGATCAGTAATGTTCGGATTGCGAAAAAGTCCGGGCCAGCGGCGCCTGCCCCGCCGTCAGCCCGCAGTCGACCGGCAGGCACACACCGCTGATGGCCGCCGCCTGCGGCCCGGCCAGAAAGGCGACGGCGCTGGCCACATCCTCGGGCCGCACGATCCGCTGCAGCGGATACCAGTGCTTTGCCTCCTCAAAGACCTGAGGATTGGCGGCAGCCCGCGCCTCCCATGCCTGCGTGCGCACGGTGCCCGGCGCAACGGCGTTGGAACGGATGCCGTATTTGCCGTATTCGACGGCGATAAGCTTCGTCAGATGGATCAACCCGGCCTTCGCCGCGCTATAGGCCGGATGACCGAACACCGCCATGCCGTTGACGGAGGTGATATTGACCACCGACCCCTGTGTCCGCTTCAGCGCCTCCTCGAAAGCCTTGAAGCAGAGAAACGGCGCTTCCAGATTGAGGGCGTTGTCCCTGCGCCAGATCTCGGCGGTCGTGTCGTGCAGGCTGACGGCCCTTGCCGCGCCGGCATTATTGACAAGGGTGGCGACATCCCCCAGTTCGGCGACCTCGACGGCCAGCCGCGCAAGGTCCTGCGGATCGGTGACATCGCAGGTCTTCGCGACGAAGCCGGGACCGGAAAGCTGAGAAAGCGCATGGGACAGGGCGTCGGCATCGATATCGACCAACACCACCCTTGCGTGGCTTTCAGAGAGCGCCGCCGCAATCGCCCGGCCAATATCCCCTGCCGCCCCGGTAACGATGGCGAGCTGGTCTTTCCTGTCCTTCATCTCCTAAACTCCCTTGAAGCTCTCCGCCCGCCACAGGACGGGGTCTCAGGCAAAGCAGCCTGTGTTTGTCATCGTTCCGCCCTCAGTCGCCGAGCAATTGCTTGTCATCCGAATCGCGATGTTCCACGAGCTGCTGCTTGATGTGACGCAACGTCACCATCGATCTCTGCCGATGATGATAGGCAGCAAGCGTCGCCAGAATGTCCACCGCCGCCAGATAGGCGTAACGCGAAGAGGTCGGGCGGAAGATATTGTTTCCTTCGGGCACATTGACCGCCACCACCATATCGGCCGCCGCGGCAAGCGGCGTATCGCTCTGGGTGAGCGCGATGGTGGCGACGCCCATGTCCCTTGCCAGCCTGAAACACTTCACCAGCTCCATGTTACGGCCGGAAAAGGACGAGCCGATGATCACATCTTCCTTGCGGGCTGCGGCCGTCATCATCAGCTGCATGCTGTGATCGGCGCTAGCGGTGACACGCAGGCCCAGGCGAAACAACCGGTTCTGGATTTCCGAGGCGATCATCGAGGAATTGCCACCCGCGCCAAAGGCATAAATCATGCCGCCATTGGCGATCTTGACCGCCGCCTTTTCGGCAAGCGCGGGGTCAAGCGTCCTATGCAGCAGGAAAAGCGCTTCCTGAGCCTTGGCAAGCACCTCTTCTGCAACATCCGACGGGCCGGTGCTGGCGGGTTCCGAGGTGAGGTAACGAATGCCCACATAAGCGGTCTTGGCGAGGCTGACCTTGAAATCCGAGAAGCTCTGGCAACCGAGGCGGCGACAGAAGCGCGTGACCGTCGGCGGAGAAACCTCGGCGCGCGCCGCCAGCTCGATGATCGATGCGTTGACCGCAAATTCAAAGTCCGAAACCAGAATATCGGCGATCCGCCGCTCCGATTGCGAGAACTGCCCCCTGTCTTCCTGTATTCTTGCGAAAATATCCATGCTCACCGGTCTCCGTTCCGCCAAAACTTAAGGCTTGGCCCCGTTTCCGATGCACCCTAATCCGGGACGCCCGTCAACCACACATATCCAGGGTTCAGCCACATCCCTCTCTTTCGACGCAACAGGAGGCTTCATCGATATGAAAATAATTTTCTCTGTTGATTGGGAGATGAGCATATGCCAACAATATTTGCCAGATAAATTTCCAAATCCTGAAAATAATTTCAACATCGGACCCAGCTCATGCGCGATCCCTTCAAAAACCCCTTTCCCGAAACAGACATCGCCCGCCATTCCATCTGGGAGATGTTGGTGACACGGGACATCGATGCCTTCCTTGCCGCGGACTGGTCGAAGGTTGCGGGCGATTTCGTCGAGGACGGCTTTCTCGGCATCAACGCCAACCGGGACGCGAACCCGGACAATTGGCGCCTGTCTTTTCCCTCGCTCACTGCCTATCGCGACGAATGGCTGAAACAGGCGAAGGATTTTCAGACCCAGCAATTCGCCGAAGACCCGCGCAATGCGATCTTTACCACCACCACGCTGGAGGAGATCGAAGTGGAAGGCGAGACTGCGCTGGTGCGCAAGAAATTCGATGGCGGGCTTCGCAAGGCCGACGGCGGCTTCGACGTCATGAAATGGCAAACGCTCTATTATTGCCGGCTGCACCAGGGCCGCTGGAAGATCAGCGGTTTCACCGGCTATATGCCAAATCCCATGCCGTGACGGAAACGGCCGGTGCGACGCGGTTTTATGCCGCTCGCCAAGGCCGATGGAGAATGGTGACGAGCCGTTTCTCCTCCGCGGCGCCATCCTCGGGCGTGACCCGAGGCTCTGCCGGCGTTCCGTAAAATCATTCGGTTGCGGATGCTCGGGGCAGGCCCGAGCACGGCGGACGAAAGGTTTTCGGACTTTCGCGGCCGGGCATGGGAAAACGGATTTCATGGCCCGGTTCCTGCCTCTTATTGGATCAGCTTGAGGACCGAAAGGTCGACACGACGTTCCAACGCAATGCCGCTTTCGTCGAACAGGTGGCAGTCCGATGCCTTGATGCCGGTGACGATGGGTTCGTCCACGATGACGGGGGCCGAGCCGGAAAGCAGCGCGCAATAGTTTTCGCCCGTCGGGGCCACGCCATAGGCAATCGTGTTCACCCCGAGCCGCTCGATCACGCTGGGCGCGACCTTGACATTGAGGTCGGCCGTTTCGAGGCCGGTATGTTCCGGGCGAATGCCAAGCGTCAACTTGCTGCCCTCAAGACCGGCCCGTGGCTGCACCGGCACCGTTATCGTCTGACCCTCATACTCCACCGTCACACCTTCGGCGCCGACGGATTTGCAGGTGACCTTCAGGAAATTCATTTTCGGGTTGCCGATAAACCCGGCCACGAACAGGTTCTCCGGCTTGTGATAAAGCTCCAGCGGCGCGCCGACCTGGGCGATTTCGCCGGCATTCAGCACCACGATGCGGTCAGCCATGGTCATGGCCTCCACCTGATCGTGGGTGACATAGATCATGGTTGCCTTCAGCGTGCGATGAAGATTGGTGAGCTCGATGCGCATGTCGGCGCGAAGTGCGGCATCCAGATTGGAAAGCGGCTCGTCAAACAGGAATATTTTCGGTTCACGAACGATCGCGCGGCCGATAGCGACGCGCTGGCGCTGGCCGCCGGACAACATGCCGGGACGCTGCTGCAGGCGCTGGTCAAGCTGGAGAATCTTCGCGACACCCTCGACCTTCTGCTTGATCTTCTCCTCCTCCATCTTTTCGACCCGAAGCGGAAAAGCGATGTTTTCAAAAACCGTCATATGCGGATAAAGCGCATAGGACTGGAACACCATGGCGATGCCGCGTTTGACGGGCGGCAATTCGTTGACCTTCACGCCGTTGATCACGACGTCGCCGCCGGAAATCTCCTCAAGGCCGGCAATCATGCGCAGCAATGTGGATTTTCCGCATCCCGAGGGGCCGACAAAAACGACGAACTCGCCATCCCTGATGTCGAGCTGAACGCCCTTGATGACTTCGAAATGTCCATAGTTCTTGCGGACGTTATTGAGATAAAGCTGACCCAAAACTTGCCTCTCCCGTCACCAGCCGACATCAGGCTGCGTTCAGAGACGTTCCGAAACGCGAGGGGAAACCGCGCCGGATCGGAACCGTTGAAAAACACGAGAGGATACGCCGACAAAGGCGAAAATCATTCTCGCGGCGGAAACATGCCGGATGCGGGCGGCCTTGCGCCCGCATCCGGCTCACAAGGGATTATTTATACTGCTCGAGCGCGGCGGATGCCTTCTTTGCGGCATCTTCCGGTGTTGCCTTGCCGGTGACGACAGACTGCACCATCTCGATCATCGTGTCCTGGAAGCCCTTGTAGTCGGTGAAGAGCGGCTCGGGACCGCCATAGGCGATACCGTCGATCAGCGGCTTCCAGAAGGGGTCCTTGGCGACGAATTCATCAACCTTGGCCGACGGGCGCAGCGGGGTGAGGCCGGCGCCGCCCTGCAGCTCATATTCGCCCTGCGGACCGGGCGAAGTGATGAACTTGGCGAACTCGGTCGCCTTTTCTTCCACGCCGGTTCCCTTGAAGATCGCGAGGCTGTCGGTGATGAGCAGCGTACCGGGACCCTTGGCCTCCGGGCCGAGCGGCAGGGTGGCGATGCCCCAGTTGATCTTGGTATCCTTGAGGCGGGTGGCGGCACCCGAGCCGGCCTGGATCATACCCACCTTGCCATCAAGGAAAATGGCGCGGATTTCGTTCTGCTCATAGGCTGTAGGCCCTTCGACGGAATAGGGGGTGATGTCCTTGTAGGCCGTCAACGCTGCGACAACCTGCGGGCTGTCGACCGTGATCTTGTCGCCGTCGATCACCTTGCCATTATTGGTGTAAACCCAATGCATGAACTGGTGCATGGTATTGTCGAAGGTCTTGGCGGGCAGGCCGTAGCCGGCGATGCCGGTCTTTTCCTTGATCTGCTTGGCGAAAGCGATTTCTTCGGCCCAGGTCTTCGGCGGTGTTTCAGGGTCAAGACCTGCCTGCTTGAAGAGGTCCTTGTTCCAGTAGAGCGCCTTTGTCGAGAAGGCGACCGGCACGCCCCATTGCGTGTCCTCAAAGGTGACCGTGTCGACGATATTCGGATAATAGCTCTTTTTTTCGTCTTCGGTCATCGGCACCGGAACGATGAGATCGTTCTGCGCGAACTGCTTCAGCGTGCGCGAGCCGACATAGGCCATGGCGACCGGCGTTCCGGCGGCAGCAAGCGTGGTGGCCTTGTCCTGGCACTGTTCCCAGCCGACGACTTCAGGAACGACCTTCCATCCTTCGTTCTTGCCTTCCCATTCCTTGATGTATTTTTCATGGATGGGATCCATCTTGTCGCCGCAATAGATCCAGCTGATTTCCTTGTCGGCGGCATGCGCCGTTACCGTGCCAAGGGCAGTGGAACCGGCAAATGCGAAAGCGCAGAGCGCCAATCCGTAATGTTTCAGTGCCATAGTCAGTCTCCCGTTTAGATGGTCGTTCCGGTTATTGCTTATTTCACCGCGCCGGCGGTCAGACCGCCGACGAGATAGCGTTGCATCAGGAAGATCGCGATCATCGCCGGCGCGATGCCCACGAAGCTTGCGGCCATAAGTTCATTCCAGACGACTTCCTGCCGGCCGAAATAGGCGAACAGCCCGACCGGCAGCGGCATGTATTCCGTCTTGGAATTGAACGTCAGCGCATAGATGAATTGCTGCGCATAGGCCTCGATGAAGGAGGAGATCGCGACAACGGCGATACCCGGTGTTGCGATCGGCAGGACCACCCTGCGAAGCGTGTAGAGCCGGCTCGCCCCGTCCACGTAAGCCGCTTCCTCGAGCTCACGCGGTATACGGCGCATATAGGTCACGAGAAGCAGGATGCCGGTGGGGATGATGAATGCGACGCCGGGAATGATCATCGCAAGATAGCTGTTCAGCACGCCGATGGACCGCATCAGGCGAAACAGCGGTATCAGCAGCACCGCCCCGGAGAACATCTTCACCGCCAGGAATATTCCCAGCAACAAACCCGCTCCCTTGAAGTCGAACCGGGCAAAGGCGTAGGACGCCGGGATCACGAGCGCAAGCACGATGAGGGTGATGGAACCCGCAATGAAGAAGGAATTGAAGATATAAAGCGCAAACCCCGGGACGCTCACCCACATCGTCCGGTAGGCCTCGAAGGAACCATTTTCCGGCCAGAATTTGTAAGGCGAGGAAAACAGCAGACTAAGCGGTTTCAGCGAAACCAGAAATCCTTCCACGAAAGGCGCCAGTACAAAAGTCAGGAACAGGGCAACACCACAATAGATCCCGACAATTTCATACCACCTGTAACGGTTGATCATCGCATGTTTGTCGGTCATCGGCTGGCCTCCCGCGAGAAACGGCTGGTGATGCGGAAATAGAAGAAGGTGAAGATCGACAGGAAGATGCAGATCAGGACCGCGCGGGCGGCGCCTTCGCCATATTTATAAGCGCCGATCGCCGTCTTATATGTGTCAATGATCATCGTCGTCGTTTCGCCGTTTGGACCGCCGCGCGTGAGAATCCAGATGATGTCGAAGGAGTTGAACGTCGAAATCAGCGACAGAACCGACATGGTGATCATGGCCGGCAGCATCAGCGGCAACGTGATGCGGCGGAAGCGGTAGAAGCGGCTTGCGCCGTCCGTCCACGCCGCCTCATAAAGATCCTGCGGAATGGACTGGATGGCGGCGAGAAGGTACAGCGTCACCATCGGCACGCCGATCCAGACATCGGTAACGACAGTCGCCCAGAAGGCCGTGTTGCCATAGGCAAGGAACGCCACCGGACCGTTCACCAGCCCGAGATTTTGAAGCACGCCGGAAATCATGCCGAACTGGCCATTATACATCCATCCCCACATGAAGATGCCGATGGCCATCGGCACGATCCATGGCGGCATGGTCAGGATGCGAAACAGCGCCCGGCCAGGCACGGCCGAATTCAACAGGACGGCGCCAAATGTGCCGATGATCATCTTTATCGAGACGGAAAAGAACGTCCAGATAAAGGTCCGCGTGATGACCCCGGCAAAAGTCTCGTTGAAAATCTTCTCGTAATTGATGAAGCCGACCCAATTCGTCACTTTTTTGAGCGACGCGTCGGTGAACGACAGGATGAATGTATCCACGAGCGGATAGGCGACGATCAGCGTGATATATAAAAGCGCCGGCAGAAGAAGGAGCCAGGCAAAGACGACTGCGCTGCGTTTTGCATCCATCGCGCAGCCCTCCTCAAGCCGATTTCACGGCGGGGGATTTCGGCTCGCCGTGGAGCGCCAGGTCATAGTCTTCCCACACCGGTTTGAGATCGACCACCTTGCGACCATGGCGCGCTTCATCCATGGCAAACGCCAGAATGCCGGCCTCGATCGCATCGAGAGCGGAAACCGGCAGGGCTGCGCCCTTGACGACATGGGCGATCACGTCCTCGGCCATCTGCTCGTCGGCGCCATAGTGCTGCGAAAGGGCAGTGGCCGCCGAATAGGTCTTGGCCACGGTCTTTTCATTGGTGCGGGCATTGTGCACGTTCAAGAAGCCGCGCACGAAATCGCCCTCCGCCATACCCTTGGCACCGATCACGCAGAAACGGCGGAAATCGTCGGGAACGTTGAGATTGGTATGGAAGGCGAGCGACGCGCCGTTTTCATATTCGACGATCGCCGTCTGGTAATCGATGATGTCGCCGTCGCTGTCGAAGACCTTTTCAGCCCCCATCCAGCCGCTCGGCTTGCGATGGTAGACCTCCATGTCGTTGATGCCGTCATTCTGCGGGGCATTCGCCGGCGTGAAGCTCTTGCGCCCGCCGAAACTGGATACGAAACGCGGCCTTGCACCGACCACGCCATTGTAGAGATCGAGGTCGTGGCAGCATTTTTCCAGCATGAAGGAGCCGGAATAGTGCTCGTAACGCCGCCAGTCGCGCATGAAGAATGCGCCATGATAGGGCGGAATATGCTCGGACGCCTCGATGGAAACGACGTCGCCTAGCTTGCCTTCGGCCTGCGCGGTGCGCAGGTCGCGGTAAAGCGGCGAATAACGCAGCACCAGGCCGACCAGCAGCCGCTCATGGCCGTGCTTGTTTAGCAGCCGCGCGAGCTCCAGGCTTTCCTCTATGCTGACGACGATGGGTTTTTCGCTGAAGATGGTGCAGCCGGCCTCAAGCCCGATGCGGATATGTTCCAGATGCATGTGGTTTGGAGAACCGATCATCAGGAGATCGAAGGTCTCTGCGGCGATCAACGCCTCAGGCGTATCATAAGCCTTGCCGACCGAAATGCCCTTTTCCTGCAGTCCCGGCAGACCGGCCGGCGCGGGATCGACATAACCGACGATCTCGAAATCCCTGTCGATTTCATGAAAAACGTAGCCCAGATAACCAAGACGGAATCCGAGTCCGATAATTCCCACCTTCATGAACTTTGTTCCCTGTTCATTCGTAATTCATTTTCGCAGAAGCAACCATTTCTGTGCTGGCCGTTAAGTTATCTGCGATAATTTACCGTCACGATGAAATTAATTTTCACAACGGTCAAGTTAAATTCGATTTCCCACGCCAAGCCGCGGATAGGAAACCGATTTTTCCGTGGTAACGCGGATGCACGACAGCGCGCCGCCGATCACCGATACAAAAACAATACCAAAAAAATGCCAATCGTCTAGAGCAATAACCGCCGACGGAAATTTTTTTTGGTTAATGCGAAAATATCAAGCACATGGCCTTATTATTCGGCAAAATGTCGAATAAAACACCGATTAATCGTACAAATTCGTTAATGGTTCTATTTTGGTATTGCTGATTGCGGCCCTTATGGTATAGCCAGATTTGGCCACATCTATTGTGACAGAGGTAAGAATGAACGGCGCAGCGCTTAATCTGGATGACCTGCAATCGGGAGGTGGCGGCCCGCTTTACCTGAAATTGCGTCAGACGATTGAAGACGCCATCAATGGCGGCCGCCTGAAGCATGGCGACGCCCTGCCGCCCGAGCGCGACATTGCCGAAAGTGCCGGCGTCAGCCGGGTCACCGTGCGCAAGGCGGTGGATGACCTGGTCCGTGATGGTCTCCTGGTGCGCAGGCACGGTTCCGGCACCTTCGTCGTCAAGCCCATCACCCGTATGCAGCAGCCGCTGACCAAGCTTACCTCGTTTACGGAAGACATGCGCCGGCGCGGGATGACGGCAAGCACGCGCTGGCTGGACCGGGGATTGTTTTACCCGACCGGCGACGAGATGATGGCGCTCGGCCTTTCCCAATCCGCCATGGTGGCGCGGCTTACCCGTCTGCGCCTTGCCAACGAGCAGCCGATTGCACTCGAAGTGACGAGCCTGCCAGGTGATCTCCTGCCCGACCCGCATCTGGTCGAAAACTCGCTTTATCTCGAGCTTGCGAAAAACGGCATCCGCCCCGTCCGCGCCATTCAGCGCATCTCCGCCCGCAACCTGACGGATGAGGAAACGCTGCTGCTCGGTGTCCCGCCGGGGTCTGCGGCGCTGTCCGTCCAGCGCATGGCCTATCTGGAAAGCGGACGCCTGATGGAAATATCGCGCGCCCTTTACCGCAGCGACGCCTACGATCTCGTCGCCGAACTGACGATGACCTCCGAGTGAAACACACCGACCAAGGACATGAAACGATGACAACCCTGATGCGCCAGGAAATCAACGAGATTCCCGATGCCGTCGCCCGTCTGCTGGACAATGCGAAAAATGATTTTCGGGAGGCCGGCAGCCAGCTGAAGGCCCGCGATCCGGCCGTCATCGTCACCATCGCGCGCGGATCTTCAGATCACGCCGCGCATTTCCTGAAATATGCGATCGAATTGCAGACCGGGCTTCCGGTGGCCTCGCTCGGCCCCTCGCTCGCATCGATCTACCAGACCAGACTGCGGCTGGAACGGGCGGCAGCCATTGCCGTTTCCCAATCCGGCAAGAGCCCGGATATCGTCGCTTTGGCGCAAAGCGCCCGCAAGGGCGGCGCGCTCACCTTCTCTCTCGTCAACACTTTGCCCTCTCCGCTTGGCGATGCGGCCAATCAGGCCATCGATATTCAGGCCGGGCCGGAAAAGGCGGTTGCCGCCACCAAGTCCTTCGTCAATTCCATCGTCGCCGGCCTCGCGATCCTTGCCGAATGGACGGAAGACACGCTGCTCGCCAAGGCCGTCGGCGCCCTGCCGCAAAATTTCGCCAGAGCCATCGCGCTGGACTGGAGCCATATTAGCGAGGCCGTCAGAGGCGAAGAATCGCTGTACATGCTGGGCCGCGGCCCGGCCCTTGCCATTGCTGCGGAAGCCGCGCTGAAATGCAAGGAAACCTGTGAGCTACATGCCGAAGCCTATTCGTCGGCGGAAGTCATGCACGGCCCGGTCTCCCTCGTCGCACCCAGATTTCCGGTCATCGCCTTCGCCGCGCGCGACCGCGCCGAAACCTCAGTGACGGATATTGCCGCAGGTCTTGCCCATAAGGGTGCCAATGTTTTTGTCACATCCGCCAAAGGCAGTCCGGCCAAGCCTTTGCCCTTCGTGGAAACCAACCATCCTTTGACCGATGCCCTGTTGCTGATTGCACCGTTTTACGGCTTCATCGAGCAATTGTCGCGCGCAAGGGGCTTCAACCCGGATGCACCCGCAGCGCTGAAGAAGGTTACGGAAACCCAATGAGCGGCATCAAGGCATTTGTCGGCGCCCGCATTTTCGACGGCGCCCTCTGGCACGATGGCAAGGTGCTCGTAACCGGTGGTGGTCATGTTGACGGCATCACCGATCCCACATCCGTACCCGCCGAAGCCGAGATTATCGATACGAACGGATTGCTGATCGCGCCCGGCTTCATCGACCTTCAGGTCAATGGCGGCGGCGGGGTGATGTTCAACAACCAGCCGGATGTGCAAGGCATTCGCCGCATCTGTACCACCCATGCGCAATTCGGCACCACGGCGCTAATGGTCACGCTCATCACCGACCGGCCGGATGTCACCTCCAGAGCCGCCGAAGCCGGCATCGCCGCCGGCAAGGCGCGGGTGCCGGGTTTCCTCGGCCTGCATTTCGAGGGTCCGCATCTTTCCGTCACGCGCAAAGGCACCCACGATCCGGCGCTGATCCGGACGATGGAAACGACCGACCTCGAGGTCCTGACCGCCTGCAAGGCCGCACTTCCTTTCGTGTTGACGACCATCGCCCCGGAAAGCGTGACCGTGGAACAGGTCGCCGCGCTCCGGCAGGCCGGTATCGTCGTTAGCCTTGGCCATACCGACACGGGCTTCGATCTGGTGACAGCCTATGCCGGGGCCGGCGTCTCCATGGTGACACATCTCTTCAACGCCATGAGCCCGCTCGGCCACCGCGAGCCGGGGCTGGTCGGGGCGGCCCTGTCAAATGGCGAGTTCAATTGCGGGCTGATCGCCGACGGTTTCCATGTCGATCCGGCCGCGATCGGCATTGCCCTGCGCGCCAAGAACGGCCCCGGCCGCATCTTCCTCGTCACCGACGCCATGTCCACCATCGGCACGGAAGATGACGGTTTCGAGCTGAACGGCCGGCGCGTCTATCGCAATGGCGGCCGCCTGACGCTTGCCGACGGCACGCTGGCGGGAGCGGATATCGACATGCTCTCCTGCATTCGTTTCATGCATGAGAAGATGAGCGTGCCGCTGGAAGAGGCCCTGAAAATGGCATCCGCCTATCCCGCCGAAGCGATTGGCGCGACGGATAAGGGAAAACTGCTGCCCGGCGCCGATGCGGATTTCGTGCTGCTGACGGCAGGCCTTCAAATGCATTCGACATGGATCGGCGGAGAAAAAATCCACGATACCGCCCATTCCGGAGCCTGAATCATGATCGTTTGTTTCGATATCGGCGGAACGACCATCAAGGGCGCGATTGCCTACGCACCGGACGATATTCGCCCCGTGCCGCGCATACCCACGCCGCAAACCAGCTTCGAGGACTTTGCCGCCAGCCTGAAATCCGTCATTGACGAAAGCGGCGGCACACCGGGCTGCGTCTCGCTGTCCATTGCCGGCGTGATCGACCCCGACACCGGCAAGGCCACGGTCGCCAATATTCAGAGCATTCATGGCCGGATGTTGAAGGAAGAGCTGGAAAAAGCCCTCAACCTTCCCGTCATCGTCTCCAATGATGCGGATTGTTTCGTGATCGCCGAATCGGAAATCGGCTCGGGACAGGGTCATCGCGTGGTCTTCGGCGTCATTCTGGGAACAGGTGTCGGTGGCGGACTGGTGATCGACGGCAAGCTCATCAACAGCGATGGCGGTTTCGCCGGCGAATGGGGGCACGGGCCGGTGGCCGCGACATTGGCCGGCAACCCGCCGGTGGCGCTGCCGCGCTTCGAATGCGGTTGTGGTCTCACCGGTTGCGTGGATGCCATCGGCAGCGCCCGTGGCATGGAAAAGCTGCATCTGCATCTTCATCGGCAGGAGATGACGAGCGAGGACATCATCGCCGCCTGGCAGGCGGGCGATGGCCAGGCCGCGAGAACGATCGATATTCTTGTCGATATTCTCGCCTCTCCGCTGGCCATGGTGATCAATGTTACCGGCGCGACCATCGTTCCGGTCGGCGGCGGACTTTCAAATTCAAGGGAACTGCTCGCTGCTCTGGACGAGGCGATGCGGGCGCGCATTCTCCGACGCTTCACCCGACCGCTGGTCGTGCCGGCCATCTGCAGGATCGAGCCGGGGCTCATCGGCTCGGCGGTGCTCGGGCTGAAACATGCGCGTAAAATTGCGCTTGTTTCCTGACCGGCCTATGTCTCGATCTTTTCCCGCCTGAAGCCAAGTCCCACCACCCGGCCGGTCACATGCGCAAGCAATGGAAACCGCATAATCGCCCGCACGATGGCCGGCGGTCTTTTCGGCTTTTCAGAATCCGCAGGGACGTTTCTGCCGTCGTCCTTCTTCCTGCCGATACGCATCATCCGCTGCAGAAATTGCGTGGCCCTTGTCGGGAAGGAACGCCGCGTCTCGATTGCGGCAAGATCGTCATCGGCAATGGCCCGGCCGGACAGAAGCACCGGGATCAAGATATTAGCCGCCGCAACCGCGTCCTGAATGGCGAGATTGATGCCGACGCCGCCGACAGGCGACATGGCATGGGCCGCATCGCCGATGCAGATCAAACCGGGTTTCCACCAGCGCTTCAGCCGGTCGATCCGAACGGTCAGGAGATGCACATCGTCCCAGCTTGCGAGTTCGTCCAGCCTCCGGCGCGGGAAAGGGCAGATTTCCGCAACCCGGTCCCTGAAAGCCTCCAGCCCTTGACGTTTTATGTCCTCAAAAAAACCCTTGCGCACCACATAACCGCATTGCCAATAGTCGCCGCGGTTGATCATGACGAAGCCCTGCCGCGAGCCGGCATGTCCCATGGTTTCGGTCGAATCACCCGGCTGTTTCGAAAGGCGCATCCACAGCACCTCGGTCGGAACGCCGAAGCGCTGGACTTCGAGCCCCGCCGTCTCTCTGACGATGGAATTGCGCCCATCCGCGCCCACCACCAGATCGGCGGCGATCTCAATGGCGCCGCCGGGCGTTTCGACGATGAGCCCGCCAACGCGCCCGTCATGTTCGATGAGCCCGGTCACCGGCGCAGTCATCAGCAGCCGGAAATTCTCATATTGCCCTGCCTTGCCGACGATGAAATTGAGAAAATCCCATTGCGGCATGAAGGCGATGAAGCGGTGACGGACCGGCAGCCGGGAAAAATCCGCAATCGTAATCCGCTCGCCGCCGATAACCGCATTCAGCCGCGGCGCACGTGTATGCGGCAGGTTGAGGAATTCCTCGATGAAACCCAGCTGCTCCATCAGCTCGAGCGTCGAGGGATGGATGGTATCGCCGCGAAAATCGCGCAGGAAGTCCCCATGTTTCTCGACCACGATCACATCGATACCACTGCGGGCAAGCAGCAGGCCAAGCATGAGCCCCGCCGGCCCGCCACCGGCCACCGCGACGGACGTGCGGATATGCTGAACGGCCCTGCCGCTGCCTTCCGGCGCGATTGTCGCTTCTTCCATCACCCTCTCCCGTCTTCGTCCCGCTGAAGGCTGCTATTGCCGTCCTTCGACAGGGAGCTTTGCATTCTTCGGCTGCGGCCACCCCTGTGCATCAAACCGAAACAGCATTTCGGACCGGGCAAAGATAAAGGCGAAGGCCATGGCCGTCCACATGCCAAGTAGCAAACCGGCGGCCACATCGCTCGGATAATGCGCGCCGACGATCACGCGCGACACGCCGATGACGAGCGCAAGCAGAAGGAAGGCCCAACGAAAGCGCGGCATCAGCATGGCGAAAACACCGAAAAATGCGCCGGCGGCGGTCGAATGGCCGGAGGGAAAGCTTTCATAGAGATTGTCGCCGGTAAAGGGCGTGAGGCTATAGGCACCCATTTCCAGAAAAAGCTCCGGTCGCGCCCGACCGATCAGGAATTTGAGCGTATGGACGAGAATGCTCGCCGTTCCGATGGTCAGGAAGAAATAGGCGAAAAGCCGCCACGCCGTTCTCAGCCGGCCGGCATAGGTCTGTGCCTGCAGCACCCGCGCGGCGATGTAGACAAGAATGGCGAGAGCGCCGGTTGAATAAAGCATCCAGCTGAAGGTTCCGAAATCGGTGATGGCACGATTGAAGGAAACGACCCCGCCGGGCAGAGCCTGCGCGCTTTCGGAAAGACGCGGATCAAAAGGAATGAAGGCAAGGACCAGCACAAGGCTGGCCGCAAAAATCCACCCGCTGGAAACTAGAAATCGTCGCATCAAGGTCCTCTCATCGTTTTCTTGCATATGGCTTTGCCGTCCGCAAAAACAATAGCCCGGGGTT
Organism: Agrobacterium sp. NPDC089420; assembly: GCF_044900305.1. Lineage (NCBI taxonomy): Bacteria > Pseudomonadati > Pseudomonadota > Alphaproteobacteria > Hyphomicrobiales > Rhizobiaceae > Agrobacterium > Agrobacterium sp. NPDC089420. Next base: position 305,249 of record NZ_JBJDMY010000006.1, on the reverse strand, counting down.
TGTCCTTGTTATGGCTGGTTTTCACGAGTAGAGGCTAATGCATGTCGCCCGAAAATGTGCTGCGGTTTCGAAAGAAACGCATGCCGCAATGGTGCGAAGCGCAACCGACCGACGGACTGAAAATGACGAATGCCAGTGAAATGCCGCGCAAGCTGACCATATTGGGTTCGACGGGGTCGATCGGCACCAATACGCTGGATGTCGTGCATCAGCTAGGCGGCCGCGGCGCATTCGAGATCGTGGCTTTGACCGGCGCGGGAAATATCGCGCTTCTGGCGCAACAGGCGCGTGAATTTGGCGCGCAGCTGGCAGTCACCGCCGACGATGACAAATATGAAGCGCTGAGATCCGCCCTTGCCGGCACCGGCATCACGGTTGCCGCCGGCAAATCCGGGCTCGAAGAGGCGGCTTCGATGGAGGCCGGCTGGGTGATGGCGGCGATTGCCGGAACGCCCGGCCTTGCCCCGACATTGACAGCCGCCAGGCGCGGGGCGGATATCGCCCTTGCCAACAAGGAGTGCCTGGTTTCGGCGGGCGATGTTTTTCTGCGCACGGTCAGACAGGGCGGCGGCAGGCTGATCCCGGTCGACAGCGAACACAGCGCCATATTCCAGTGCCTGACCGGCGATCACAGAAAGGCCGTGGAGCGCATCGTGCTGACGGCCTCCGGCGGGCCGTTCCGTACCTGGTCGCGGGACCAGATGGCCAATGTCACCGCGGAAGTCGCCCGTGCCCATCCCAACTGGTCGATGGGGCTGAAGGTCTCCATCGGCAGCGCTTCCATGTTCAACAAGGGGCTGGAAATGATCGAGGCGAAATATCTCTTCGATCTCCGGCCCGACCAGGTGGAAGTAATCGTCCACCCGCAATCGATCGTGCATTCGATGGTGGGTTACAGCGACGGCTCCTATATCGCCCAGCTCGGCTCGCCCGATATGCGCACCGCCATTTCCTATGCGCTCACCTATCCCCAACGCGGCAATCTGACCGTCGAGAGGCTGGATTTCGCGAAACTGGCACGGCTCGATTTCGAGGCACCGGACGAAGCCCGCTTCCCCGCGCTGCGGCTCGCCCGCAAGGCGCTAGAGCGTGGCGGTTTGCAGGGTGCAGCCCTGAACGCAGCCGAAGAAACCGCGTTTCACGCCTTCGTCGCGGGCAGCATCGGTTTCCTCGATATGGCCGAAATCGTCGAAACGGTGATGGACCGCATGCATGACGGCCGCTCTGCCGCCACGATTGACGATGTGTTTGCGGCGGATGAGGAAGCCCGCCGCCACGCCCGCGATATCATCGCCAGCAAAGAAAAGGCCGCGTAAACGCGGCCCCACTCTTCTTTTATCTGAATTGCAGCCTCACGCCACCGCGCGCGCCAGTGCGCAATGCGACCAGAGCTGATGCAGCGCGCCGACAAGATGCTCGATATCGGCATCGCTGTGCAGCGGCGTCGGCGTGATGCGCAGACGCTCGGTCTTGCGCGGCACGGTCGGATAATTGATCGGCTGCACATAGACGCCGTGACTGTCGAGCAGGATATCCGAAATCCACTTGCATTTGGCGGCATCGCCCACCATCACCGGCACGATGTGGCTCGGATTGTCCATATGCGGAATGCCGCGCGCATCGAGAAGCCCGCGCAGCTTGCGCACCCGATCCTGATGGCGGGCGCGCTCGAAGGGGCTTGCCTTCAGATGCTGGATCGAGGCGATGGCGCCGGCGGCAAGCGATGGCGGCAGGGCCGTCGTGAAGATGAAGCCGGATGCGAAAGAACGGATGAAGTCGCACACCGCAGTGGAACCGGTAATATAACCGCCCATCACACCGAAGGCCTTGCCGAGCGTGCCTTCGATGATCGTCAGGCGATCCATCAGGCCTTCGCGCTCGGCGATGCCGCCGCCGCGCGGACCGTACATGCCGACGGCGTGAACCTCGTCGAGGTAGGTCATGGCGCCATAACGATCCGCCAGATCGCAGATTTCCCTGATCGGCGCGATATCGCCATCCATCGAATAAACGGATTCGAAAGCGATCAGCTTCGGCGCGTCCGGGTCGGCAGCCTTGAGCTTCGCCTCGAGATCGTCAAGATCGTTGTGTTTCCAGATCACCCGCTCGCAACGGCCATAACGGATGCCCTCGATCATCGATGCGTGGTTGAGCGCATCCGAGAAAATGATCAGCCCTGGAATTTTCTGGCCGAGCGTACCAAGGGTTGCCCAGTTGGACACATAACCCGAGGTGAAGATCAGCGCCGATTCCTTGCCGTGCAGATCGGCAAGTTCGCGCTCAAGCAGGACGTGGTAATGGTTGGTGCCAGAAATATTCCGGGTGCCTCCCGCACCCGCGCCACAGTGGTCGATGGCGGCTTTCATGGCTTCGATGACTTTCGGATTCTGGCCCATGCCGAGATAATCATTGGAGCACCAGACCGTGACATCCTTGCGCTCGCCATTGGCGCCATACCGTGTCGCACGCGGAAAATTGCCCTGCTGGCGTTCGATATCCGCAAAAACGCGATAGCGTCCCTCAGAATGCAGGCTTTGCAGTTCCGCCGTGAAAAATGCCTCGAAGTCCATGCCATGCTCCAGAATTGACCAGATCGTTTTCTGCCCCGGCGCCGGGACCGTCAACCCTTGCGGGTCACTTTAACCGCGTCTGCGTCAATTCGCCGTTGTTTTGAACCATTCCAATAAACCGTTTATAGGAGCCGATTGAAAGTACAAAATTGATTCACATCAAAAAACCCGGATTTTTGGAACCTTTTTTACGCCGCGCCGTTGTTTGGGACGCAATCGATTTACGCTCGGAGGAATGCCTGAAACAGGAGGCTTCCCTAAACGACATCGAATTGTTAGTTATCTGTGGCGGTCGGAGGTAGCAGTCGCCGCAGATAAATATGGGACGCCTACCGAGCCGAAGAGCTCATTGTAACGTTGGAGAGAGTTTCATGAAAAAGGCAATCATATTTGCGCTGGTCGGCCTGTCGCTCGCAAGCTGCACGCAGACCGAAAAGGGAGCTTCGATCGGTGCCGTTTCCGGTGCGGTCCTCGGCGGCGCTATCACGGGCAACGTTCGTGGCGCAGCTGTTGGCGCGGCAATTGGCGGCGTCGGCGGCGCTCTGATCGGCAATGCTTCCGAGCCGGGCTATTGCTATTATCGCGACCAGTACGGTCAGCGTTACACGGCGCGTTGCCGTTAATCGCTTCGCGAAATACCGTTGCACAGAAGCCCCGGTCACCCGGGGCTTTTTGCGTTTAGGACGGCAAAACACCAGTCGAAGGGTCCTCAAAGCCGTTTATTTATGATTAAATTGCAATGTTAACGGACAGGAAACGGGTTAGAGCGACAATAAATGCTCAACCATAAAGCAGCTTATGCGAAGAACACGAACTAACCCGAAGACAGGTATTGCGTATCGGAAAGCTGGCACCGCGCTCGCGGTTGCTTTCACGTTCGCCCTGTATCCGGCGTTTACCCGTGATGCCTTTGCTTTCAAACTGTTCGGCGTGCGCCTCTGGGGTTCCGAAGAACCGGAGGTCGAGGTTATCAATCCGGTCAAATACGCCGTCACGCTCGATGCGGGCGAAGCAGACAAGGCGCTGAAGGGCAGCCTCGAAAACAGCTCACTGCTTCTGGCCGACAAGGACAAGCCTGCCTCCGGCGATCTCGGCCTTCTGATAAAGGCGAGAGATGACAGGGACAGGCTGATTGCGGCGCTTTATGAAAACGCCCGTTATGGCGGTATCGTCAAGGTCACCGTCGCCGGCAGGGATGTGGACGCTCTGCCGCCCAATCCGGTGTTCGATCACAGCAGCCCCGTACCGGTGGTCATCACGGTGACGCCAGGCCCGAAATTCACGCTCGGCAGCGTCCGCCTCGAAGGCGATGTGGCGGGCCGCAACCTTGAAGACTATGGCCTCACCACCGGCGGCGATGCCGGTTCTCTGGCGATCATCCGCGCCGGCAACAAGCTGATCGATGATCTGAAGGCCGAAGGCCGGCCGCTTGCCAAGCTGACGAAACGCGAGGCGGTCGCGAACCATGCGACAAACACCGTCGATATCACCATGGCCGCCGAAGGCGGACCCGTCGCCCCTCTCGGCACGGTCACCGTCACCGGCGAAAAAACCGTCGACGGCGACTTTATCCGCCGTTATTCCCGCCTGAATGGCGGCGAGCCCTATTCGCCGGAAAAACTGCGCAAGGCGGCGGACAGATTGCGCCAGCTGGGTGTCTTTTCCAGCCTGACGATCAAGGAAGCGGGAACGCTCGCCCGCGACGGCACGATTCCGCTGACCATCGAGGTATCCGAAGGCAAGCACCGCTATTTCGGCGTCGGCGCACAATATTCCACCACGGAAGGCATTGGCCTCCAGGGATATTGGGGCCACCGGAACCTGTTCGGACAGGCGGAATCCCTGCGTATCGAAGGCTCGGTGTCGCGCATCGCCGAAGCGTCGAGCGTGGAAGGCATGGATTATTCGGCCGGCATCACCTTTACCAAGCCTGGCATGTTCAATCCGCGCACCACATTCAAGACCAGCCTGATCGCCAAGACCGAGCATCCCGATACCTATGAAGCCAAAACGCTGACGGGAACCGCCGGTTTCAGCTACGAGCTGAACGATACCGACACGGCAGCGGCCGGTCTGGAAGTGCAATGGGCCGATACCGAGGATGCGTTCGGCAAGAACGAATATCTCACCACCTCGATCCCGCTGGAATTCGTTCGCGATACCCGCGATGACAAGCTCAATCCAACCGAAGGTTTTCGTGCCTCGGTGGCCGCCAAGCCCAGCTATGAAGCGCTGAACGGCACGATCTTTTCCTCTTTCGAGGGCTCCATTTCCGGTTACAAGGGGCTGGGCGCGGAAGACCGCCTGATCATGGCCGGGAAACTGTCGGGCGGTGTGCTCGTCGGCGGCAGCGACCTGCAGGACATCCCCACAACACGCCGCTTTTATGCCGGCGGCGGCGGATCCGTGCGCGGTTACAGCTATCAGGAAATATCGCCCTACAACGCAGCCGGCGACGCGACCGGTGGCCGTTCCTATGTGGTCGGCTCCATCGAAGCCCGCATCAAGGTCACCGATACGATCGGTATCGTGCCTTTCATCGATGCCGGCGTGGTTTCGGAGGATGTGGCGCCCGATTTTTCCGATATCCGGGCGGGTGCCGGTATCGGTCTGCGTTATGCAACGCCCTTCGGACCTTTGCGTCTCGATGTTGCCATGCCGCTTGAAAAATATGATGGCGGTAACAGTTTCGGCATTTATGCTGGTATCGGCCAGTCTTTTTAAACGCCGCCATCGAACACCCTTACAACAGAGTGTAGATTACCTTTGATGAAAACGTTGATTCGATTGCTGAAATGGCTGGGCTACGTCGCCTTGTGCGGCGTGGTGCTGGTGTTGCTTGCGGTTCTGTTCGTCGGTTTTACGCCGATGGGCGCCAGAATGGCCGCAAAGCAGATTTCATCGCTCGTATCAACGCCCGATCAGACGATCGAAATCTCGCCCCCCAGCGGTCTTTTGACCGGCCGCCTGCGGCTCGACAATGTCACGATTTCGGACCGGCAGGGACCCTATGCCCGCGTGAACCAGATCGCCGTCGACTGGTCGCCGCTCTCGCTTCTGGCCGGAACCTTTCACGCCGATCACGTGTCGGCCGGATCGATCGACGTCGAGCGCAAGCCGGTCGCCTCCGGGCAGGCGACCACCAAAAGTTCCGGCAGCACCTCGTTGCCGATCGAAATCGCAATCGACAATTTCAGCTTTCCCGATATCAGTCTCGGGCAATCGCTTCTCGGCAGCCCTTTCGAACTGACGGCCGAAGGCAATCTCAAGGCCGCACGGGACGATATCAGGCTGTCGCTCACGGCCCATCGGGTGAATGCGGCGGATGCCGCCGTCAACGCCGACATTGCCTTCCTGCCGAATGAAAACGTCCTGAAACTGAAAGCGGAGATGAAGGAGCCCGAAGGCGGTCTGCTTGCCACGCTGCTGTCGCTTCCCGGCACACCCGCCGTGGCGATCGACGTGAACGGCGAAGGGCCGCTTTCCAACTGGACCGGCACGCTGCGCGGCAACGTCGCTGGCAATCCGGTAATCAATCTCAGCGGTCGCCATATTCTGGGCGATGACGGCACGCGCCGTATCGAAGTCGCCGGCGGCGGCCAGCCTGACCTGCTTCTGCCACCCGCCTTCCGCCAGCTTTTTGCCGGCGAGACCAAGCTCGACGCCACTGCCACGCTGTCGCCGCAGGGCCGCATCGATATCGGCAGCAGCACGCTGGAAACCGGCACATTATTGCTGACCGCCTCCGGCACCGTCGATCCAAATGGCCAGAACGATCTTGCCGCCAATCTCATCGGCACCGCCGGCCCGGTGGATTTCCGCTGGCCGCTGGAGAGCGGTGAAGTCCAGGCCCTCATCAACGGTCTCGATCTTTCCCTGAAGGGTGGTGCGGACGCCGCACATCTCAAGACCACGGCATCATTGCGCAGCCTTGCCCTGCCGCAGGGCCGGCTTGACGATGTCAAGCTGACGGCCGAAAGCGCCGATCTCAACATCGCCAGCCGCAGCGGCACCATCGCCACCGTTCTCTCAGTCGCGCAATCGTCCTTCGTCAGCCCCGATATCGACCGGTTGGTGCGCGCTCCTCTCACCATCAAGGCGCCGCTCAGCCTCAGCGCATCCGCCATCGGTTTTGACGGCGCGACGCTGGAAAGCGCCAGTGTCGGCGGAACGCTGAACGGCAGTTTCAATCTGTCCGCCAATCGGCTGACATCCAGCCTGCAGCTCTTCGCGCTGCCGGCTACCCTGCCTCCGGCGCTTGCGGAAAAATTCGACACCACAATTGCGCTGCAGGGCGATATCGACCTGACCATCGGTGGGCGCATCGAAGTGCAGAACCTCACCGTCAAATCCGGGACGATAGAGGCGGCGGGCAATGTCAGTCTTGAAAACGATGCGCTGAACGCCAGCCTGACGGGCAAGTTTCCCGCTCTCGAAAAGCTGACACCGCAGGCAAAGGGCGTTGCCGATTTTGCGATTGACGCCAGCGGCGCGGTTTCGGCGCCGGATTTCAACGTCACCCTGAGCTCTGAAAGCGCGATACTTGCCGGCCGCACCCTCGAAGCGCTGAAAGTCAACGCCACCGGCAAAGCCGACCCGGCTGCACCGCAGGCAAAGCTCACCGCCAGCGGCAGCCTCGACCGGCAGAAGATCGACGCCAACGCCAATGTGGTGCAGACACAAAACGGAACGGCAATCCCCGAACTGCATGTGGCGGTGGGCCGCAACCTGCTGAACGGACAGCTGCAATTTTCGCAGCAATTCCTGCCGACAGGCAATCTCTCCTTCAATTTCCCCGATCTTGCGCTGCTGGCCGCACTGGCCGCGCAGCAGGCGGACGGGGATATTGCCGGCGATATCGCCTTGAGCAATGCCAACGGCCGGATCGCCGCGACGATAAAGGCGAACGGCGGCAGCATCCGCCAGGGAACCACGGTGATCTCGAAGCTGGCCGCGGATATTTCCATCGACGACCTGCAGGCGCTTGCCATCAACGGCAAGGTCAGTGCCGACAGCGTCAATGCCGGCGCGGCCTCGATTTCCGGTCTCAATGCCACTATCGGCCATTCCGGCACAACGACCGCATTCGACGTCAACGGCCGTTATGACAATGCGCCCTTGGTGGTGAAGGGCAGCGCCGATACCGGCGGATCACCGATGACGGTGAGGCTCGATACGTTTTCCGCCGCGCCGAAGGGCATTGCGGTGCGGCTTGAAAAACCAAGCACCATTGCCATCCAGAACGGCACGGCCCGCATCTCCGGCCTGACCATCATCACTGGCGACGGGCGCGTGGAGGTCAACGGCACCGCCGGATCGACACTCGACATCAATGCCGATATCCGGGCGCTCCCCGCCAATCTCGCAAACGCCTTCGCCGCCGGGCTGGACGCCGCAGGCAGCATATCCGGCACCGTCAGCGCCAAGGGGGCGGCATCCGATCCATCCGTCGATTATAATCTCACCTGGGCGAATGCGGAGGTCGCACAGACCCGCGCCGCGGGACTTGCCGCGCTGGGCATCAAGGCAAACGGCCGCTTTGCCGGCGGCACCCTGCAGATCGACACGAATGTGACCGGTCAGGGCGGCATGTCGCTTGCGGGCGGTGGTTCGCTTGGCATCGCCGGCAATCGCCCGCTCTCCCTGGCCTTTACCGGCCGGCTGCCCTTCTCCGCCGTCGCGGCGCAGACGGCCGCCCAGGGCCTCGATGTGGATGGCACCGCCGCCATCGACGTGAAAATTTCCGGCAGCGCCACAGCACCTGTCGTGACCGGCAGCATCACCACCGATGGCACGCGCCTGACCGACGTGCGCAGAAACCTGACCGTCAATGGACTGGGCGCCACCATCACCTTCGACCGCGATCGCGCCGTCATTTCCCGATTGACGGGCAAGCTGGCGGGCGGCGGCACGATTTCAGGAACCGGCAGCGTCGGCATAGCCGGCGGCTCGGGTTTCCCCGCCGATATTTCGATCACGCTGGATCGCGCCGGTTATAATGACGGAACGCTGGTGACGACAGTGGTAAGCGGCACGCTGACACTGAAAGGTCCGCTCTTGAGTTCGCCGGTGCTGGGCGGCAATCTGACGCTCGACAGAAGCGCCATAACCATTCCGGAGAAGCTCCCGGCGTCGTTGACGGAGATCGACGTCAAGCACAAGAACGCCCCGCCGAAGGTACGGGCGCAGGCCAAGGCGCTTGGCGCCGATCAGGGCGGCAGCGGCAGTTCCTCCACCATCAATCTCGATCTGCAGGTGAATGCACCGAGCGGCATCTTTGTGCGCGGGCGCGGCGTCGATGCCGAGCTGACCGGCAATCTGACGATCCGCGGCACCGCTGCCGTTCCCGTCATCTCCGGCGGCTTTGAAATGCGCCGCGGCAGGCTTGAAATCCTCACCCGCCGTCTTGATTTCACCACCGGTAATATCAGCTTCGGCGGCGGCCTCGTCCCGGTTCTGGATATGAAGGCAGACTCGACGGCCGGTTCAACCACGATCACGGTGTCGGTGTCGGGCAATGCCAACGACCCGACCTTTGCTTTCTCCTCGTCGCCGGCCCTGCCGCAGGATGAGGTGATGGCGCAGCTGATCTTCGGTCAGTCGATGTCGAAACTCTCCGCCCTGCAGATCGCAAGGCTGGCGGATGCCGCCGCCCAGCTGGCCGGGGGACGCTCGACCTCGCTGTTCGACAAGCTCAGAAGCAATCTCGGCGTCGACGATCTCGATATCTCGACGGATTCCGAAGGACAGGCCCGCGTTTCCGCCGGCAAATATCTCAACGAGAGAACCTATCTCGAGCTGCAGCAGAGCGGCGAATCCGGTGCGAAGGCGATCATCAACCTCGATGTCGGACGCGGCGTGAAACTGCGTGGCGAAGCGGGCGGCGATGGCGAAGGCGCAGCCGGGATATTTTACGAGAAGGAATATTGAGAGCGGACCGCATTTAGGTTTGCGAAACCATCTCGTGATACGACTCTTCCATTGAAGACGGAAATATTGTTTCCGGCTGTTCAGGCACCAGGCAGAACGCCAAACCCGCATATGCAAGTGTCGGTGCACTTGCGCCGGCCTCCACAGCGAGCATTGGGAAGAATTCTGATGGCAATGATAAACTCTACCAATTTTGGCGGTGAGACGCTCGAAATCATCGCATTCCGCCTGCATGATCAGGAATTTTGCGTCAAGACGACCACGATCCGCGAAATTCGCGGCTGGGCGCCTTCCACGCCCATTCCTCACGCGCCGAAAGACGTCATCGGTGTCATGAACCTGCGCGGCTCTGTCATTCCGATCATCGATCTGGCCCACAAGCTCGGCATGAAAAGCACCGTGGCCAACGAAAGAAGCGCCATCGTGGTGGCTGAGGTGCACAATATGGTCATCGGCATGCTGGTCGACCGTGTGTCCGATATCCTGACGATCCCGGCAAACCAGGTCCAGCCCGTTCCGGAGATCTCGGCCTCCTTCGACAAGTCCTATTCCGAAGGCATCATTGCCAACGAACACGGCATGATCTGCTTCCTGAACCTTGCAAAGATGTTCAAGGGAACCGAAGCCGAAGACCTCGCCGCCTGAGCGCACATAGCGGGCCACGAAAAACGCTCGCTGCGACTATCGACAATTGCACCAGACCGCCGGGGTACTTCCCCGGCGGTCTGGTTTTTGCTTTCTACACCCAATAAATAAGAACATTTTAATATTATGAATATCTAATATTAAAAACCAAGGTTCAGCGCCGTACCGGCACGCATCCTGCTGGTCCGAACCCTGACCTGGGCTGACAAAGGAGAAGTGCCTGCATCGCCGCCTTTGGTGGCAAAACCTGTTCGTTGTTCAACATGAGACGGCGCGGACCGCATCCTCTGTGCGGCCAGCCGCGCCGTGGGCCGATATTTCGGGGGACGTCCAATGCTGGGGTTAGGGAAGAGTGCAGATAACCGGAACATGCTCGACGCGATCTCCAGATCGCAGGCGGTCATAGAATTCGATCTCAAAGGAAACATACTCAACGCAAACAAAAATTTCTGCGCGGCACTGGGTTACGACCTCGCCGAAATCGTCGGCAGGCACCACCGCATCTTCTGCGACGGAGATTTTGCCGCCTCGCGCGCCTATCAGGACTTCTGGGAGTCTCTTGCCCGTGGTGAATTTCAGGCCAAGGAATATCGCCGCATCCGCAAGGACGGATCGGTCATCTGGATAGAGGCTTCCTACAATCCCGTTTTCCGCTCCGGTAAACCCTATAAGGTGGTCAAGATCGCGACCGATATAACTGCCAAGAAAATCAGGGCCGTGGAAGACGCCGGCAAGCTGGAGGCGCTTTCCCGCTCCCAGGCCACCATCGAATTTTTTCCCGATGGAACCATCATCACCGCAAATCCGAATTTCTGCGCCACGGTTGACTACGACCTCAAGGAAATCGAGGGCAGGCATCACCGCATGTTCTGTGATCCTGCCTATGCGGCATCGCCCGCCTACGGCAATTTCTGGCCGCGGCTGGCCGCGGGGGAATTCATATCCGACGAATTTGTCCGATACGGCAAGAACGGTAAGGAAATATGGATTCAGGCCGCCTATAATCCCGTGCTGGATGAAACAGGCAAGGTGGTGAAAGTGGTGAAATTCGCCACCGACGTCACCCCGCGCATGAGCGCCATTGGCGTTCTCGCCGATGCCCTGCAGTCGCTGGCCGAGGGCGATCTCGTCCAGCGTCTCGATAACAGCTTCGTGCCCAGCATGGAGAAACTGCGGCAGGACTTCAACGAAGTCGTCGGCAAACTTCAGGCCACCATGCAGACCATCGCCCATAATGCCTCCACCATCGCCTCCGGTTCGGGTGAAATCCGCATCGCCGCCGATCAGCTTTCACAACGCACCGAACAGCAGGCCGCCTCGCTGGAAGAGACGGCGGCGGCACTGGAGGAAATCACCACCACCGTTACCGACGCCAGCCAGCGCGCCGGCGAGGCCGGCAAGCTGGTGCTGCGCACCAAAGAACACGCCGAGCATTCCGGCGATATCGTCCAGCAGGCGATTTCCGCCATGGATGCAATTTCCCGCTCTTCCGGGGAGATCACCAACATCATCGGTGTTATCGACGACATCGCCTTCCAGACCAATCTCCTGGCGTTGAATGCGGGGGTCGAAGCCGCCCGCGCCGGTGAGGCGGGCAAAGGTTTTGCCGTCGTGGCCCAGGAGGTCAGGGAGCTGGCACAGCGTTCCGCCGTTGCGGCCAAGGAAATCAAATCCCTCATCAACACCTCTCGCGAACAGGTCGCCAATGGCGTCGACCTCGTTGGCAGAACGGGCGGTGCCCTTCGCGATATTCAGTCGCAGATGGGAGAGATCGATGCCAATGTCTCGGCCATTGTCGAAGCCTCACGCGAACAGGCGAATGGCCTGAGGGAAATCAATCAGGCCGTCAACGTCATGGACCAGGCGACCCAGAAAAACGCCGCCATGGTGGAGGAAACCACCGCCGCCAGCCATGGCCTCGCCAGTGAAGCGGAAAACCTGCACGAATTGCTGCGGCAGTTCAGAATATCGCGCGAAGCGGCCTTGTCACTCGCCCACCCGGCCGACAGAAAACCGGCCATCGTCACCAGATTGCCGGCGCCGCAGCCACGATATGCCGCATCACGGTCTCAGGTAAATGCAACAGCCGAATGGGCGGAGTTCTAGCCCTGACGAGACCCGAAGGCCGCCGAAAACGGCGGCCCAAACGCTACAGAACGATGCGGTCCTGACGGGTGAAGATTTCAAAATCTTCACCCCGCACCAGAGCGACGAGGGTGACACCCGCCCTTTCGGCCGTTTCGATGGCAAGCGCCGTCGGCGCCGAGATGGCCGCCAGAACCGGGCTGCCGAGAATCGCCGTCTTCTGAACCATCTCCACCGACAGGCGGCTGGTGACGGCCACAATGCCCGCAGGCGAAGAGATGTCCGCGTTGACAACCGCACCTGCCAACTTGTCGAGGGCATTGTGGCGGCCGACATCTTCACGCACGGCAAGTAACCCCTGCTGAGCGCTATAAAAACCTGCACCGTGAACAGCCCGCGTCTCACGATTGAGGCTCTGCGCCTCGCTTAATGCTTTTATTGCCGCGACGATGTCATGGCCTTTGATCGAAAGTTCGACACCGCTCAAATCGGGGACCGTGCGCACGGCCTGTTCGATGGATTCGATACCGCAGAGACCGCAACCGACCGGGCCAGCCATATGCCGCCGCCTTGCCCGCAGGGCATCGGCATTGGCATCCTGCAAATCCACCTGGACATCATAACCTTGCGCGGCTTCGACCACCTCGATGGAGCGGATTTCCGACCGCGCCGATATGATGCCTTCCGTCAGGCTGAAACCGACGGCAAAATCGCTGAGATCGGCCGGACTGGCCATCATCACGGCATGGGTGCTGCCGCCGTAAGAAAAGGCAACCGGCACTTCTTCGGGCACCGCCCGCTCACCCTTGCTCAAGACCCCTTCTCGCAGGGCGGTTCTCGTGATCCTTCGATAACTTGCCTCGGCAGACACCGCGATCCTCCCTGCACGAAAAAAGCCCCGTTGCGCTTGCAGCCAAAAGGGCAGAATTCCTTCCCACCACCACATCTAGCCTATCGTGACAAAAACAGGAATCGGTTTTCCAGCGGGGTCCGCCGAAATGGAATGCGGGATGCGCCGTCGTGCGCTCGGTCATTTTCCACACCTGACGCCAATGCTCGATATTGCGTGGCTGAATCTGAAACAGGGCGAGCCCAACCGGCAGCGTCGCAGCGCAAGCGGACCGGTTTCATCCACCGGACCACGCCCAAAACAAAAAAGCGACCGAAACGGCCGCTTTCTGGTTCGATCTTTTGTGGGCAGTCATTCTTTCGAACCCGCCCGGTTCTTTCAAGCGGCGACGAGAACCTCATGCAGGTTCGTCAGCTCGTAAAGATGCTTCTCGAGCTTGGTCAGATGCTCGTGGTGATGATTGCCCTCTTCGATTTCGGCCTTGGCCGCATCGATGCGCTTCTGCAGCGTATCGGGAGACATGTCATCGGCCGAAACCGCAGATTCGGCGAGAAGCGTGCAGCCGGTCGGCAGAATATCGGCAAAACCACCGAAAACGACATATTTATGGGTCTCGCCCGAGGCGAACTTCACCGTCACCAGACCCGGCTTGATCGTGGTCATCGTCGGCGCGTGATTAGCCAGAACGGTCATTTCACCCAGCGTAGCCGGGATGACGACTTCCGTAACCGTTTCGGAAACGAGCAGACGCTCCGGGGAAACGAGATCGAATTTGAAACTGTCAGCCATGGCAATTCACTTCTTTTCAATTACGCGGGCGTCACGGAGTTGTTGCTTATAATGCCGGCAAAGCCGTTCCGGTTTCGCCACCATCGTCGGCAAGGCGCGCAGCAAAAACCGCGCGCCCGCCAATTCATGATCAGGCAGCCTCGGCAGCCAGCTTCTTCGCCTTTTCGATGGCTTCTTCCATCGAACCGACCATGTAGAAGGCAGCTTCCGGCAGGTTGTCGTATTCGCCGTTGACCAGACCCTTGAAGCCCTTGATCGTGTCTTCGAGCGCAACGAGCTTGCCCGGCGAACCGGTGAAGACTTCGGCGACGAAGAACGGCTGCGACAGGAAACGCTCGATCTTGCGGGCGCGGGCAACCGTCAGCTTGTCTTCTTCCGACAGTTCGTCCATGCCGAGGATGGCGATGATGTCCTGAAGCGACTTGTAGCGCTGCAGGGTCGACTGCACCTTACGAGCCACTTCGTAATGCTCTTCGCCAACGATCATCGGGTCGAGCATGCGCGAGGTGGAGTCGAGCGGGTCAACAGCCGGGTAAATACCCTTTTCAGCGATCGAACGCGACAGAACCGTCGTTGCGTCAAGATGCGCAAACGAGGTGGCCGGCGCCGGGTCGGTCAAGTCGTCGGCGGGAACGTAAATCGCCTGAACCGAGGTGATAGAACCCTTGTTCGTGGTGGTGATGCGTTCCTGCATCTGGCCCATATCGGTTGCGAGCGTCGGCTGATAGCCCACGGCCGAAGGAATACGGCCGAGCAGAGCCGACACTTCCGAACCAGCCTGCGTGAAGCGGAAGATGTTGTCCACGAAGAACAGAACGTCCTGGCCTTCGTCACGGAAGTTTTCAGCGATCGTCAGACCGGTCAGAGCGACGCGGGCGCGGGCACCCGGCGGTTCGTTCATCTGGCCGTAAACCAGCGCGGCCTTGGAGCCTTCGCCGCCGCCGAGCTTGTTGACGTTCGACTCGATCATTTCGTGATAAAGGTCGTTGCCTTCGCGGGTACGTTCACCCACACCGGCGAATACCGAATAACCACCATGCGCCTTGGCGACGTTGTTGATCAGTTCCATGATGAGAACGGTCTTGCCAACGCCGGCGCCGCCGAACAGGCCGATCTTGCCGCCCTTGGCGTAAGGTGCGAGAAGGTCGACCACCTTGATGCCGGTGACGAGGATCTGTGCTTCGGTCGACTGTTCGACGTAAGCAGGTGCGTCCTGGTGGATGGCGCGCTTGGAAGCGGTGACGATCGGACCGGCTTCATCAACCGGTTCGCCGATGACGTTCATGATACGGCCGAGCGTTTCCGGCCCAACCGGAACGGAGATCGGAGCGCCGGTGTTCGAAACGCTCTGACCGCGAACCAGACCTTCGGTCGAGTCCATGGCAATGGTGCGAACGACGTTTTCACCGAGGTGCTGCGCGACTTCCAGAACCAGGCGATTGCCGTTGTTCTCGGTTTCGAGCGCGTTCAGGATCGGAGGCAGTTCGCCTTCGAACGCCACGTCGACAACAGCGCCGATAACCTGGGTAACCTTGCCCGCGCCGTTCACCGCTGCGGTTTTCTTGGGGGTAGCTGCCTTAGCCATTATCCTTACCCTCTTTCCTTACCTCAGAGCGCTTCCGCGCCCGAAATGATTTCAATGAGTTCCTTGGTGATCTGAGCCTGACGCTGACGGTTGTAGGACAAGGTCAGCTTGTTGATCATCTCACCGGCATTGCGCGTTGCATTGTCCATCGCGCTCATCTTGGCGCCCATTTCACCGGCAACGTTTTCGAGCAGAGCCCGGAAAACCTGAACCGAAATGTTGCGCGGAATAAGGTCTTCCAGAATAGAAGCCGCATCCGGCTCGTATTCGTAGACGGCGTTCTGCGTCGCCTCATCCTCTTCCACAACGGGCGTTGCGGCCGGAATGAGCTGCAGGCCGGTCGGGATCTGGCTGATGACGGACTTGAATTCCGAATAGATCAGCGTGCAGACATCGAACTCACCCGCGTTGAAGAGCGAGATCACCTTCTTGGCGATCTGGTCGGCATTTTCGAAACCGACCTTCTTCACGTCACGCAATTCGATGCGCTCGATGATATTGGCTGCAAACTCGCGGCGAAGGCTGTCGTAACCCTTCTTGCCGACCGTGATGATCTTGACCGTCTTGCCTTCCGAAATCAGCTTGCGGGCGTGATCGCGGGCAAAACGGGCGATTTGCGAGTTGAAACCGCCGCAAAGTCCACGTTCAGCCGTGCAGACGACGAGCAGGTGCACGTCGTCCTTGCCGGTGCCGGTCATCAGCGCCGGAGCGACGTCCGCCTCGACCGCCTTGGCGATATTGGCGAGAACGGCGCTCATGCGCTGAGAATAAGGCCGGGCGGCCTCCGCAGCTTCCTGGGCGCGCCGAAGCTTCGCCGCGGCGACCATTTTCATCGCCTTGGTAATCTTCTGCGTCGCCTTCACGGAGGCAATGCGGTTTTTCAGATCCTTTAGTGAAGGCATCCGTTATCCGTCCGAGTAAAAGAGCCCTGATTACGAGAAAGACTTGGCGAAGTTATCAAGAGCGCCCTTGAGCTTGCCCTTGGTATCGTCGCTGATAGACTTTTCCGTGCGGATGGTGTCGAGGATCGCCTTGCCTTCCGAGCGGAGGTAGGAGAGCAGACCCTGCTCGAACTTGCCGACCTGTGCGACCGGGATCTTGTCGAGATAGCCGTTGACACCGGCGAAGATCACCGCGACCTGTTCTTCCGTCTTGAGCGGAGAGAACTGCGGCTGCTTCAGAAGTTCGGTCAGACGGGCACCGCGGTTGAGCAAGCGCTGCGTGGAAGCGTCAAGGTCCGAGCCGAACTGGGCGAAGGCGGCCATTTCGCGATACTGGGCGAGTTCACCCTTGATCGAACCGGCAACCTGCTTCATCGCCTTGATCTGGGCGGCGGAGCCAACGCGCGAAACCGACAGACCGACGTTAACGGCCGGGCGGATACCCTGGTAGAACAGGTCGGTTTCCAGGAAGATCTGGCCGTCGGTGATCGAGATCACGTTGGTCGGAATGAAGGCCGAAACGTCGTTACCCTGGGTTTCGATGACCGGCAGAGCCGTCAGCGAACCAGCGCCCATTTCGTCGGAGAGCTTTGCAGCACGCTCGAGAAGACGGGAATGCAGGTAGAAAACGTCGCCCGGATAGGCTTCGCGGCCCGGCGGGCGGCGCAGCAGAAGCGACATCTGACGATAGGCAACGGCCTGCTTGGAAAGGTCGTCATAACCGATGAGAGCGTGCTTGCCGTTGTCACGGAAGTACTCGCCCATGGCGCAACCGGCAAACGGAGCGAGGTACTGCATCGGAGCCGGGTCGGAAGCGGTCGCAGCAACGATGATCGAGTACTGCAGCGCGCCGCGCTCTTCCAGAACCTTCACGAACTGGGCAACGGTCGAACGCTTCTGACCGATAGCGACGTAGACGCAATAAAGCTTGTCGCCGTCAGGACCATTGTCGTGAATGGCCTTCTGGTTCAGGATCGTGTCGAGAATGATCGCGGTCTTGCCGGTCTGGCGGTCGCCGATGACGAGCTCGCGCTGGCCGCGGCCAACCGGGATGAGGGCGTCGATAGCCTTGAGACCGGTCGACATCGGCTCATGAACCGACTTGCGCGGAATGATGCCGGGAGCCTTGACGTCAACGCGCGAACGCTTGGCGGCGTTGATCGGGCCTTTGCCGTCGATCGGGTTGCCGAGCGCATCAACGACGCGGCCGAGCAGTTCCGGACCAACGGGAACGTCAACGATAGCGCCAGTCCGCTTTACGGTGTCGCCTTCCTTAATGTCACGGTCCGAACCGAAGATAACCACACCGACATTGTCGGCTTCGAGGTTGAGCGCCATGCCGCGGATGCCGCCGGGAAACTCGACCATTTCGCCGGCCTGAACATTGTCGAGGCCATAAACGCGGGCGATACCGTCACCGACGGACAGCACCTGACCGACTTCGGAGACTTCCGCCTCGTTGCCGAAATTTTTGATTTGATCTTTCAGAATTGCGGAAATTTCCGCGGCGCGGATATCCATCAGCCAACCTCTTTCAGTGCAAGCTTAAGGGTGGAAAGTTTGGTGCGAAGAGACGTATCGATCTGGCGAGAGCCGACCTTGACGATCAGGCCGCCGAGGATCGACGGATCGACGGTAACGGAAATCGTCACATCCTTGCCGGTAACGCTCTTCAGCGCCGCTTTCAGTTCAGTTTCCTGCGCCTCGTCGAGCGCATGTGCCGAGGTGACCTCGGCGGTGATTTCGCCGCGGTGGGCAGCGGCAATGGCACGGTAGGCGCGGATCATGCCGGGAACGGCAAAGAGACGGCGGTTATTCGCGACGACCTTGAGGAAATTGACAGCAAGACCGGCAATGCCGGCTTTCTCGCAGATCGCGGTGATTGCCTTAAACTGATCCTCGGCGGAAAACACCGGGCTCGCAACCAGACGCTTCAAATCGTCGCTTTCGTCGAGAAGTGCACCGAACTTGTCCAGATCGGCTCCAACCGCTTCAACCGCACCCGCTTCCAAAGCAAGCTCGAAAAGCGACGACGCATACCTTTCCGCTACACCGGATGTTCCCTGGGAGGTATCTGCCACGGGCACTTTTTCCCTGCTAATCGTCCAAGACCATCAGCGATGGGGTTCCACCGCATCAAATTCTTGAAATCGTTTCAATTTCCCCGAAAAAGACCGGAATTCCCCCCTGCCTTTTCCCAATTTCGCGGTCCGTCTAGCATAGGACGCCGGGACTCGCAACACGCGTAATAGCGGAAAGCGCCGTTTGGGCAAGGGGGAATGCGTTTAAATTTTCCGATTTCGCTCGGGATGCGGCATCTGTGCGGCACAAAAGCCAAAAAGCCCGCTTCAGACCAGCCCGAAGACGTAGCTCAACGCGAGTGCGGACAGCAGAAAGTGCACAACCAGAAGTAAGAAATTCCGCATGGTTGCGCCACCATCCGACAATATGGAGAGAATGCCGCCGAACACGCTGAGGCCGAACGCCGCACCAAAGGCAAGATAGACCATCGGCTGCGCGAGAAGCAGGGCCGCCGCACCGAGACCGAGATAGAACCCGGCAAGCGAAGAGCGTACCAGCGCGTAACCATCCTTTCGCTCGCCGGCCGGCTGAAGTCCGAAGGCGCGGAGCGTCGCGCCCGGCGCGAACATGAAAAACAGGCCCATCACGGCCGATACCGCCGCCGCGCCAAAAGCCAGCTGCTCGCCGAACTCGGCAGGAAAATAAAACTCCATCGCCTTCCCCAAATCATTCTGTTGCCTGCAGGCGTTATGACACGCCCATGACGGCGGGAAAACGCCCATTGGCAAAGTCAAAGGAAACTTTGCGGATCGATGTCGAGTTGCACATGGACGCTACCCCGCTCCTTCGGCCCGTTGGCCAGCACCGTGCGCAGGAAAGACTGCATGTCGGAATTGCGCCGCCCGTGCACGAGCAGGCGAAAACGATGGCGGCCGCGGATCAGCGCCAGCGGCGCTTCCGCCGGGCCGAGCAGCATGATGCCGGTGACCTGCGGGGCAGCGGCCCGCAATCCGCGAGCATGGGTTTCGGCCTCTCCGCGCGTATCGGCGGAGACGATGATCGAGGCGAGCCGCCCGAAAGGCGGTAGAACGGCCTTTTCCCGCTCGACAATCTCCCTCTCGTAAAAGGCCGAAGCGTCACCGGAGACGATCGCCTGCATGACGGGATGCTGCGGCTGGTAGGTCTGCAGCAGGCCATGGCTCTTCAACCCCGTTCGCCCGGCACGCCCCGTCACCTGCGAAAGCAGCTGGAAGGTTCGCTCCGCCGCGCGCGGATCGCCATTGGCAAGGCCGAGATCGGCATCGACGATGCCGACAAGGGTCATCAGGGGGAAGTTATGCCCCTTGGCGACCAGCTGCGTGCCGATGACGATATCCGCCTCGCCCTTGACGATCGCCTCCAGCTCCAGCCGCAGCCGCTTGACGCCCATGAGATCGGAGGAAAGTACGATGGTGCGGGCCTCGGGGAAATGTTTCTCCACCTCCTCGGCAATGCGCTCCACACCCGGCCCGCAAGCGACCAGATGATCGAAGGTTCCGCACTCCGGGCAATGATCCGGCGTCGGCTCGTTGTGGCCGCATTGGTGGCACTGCAGTTGATTGCGGAAACGGTGCTCCACCAGCCAGCTGGAACATTGCGGGCACTGGAAGCGGTGGCCGCAAACCCGGCAGAGCGTCAGCGGCGCATAACCGCGGCGATTGAGGAAGAGCAGTGCTTGCTCGCCCTTTTCGATGGTCTTGCCGATGCCGCGCAGCAGGACGGGTGAAAGGAACCCTCCACGTTCCGGCGGATGGCGGCGCATGTCGACGAGATGCAGGTCGGGCATTGCCGCATCGCCGAAGCGCGTATGCAGGTGAATGGTGTTGTAACGCCCCGAACTGCCGTTGACCTGGCTTTCCACCGACGGCGTGGCCGAGACCAGCACGACAGGGAATTCCGCGATCCGGGCTCTCACCACCGCCATATCACGGGCATTATAATAGACGCGGTCCTCCTGTTTATAGGCCGGGTCATGCTCTTCGTCGACAATGATCAGACCGAGATTGTCGAAGGGCAGGAAAAGCGCCGAGCGGGCGCCGGCCACCACCTTCACCTCGCCCGTCACCGCCTGCCGCCAGACCTTTTCACGCATGCGCGGCGACAGATCCGAGTGCCATTCCGCCGGTTTCGCACCAAAACGGTCTTGAAAACGCTCCAGAAACGCCGCCGTCAGCGCGATTTCCGGCAGCAGGATAAGGACCTGCCTGCCCTGTCTCAGCGTTTCGGCCACCGCCTCGAAATAAACCTCTGTCTTGCCCGACCCCGTCACACCGTCGATCAGCGAAACCGAAAACCCGCCCTTGCGCACATCGTCGAGTATCTCCGAAGCGGCCTGTTTCTGAGGACCTTCCAGTCGCGGCTCCACATAGTCGGGATCGGGCTCGGCAACCACCGGCGGCGCCGGCAGGAAAACCGTCTCGAACACGCCCTGCTTGACGAGACCGTCGATGACGCTGGTCGAAACCCCGGCGGCATGGGCGAGCCCGCTTTTCGTCCAGCCGTGTCCTTCGGCCGCCAGCTCCATCACCCGCTCGCGGGCGGGGGTCAGGCGCTCGGGCCGACCTTCGGTCAGCCGCAGTCCCTCGATCATCGGCTCGGGATCGAAGGCGGCCGGCGCTCTGAGCGCCATGCGCGCCACCAGGCCGGGCGGAGACAGCGTATAGGCGGCGACCCAGTCGACGAAGCGGCGCATCTCCGCCTTCAGCGGCGGGCATTCGAAACTCTTGGTGATGGGCCGCAATTTCTTCGGATCGACGCCCTTCTCGGCGACATCGTCCCAAACCACGCCGAAGACCTGCCGGGGACCGAGCGGCACCTGCACGACGGAACCGGTCTCCACCACCATATCCTCGGGCACGGCGTAGCTGTAAGGTCCCGGCGCCGGCATTGGTACGAGAACGGGCACCGTGCGCGTGAGCGACGGCGGGTCGAACAGAGCCCCAAACAGATCGGACGAATCTTTTGCCATGATGTGGCGACCATGCCCCGGCGAGATGAAAAAGGGAACCGCCCGCATGTAGTGGGCGCATCTTGCAAAGTCCATCTCTTAACCAAATGCTGACCATAAGGGCATAGCTTTGGAGCATGGAATGGAGCACACCGTGACCGAAATCCTGACATTTGCTCAACCCGATCTTTTGAACGAACGCCAGTCCTGGCTCACCGCCCTTGCCGGAGAACGCCGGCTTTCGGACAACACCGTAGAGGCCTATGAACGCGACACACGCCAGTTCCTGACATTCCTCACCGGCTACGTCGGCAGGCCCGCAGCCATCGCGGACATAGCCGATCTGCGCCCGGTCGATCTTCGCGCCTTTCTGGCCCACAGACGCAAGGAAGGTGCCGGCGCGCGGTCGCTGGGCAGGCATCTGGCCGGCCTGCGTTCCCTGCTCCGCCATCTGCAGAAAAAGGGCCTCGTCAACGCGGCCGGCGCCACCGCCATGCGCGCGCCAAAACAGCCGAAATCCCTGCCGAAACCGCTGACCGACCGGCAGGCGCTGAAGATCACCACGGCCGAGGCCCAATTGAACGAAGAACCGTGGATCGCCGCGCGGAATGCGGCAGTTCTTTCCCTGCTTTATGGCTGCGGCCTTCGTATTTCCGAGGCGCTCGATCTTACACCGGCCGATTTTTCGCCCGGCGCCCGCAGCCTGCGCATCACCGGCAAGGGCAACAAGACGCGTATCGTGCCGCTGCTGGCGGTGGTCACGGAAGCCGTCGATACCTATAAGAGGCTATGCCCGTATGCTCTGGTTGCGGATGCGCCCCTCTTCCTTGGCGCACGCGGTGGCAAACTTCAACCCGCCATCATCCAGCGGGAAATGCAGAAGCTGCGTGGCGCTTTCGGGCTGCCGGAAAACGCCACGCCGCATGCGTTGCGCCATTCCTTCGCCACTCATCTTCTGGCCGGCGGCGGAGACCTGCGCACCATTCAGGAGCTGCTTGGCCATGCCAGCCTCTCCACCACCCAGATCTACACCGGCGTCGATACCGCGAGATTGCTGGAAATCTACGACAATGCCCATCCGCGCGCGTGAGGCAGGAAATGCTTAACCATAAACATTAACCAGACATCCAAGCCGCCGTTCTATAAGCGAAGCAGAACCGGATTGGACCGATGCACAGCCTGATAAAGCCACACAACCTCACCGCCACCCTGATGGGAAAGACCGGCGACGCCTTGCTCTGGCTGCTCGCGGCCCTGCATGTCACGGCCGTTGCCATCCTGCTCATGACTTTGCTGTCGCTCAGTGAAGCGGAAGCAGCAGAACAACAGATCACCTGCACGGGCAGCGACATTCTCGTGGACATGCGCAAGACCGATCCGCAGGCCTTTGCCAGGATCGAGCAGGAAGCCGCCGCGATCCCGAACGGCAAGGGCAACTTCTGGCGCATCGAAAAGGCCGGAACGGACCCGTCCTATCTTCTCGGCACCATGCATGTCACCGATCCGCGCGTGCTGGAAATGCCTGCCGCCGCTGGCCCCGCCTTTGAAAAAGCCGCAACGGTGATCGTGGAATCGGACGAAATCGTCGATGACAAGAAGGTTGCGGCATCGCTGCTGAGCAAACCGGAACTCACCATGTTTCTGGATGGCAGGTCGATCACCGACATTCTGTCGGCCGATAATGTCGCGCGACTGGAAAAGGGCCTCAAAGAGCGCGGCATTCCGCTGAATGCCGTCTCGCGCATGAAACCGTGGATGCTCTCGAGCTTCGTTGCCCTTCCCGCCTGCGAATTCGCCCGCAAGGCCACCGGCCTTTCCTTTCTCGACAAGAAGCTGGCCGAGGATGCGATTGCGGACGGAAAACGTCTCGTCGGGCTGGAAACCATGGTCGAGCAGCTGACGGCCATGTCCGAACTGCCGATGGAGTTCCATCTTCAGGCGCTGATCGAAACGCTGGAACTCGGCGACCGCATGGATGACGTGATGACGACCATGACCGATCTCTACGTCGCCGGCGATATCGGCATGACCATGCCCATGCTCAAAAGCCTGGACCCCGGGAAGGCAGCAACGGAAAGCGAACAGGGCTACGCCGCCTTCGAGCAACGCATCATCACCGACCGCAATCACGTCATGGCGGAACGGGCTACCCCCGAGCTTGCCAGGGGCAATGTCTTCATGGCCGTCGGCGCATTGCATCTGCCCGGTGAGGAGGGCCTGGTCGAACTGCTGCGCGCGGCAGACTTTACCGTCACGCGAGTCGACTGAGTCACTCTGTCCCGATACTCACAAGCCGGACATTGGCGCAGAACGGCCGCATCGTCGCCGGCACGATGCGGCGGTGAAACGGTCCGACGGCAAAAAGATACAGACGTCCGAACAAATTCCTGCGCCTGACGATGGTGGTGACACTCACCAGCTGGCGGCTGTCCTTGTCTTTAAGATCGACGACGATCCGGAAATCGAGATGGCGGTCATCGAAGCCGAGCACCGTCCGATCCGGCGTGGATGACAGAACAGGAAACCCGCCCGCCGCGGCACCCGCCGCCATTTCCACCGTTCTTAGACCAAAAACCGAGACGACACGGTTTCTAACCGCCATCAGGCGACTGATCCATGCCGGAGGATGATCGAAAAGAAGCCTGCTCACCTCAAGCGAGGACGATTCTCGCGTGATCATCTCTCCCTGAAAGCGATCCCGCCAGTCTGCGCCCGGTAATATGTCGTCGCCATCGCACATGCCTGAACCCCAGCCGCCCGATGCGGCAAGGCTCACCATCCTCTTTTCCCGATCGGCCGGAAACGCGACAAACCGCCGCTCCCCGCATGTCCCGCATAAGCGTGAAGCCATATACCGTCTGGCGAGGCCGCCCCTAGCCGTGTGTCATGCGCTTCAGGACATTGGTGCGCCAGTAGAACTGGTGAACCATAACGGCGGCGACATGGCCGACGATCAGCACCCACATCAGCGCCTTGAACGGGCCGGAATGCAGCTGCCCGGCAGCCTGGGCACCAAAATAATAGGCGGCGATACCGGACAGGGGCAGGACGAAAAACAGTGCATAGAAGGTGAAATGCGCCACCTTGGCCGCGATCTGGAACGGTCGCGGCTCTTCGGCGGGATGCGGCGGCACACCCTGGAAGAAGCGCAGACAGAGGCGCAGAACCGCCAGCAGCAGGATGGCAAAGCCGACATAGGCGTGAATATTGGCCGAGGAAATTTGATCCGGCGTCAATGTTTCACCCCGCCGCATCAGCCGGTAGGCATGGGCCATGGCATCGGGAAACAGCAGATTGAAAAAAATCAGAAGCGCCATCGCCCAGTGAATGACGCGCTGCGGAACCGAAAAGGAAACTTGAGTGGAAGACGCCATTTTATTGCCTTTTATCAAAAGGTTAGACAGGCCATGGCGTCAGTATGTTAAACCCCGGCCTGCATGGCAAGCCGGGGTTTGACAGATGGCTGAAATTTAATATTTGCACATCGGCTCCAAACCCCAAGGCGGTTTTCGGGAACCGGCACGCAAACGGCAGTCAGACCGGCAGAACGCTTTCGTTTTCGCTCCGCCGTCCAACCTCGATCACATGTGGATCGGCTTGAAGAATGTCGCCAGCGCCGCTTCCTTCACGGCTTCCGACATGGTGGGGTGTGCATGGCAGGTGCGGCCGAGATCTTCCGAAGAGCCGCCGAATTCCATCAGCACGGTGATCTCGTGGATCATTTCGCCGGCACCGAAGCCGACGATATGGCCGCCGAGAACCCGATCGGTTTCCTTGTCCGCCAGGATTTTCACGAAACCATCCGTTACCTGCATGGCACGCGCGCGGCCATTGGCGGTGAAGGGGAACTTGCCGACCTTGTAGGCGATGCCAGCGGCCTTCAGTTCCTCTTCGGTCTTGCCGACGGACGCCACTTCCGGCTGCGTATAAACAACCGCCGGAATGACGTCGTAATTCACATGGCCACGCTGGCCGGCGAGGATTTCCGCAAGCGCAACGCCCTCGTCTTCCGCCTTGTGCGCCAGCATCGGGCCTTTCACCACGTCGCCGATCGCATAGATGCCGTCGATATTGGTCTTGTAGTGGCCGTCAATCTCAACGCGGCCACGGCTGTCCAGCACGACGCCGGCTTCCGCAAGGCCGAGACCTTCGGTATAAGGCTTGCGGCCGGTGGAGATCAGCACGACGTTTGCTTCCAACGTTTCGGCAGCGCCGCCCTTGACCGGCTCGAACACCACCTTTGCGCCGGCAGCGGTCTTTTCAACAGCCGTCACCCTGGCGCCGAGTTTGAAATCGAGACCCTGCTTGGCGAGCAGACGCTGCGCCTGCTTGGAAACCTCACCGTCCATGCCGCCGAGAATGTTGTCGAGATATTCGACGACGGTGACCTTGGCGCCGAGGCGCGACCAGACCGAACCAAGTTCGAGGCCGATGACGCCGCCACCGACGACGATCAGCTTTTCCGGAACCTTGGAAAGGGCGATGGCACCGGTGGAAGACACGATGACGTTTTCATCGATATCGACCTGAACGCCCGGAATGCCGGCAACGTCGGAACCGGTGGCGATGACGATGTTCTTCGCTTCGATTTCTTGGCTCTCGCCCTTGTCGTTGGTGACGGAGACCTTGCCGGCGGAAACCACCTTGCCGGTGCCCTGGAAAGCATCGATCTTGTTCTTCTTGAACAGGAATGCCACGCCGTCGACATTGGCCTTCACCACGCCGTCCTTGTGGCCCATCATCTTTTCAAGGTTCAGCTTCGGCGCGGCGACTTCGATACCGAGCGAATCGACGCCATGGGCGACGTGGGCAAAGGTTTCGGACGCATGCAGCAGCGCCTTGGAGGGAATGCAGCCGACATTGAGGCAGGTGCCGCCATAGGTTGCGCGCTTTTCGATGACCGCGACCTTGAGGCCGAGCTGTGCCGCCTTGACCGCGCAAACATAACCGCCGGGACCGGTGCCGATTACAACTACATCATATGCCATGTTCTGGTTCCTGCTTTATAGGGGCAAGATATCGGATCATTGCCCAGCTTCCATTTGACCTGAAACTCAGGCCGCTTTTTCCGTTGCGAGTTTTATACCGAGCGCGATGAAGACCACGCCGCTGGTGCGGTCGATCCATTGGCTGGCGCGCTGAAACACAGCGCGCATGCGCGGCGTCGTCATGAACAGGCTAACGCCGACGAACCACAGGATAAGGCAGCTCGCCATGACGAGACCATATCCGAATTTGATACCCACCGGCGTATGCGCGTGAACCACCGTCGAGAAGATCGACAGGAAGAAAAATACCGGTTTGGGATTGAGCGCATTGGCGGCGAAGCCAAGGGTAAAGGCCTTGAGCGCCGTCTGGCCGCTTTTCGCCCGCGCGCCCGTGTCACCTTCCGCCACCGGCAATTCGGTCTTGCCGGCGCGCAGCGCCTTGATGCCGATATAGATCAGATAGGCGACGCCGAGCCATTTGACGATGTTGAAGAGATAGATCGACTGGGAAATGATGAGGCCAAGTCCGAGGATCGTATAGGTGACATGGAACATCAGCGACGTTCCCACGCCGAAGCTTGTGATGATGGCCTGCCTGCGCCCATGCACCATGGCCTGGCGCATGACCATCGCAAGATCGGCGCCGGGAGAGACGATCGCAAAGGCGAAGATCGCCATCAGGGATGCAAGTTCGATGAGATATTGATGCATCGCAAAGCAGCCTTCAGAACATCAGCACGACAAACATGAGCGCCAGCCCAAGCATGGACCCCAGCCACACGAAAGAACGGATGTAAGGGACGCCCACCAGATAAAGCGGAATATAGATCACCCGGCAGATCAGCCAGATCCAGGCGCCGGTGAGCGCCAGACCGGCAGGATCACCCGCCATGATGACACCGAAAGCGAGTGCCAGAAAAGCCGGATATGTTTCCCGGAAATTCGCCGACGCGCGGGAGGCGCGGCCGGAAAGCATGCCCTGCGGCTGCTGGCTGCCATCCCTTGGGCCGGCATTCCATTCCAGCCCGAATTCCCTGGTCGCCGTCATGCCCTGCAGCATGACGTGAAACACGAGCAGAAGAACGCTTAGACCGATGAGCGACAGAAAAGGGGACGCGGCAAGAAATGTCGGCTGCACATCTGCTCTCCAGGTGGTCTTTCAGCGGGGCTTCACTTGAAACCCCGCCGCAAGGAAAAGCAAGAGCGATTAGAGATCGAGAACCAGACGTTCGGGATCTTCGAGGCTCTCCTTGACGCGGACGAGGAAGGTCACGGCTTCCTTGCCGTCAACGATACGGTGATCGTAGGAGAGCGCAAGATACATCATCGGACGGATGACGACCTGACCGCCGATGGCGACCGGGCGCTCCTGGATCTTGTGCATGCCGAGAATGCCCGACTGCGGCGCATTGAGGATCGGCGAAGACATCAGCGAACCGTAGACACCGCCATTGGTGATGGTGAAGGTGCCGCCCTGCATGTCGGCCATGCCGAGCGAACCGTCACGCGCCGCCTTGGCGAGGCGGCCGAGTTCCTTTTCGACGCCGGCGATGGAGAGCTGGTCGGCATCGCGGATCACCGGAACGACGAGACCCTTGTCGGTGCCGACAGCCATGCCGACGTGACAATAGTTCTTGTAGATGATGTCCGTGCCGTCGATTTCAGCGTTGACGGCGGGCAGTTCCTTCAGCGCGTGGGTCACGGCCTTGGTGAAGAAGCCCATGAAGCCGAGCTTGACGCCGTGCTTCTTCTCGAACACGTCCTTGTAGCGGTTACGCAGGTCCATGACCGCGCTCATGTCCACCTCGTTATAGGTGGTGAGCATGGCGGCGGTGTTCTGCGCATCCTTCAGGCGACGGGCGATCGTCTGGCGCAGGCGGGTCATCTTCACGCGCTCTTCGCGAACCTGGTCCTGCTCGGCGGAAACCGGACGGGGTGCAGCGGCCGGAGCCGGAGCGGCGGCGGGAGCCGAAACGCCCTTGGCGACAGCAGCGAGAACATCGCCCTTCAGAACCTGGCCGCGCTTGCCCGAACCGTCGACCTGATCGGCAGACAGGTTGTTTTCAGCCAGCAGCTTGCCGGCGGCGGGTGCCGGCGGCATGGAGCCGGTTGCCGGTGCGGCAACGGCGGCAGGCGCCGATGCAGCCGCCGCAGCAGGCTTTGCCGACTCGGCAGCCGGAGCGGAGGTCGCAGCGCCGGCAGCACCTTCGGCGATCTGGCCGAGAAGCGCGTCGAGCCCGACGGTCTCGCCGTTCTGCGCCACGATTTCGGTGAGAACGCCGGACGCAGGCGCCGGGACTTCGACGGTAACCTTGTCGGTTTCCAGTTCAACGAGCGGTTCGTCGGCCTTGACGGTATCGCCGACCTTCTTGAACCAGGTTCCGACGGTCGCTTCGCTGACGGATTCGCCGAGGGTTGGTACGCGGATTTCAGTGGCCATGATCTAGTTCCGTTATTCAGGTGTCTTTTTTACAGGGGCGATGCGGGAGAGTTCTCACTCTCCCAGCGCGTCTTCCAGGAACGCAGCAAGCTGCGCCAGATGCTTGGACATCAGGCCGGTCGCCGGAGAGGCGGCAGCCGGACGGCCCGTATAACGGACCTTCTGGTACTTGGCGTCGATATGCGCCAGGACCCATTCAAGGTAAGGATCGATGAACGACCACGCACCCATGTTCTTCGGCTCTTCCTGGCACCAGACCATCTCCGCATTGCGGAAACGGGAAAGCTCGTTGATGAGCGCCTTGGCCGGGAACGGATAGAGCTGCTCGACACGCAGCAGGTAGATGTCGTCGATACCGCGCTTTTCGCGCTCCTCGAGAAGATCGTAATAGACCTTGCCCGTGCACATGACGACGCGGCGGATCTTCGAATCCTTCTGCAGCTTGATCGGACCGTCCTTGATGACCTCAGCATCGTCCCACAGGAGACGGTGGAAGGAGGACTCGCCTGCAAGCTCGGCCAGCGACGAGGTGGCGCGCTTGTGACGCAGCAGCGACTTCGGCGTCATCAGGATCAGCGGCTTGCGGAAGTCACGCTTCATCTGGCGGCGCAGGATGTGGAAGTAGTTGGCCGGCGTCGTGCAGTTAGCAACCTGCATGTTGTCTTCGGCGCACATCTGCAGCCAGCGCTCCAGACGGGCGGAAGAGTGTTCCGGACCCTGACCTTCATAACCGTGCGGCAGAAGGCAGACGAGGCCGGACATGCGCAGCCACTTGCGTTCACCGGACGAGATGAACTGGTCGAACACCACCTGCGCGCCGTTGGCGAAGTCGCCGAACTGGGCTTCCCAGAGGGTCAGCGCATTCGGGCGGGCCAGCGAATAGCCGTATTCGAAACCGAGAACGGCTTCTTCCGAAAGCATCGAGTTGATGACTTCGTAACGGGCCTGCGTCGGCGACAGGTTGGCCAGCGGAATATAACGCTCTTCGGTCTCCTGATCGTAGAGGACCGAATGACGCTGCGAGAAGGTGCCGCGTTCGCAATCCTGGCCAGACAGACGAATCTTGTGGCCGTCGGCAACGAGCGAACCGAAAGCCAGGGCTTCCGCCATCGCCCAGTCGATACCTTCACCCGTCTCGATCATCTGCGAGCGGTTCTCCATGAAACGCTGGATGGTGCGATGGGCGGTGAAGCCTTCCGGAATGGTCGACAGCTTCTTGCCGATTTCCTTCAGCTGCTTCATCGGCACGCCGGTCTTGCCGCGGCGCTGCTCGTCGGCATTGTCGGCGGCGCGCAGACCCGACCACTGACCATCCAGCCAGTCGGCCTTGTTCGGCTTGTAGGACTGGCCCGCTTCGAATTCCTGCTCCAGATGGGCGCGCCAGTCGGCCTTCATCTTCTCGAATTCGCCTTCGCTGATCAGGCCTTCGGCGATCAGACGATCGGCATAGATGCGCGCCACGGTCTTGTGGCCACGGATGACCTTGTACATCTTCGGCTGCGTGAACGCCGGCTCGTCGCCTTCGTTATGGCCAAAGCGGCGATAGCAGAACATGTCGACGACAACGGGCTTGTGGAACTTCATGCGGTATTCGGTCGCAACCTTCGCCGCATAGGTCACCGCTTCGGGATCGTCACCATTGACGTGGAAGATCGGCGCCTCGATCATCTTGGCGACGTCGGACGGATAAGGCGACGAGCGCGAGAAGGCCGGGTTCGTCGTGAAGCCGATCTGGTTGTTGATGATGAAGTGCATGGTGCCGGCAACGCGGTGACCGCGCAGGCCGGAAAGGCCGAGAATTTCGGCAACAACGCCCTGACCCGCAAAAGCGGCATCGCCGTGCAGCAAGAGCGGCAGCACCTTGGCGCGTTCGGACAGCGGAATGACGTCGCCGTCCCACGCCTTGGCAAGCTGGTCCTGCTTGGCGCGCGCCTTGCCCATGACGACCGGATTGACGATTTCAAGGTGCGACGGGTTGGCCGTCAGCGACAGGTGCACCTTGTTGCCGTCGAATTCGCGGTCGGAAGACGCACCGAGGTGGTACTTCACGTCACCCGAACCTTCGACGTCGTCCGGCTTGAACGAACCGCCCTTGAATTCGTGGAACACGGCGCGGTGCGGCTTGCCCATGACGTTGGTCAGAACGTTCAGGCGGCCGCGGTGAGCCATGCCGAGAACGACTTCTTCCAGGCCCTCCTGGCCGCCGCGCTTGATGATCTGCTCCAGCGCCGGGATCAGCGATTCACCGCCATCGAGGCCGAAACGCTTGGTGCCCTTGAAGCGCACGTCGAGGAACTGCTCGTAACCTTCGGCTTCGACCAGCTTCGACAGAATGGCCTTCTTGCCTTCCGCCGTGAAGGCGACGCCCTTGTCCGGACCTTCGATGCGCTCCTGGATCCAGCCTTTTTCTTCCGGGCTGGACATGTGCATGAATTCGACGCCGATGGTGGAGCAGTAGGTGCGCTCCAGAATATCGATCATCTCGCGCACGGTCGCATATTCGAGGCCGAGCACGTTATCGATGAAAATCTTGCGGTCGTAGTCGCTTTCCTCGAAGCCGTAGGACTTCGGCGACAGCTCGTTGTAATCCTCGACCGCAACCGCGATGCCGAGCGGATCGAGCTTGGCGTGCAGGTGGCCGCGCATACGGTAGGCGCGGATCATCATGATGGCGCGAACGCTGTCACGGGTCGCCTGCAGCACTTCCGCTTCGCTGACCGGCTTGCCCGTATCGGCGCTCTTGGCTTCGGCCTTCGCCTGAACCTTCTTCTCAATGGCCTTTTCGACCGTGGCCCAGTTTCCATCCAGCGCGGAAACCAGTTCGCCATTCGCCGGGATAGGCCAGTTGGCACGCTTCCAAGAGGCGCCCTTGGCCGCCTTCTTCACGTCTTCCGGATTATCGGACAACGCCTTGAAGAAGCTCTGCCACTCCGGCGACACGGAAGAGGGGTCCTCTTCGTACCGGGCATAGAGCTGCTCGATATAGGCTGCATTCGCGCCGTCCAGAAACGACGTGATCTGAAACTGCTCGTTCGCTTCTTGCCTTGCCATTGTGTTCTTGCGGACTTATCCGTCCGCCTCCTCGATGCCGTTAGGGCCGTTCGCCGGCCTGCCGCTTTGATTATTGCTGTCTGCCGCCGGGGCGGTATGCCGTCTGTCTGTCTTCTTGCGGCATCGGGCAGCGCGGCAATAAAGCCGCGCCGCCCGTTACCGGTGTCATGTGGTCTCAGCCCTTGAGGACTTCAACCAGCGTCTTGCCGAGGCGTGCCGGGGAAGGCGAAACCTTGATGCCGGCAGCTTCCATGGCTGCGATCTTGGATTCTGCGTCGCCCTTGCCGCCGGAAACGACGGCGCCGGCGTGACCCATGGTGCGGCCCTTCGGAGCCGTACGGCCCGCGATGAAACCGGCCATCGGCTTCTTGCGGCCCTTCTTGGCTTCGTCGATCAGGAACTGCGCCGCATCTTCTTCAGCCGAGCCGCCGATTTCGCCGATCATGATGATCGACTGCGTGGCGTCGTCGGCGAGGAACATTTCCAAGACGTCGATGAATTCGGTGCCCTTGACCGGGTCGCCGCCGATGCCGACAGCGGTCGTCTGGCCGAGGCCTTCGTTCGAGGTCTGGAACACAGCTTCATAGGTGAGCGTGCCGGAGCGCGAAACGATGCCGACCGAACCCTTGCGGAAGATGGAGCCCGGCATGATACCGATCTTGCATTCTTCCGGCGTCAGGATGCCCGGGCAGTTCGGGCCGAGCAGGCGCGACTTGGAACGGTCGAGGCGAGCCTTGACACGCACCATGTCCATGACCGGGATACCTTCGGTGATGCAGGTGATGAAGGGAATTTCCGCATCGATGGCTTCGATGATGGCATCGGCTGCACCTGCCGGCGGGACATAGATCACGGACGCATCGGCGCCGGTCTTTTCCTTGGCTTCGGCAACGCTTGCGAAGATCGGCAGGGTTTCGCCCTTGGAACCGGTCCAGGTTTCGCCGCCCTTCTTCGGGTGGATACCGCCCACCATCTGCGTGCCGTAATAGGCAAGCGCCTGTTCGGTGTGGAAGGTGCCGGTCTTGCCGGTCAGGCCCTGTACGAGGACCTTGGTGTCTTTATTGACGAGAATCGACATTATATCCGGTCCTTCAAATTAGCCGTTCACCGCTGCGACGATCTTCTTCGCCGCATCGTCGAGATCGTCAGCCGCGGTGATCGCAAGGCCGGACTCGTTGAGGATCTTCTTGCCAAGCTCGACATTCGTGCCTTCAAGGCGCACGACGAGCGGAACCTTCAGACCGACTTCCTTGACGGCTGCGATCACGCCTTCGGCGATGACGTCGCACTTCATGATGCCGCCGAAGATGTTGACGAGGATGCCCTCGACCTTCGGGTCAGCCGTGATGATCTTGAAGGCTGCCGCAACCTTCTCCTTGCCGGCGCCGCCGCCGACGTCGCAGAAGTTTGCCGGCTCCTTGCCGTACAGCTTGATGATGTCCATCGTCGCCATGGCCAGACCTGCACCGTTGACCATGCAGCCGATGTTGCCGTCGAGGGCGACGTAAGCGAGGTCCCACTTGGAGGCTTCGATTTCCTTGGCGTCTTCTTCGGTCTCGTCGCGCAGAGCCTTGACGTCGTCATGGCGGAACAGCGCATTGCCGTCGAAGGACATCTTGGCGTCGAGAACGCGCAGATGGCCATTTTCCATGACGATCAGCGGGTTGACTTCGAGGAGCGCCATGTCCTTCTCGTTGAAGGCCTTGTAGAGGATCGGGAACAGAGACTTGGCGTCTTCCGCTGCAACGCCGTCAAGCTCGAGAGCCTTGGAGATTGCGGCAACGTCGGCGTCGCTCACGCCCTTTTCCGGGTTGATGGCGATAGTGTGGATCTTTTCCGGCGTGTCGTGGGCGACCGCCTCGATGTCCATGCCGCCTTCGGTGGAAACCACGAATGCGACCTGGCCGACGGAGCGGTCAACCAGCAGCGAGCAATAGAGTTCGCGGGCAATGTCCGCGCCGTCTTCGATGTAGAGACGGTTGACCTGCTTGCCGGCGTCGCCCGTCTGTGCGGTGACCAGCGTGTTGCCGAGCATGTCCTTGGCATGGGAGACGACCTCGTCGATCGACTTCGCCAGACGAACGCCACCCTTGGCGTCCGGGCCGAGTTCCTTGAACTTGCCCTTGCCGCGGCCGCCAGCGTGGATCTGGCTCTTGACGACGTAGAGCGGGCCGGGAAGCTGCTTTGCGGCAGCTTCGGCTTCTTCGACCTTGAGAATGGCGACGCCTTCCGCAACCGGCGCGCCGTAGCCCTTCAGAAGAGCCTTGGCCTGATATTCGTGAATATTCATGGAATAATCCCTGTTTGGAGCCGCTTAGGCTATTATTTCAGCGACGGAGCGATGTTGACGCAGGCTTCGCAAAGACCAGCGACGGCGCCGACGGATTTCTGGAAGGCGGCTTCTTCTTCCTTGTTGAGCTCGATCTCGATGATGCGCTCGATACCGCCGGCACCGATGATGGTGGGCACGCCGACATACATATCGTCGACGCCATACTGACCCGAGAGGTGGGCAGCGGCCGGCAGAACGCGCTTCTTGTCCTTGAGGTAGGATTCAGCCATTTCGATTGCCGACGCGGCCGGCGCATAATAGGCCGAGCCGGTCTTGAGCAAGCCGACGATTTCCGCGCCGCCATCACGGGTGCGCTGGATGATCTGCTCAAGGCGCTCGGCGGTCAGCCAGCCCATCTTGACGAGGTCGGTCAGCGGAATGCCGCCAACGGTGGAATAACGTGCGAGCGGCACCATCGTATCGCCGTGACCGCCGAGAACGAAGGCAGTGACATCCTGAACCGAAACGTTGAATTCTTCAGCCAGGAACAGGCGGAAACGCGCGCTGTCGAGAACGCCGGCCATGCCGACGACCTTGTTCTTCGGCAGGCCGGAGAACTTCTGCAGCGCCCAGACCATGGCGTCGAGCGGGTTGGTGATGCAGATGACGAAAGCGTTCGGGGCATATTTCTTGATGCCGGCGCCGACCTGTTCCATGACCTTGAGGTTGATGCCGAGAAGATCGTCGCGGCTCATGCCCGGCTTGCGGGCAACACCGGCGGTGACGATGCAGACGTCGGCACCTTCGATGGCGGCGTAGTCGGAAGCGCCGGAGAGCTTGGCGTTGAAACCTTCAACCGGGCCGGACTGGGCAATATCCAGACCCTTGCCCTGCGGAATGCCGTCGGCAATATCGAAGAGGACGATATCGCCCAGTTCCTTCAGGCTGGCGAGATGCGCCAGCGTGCCGCCGATCATGCCAGAACCAATAAGTGCAATTTTTTTGCGAGCCATCGAATGCTTCCTCTCGAGCTTCAACTCAATTTCACCGCGCCAAACCGGCAGCCAAATTGTCGCACTCCGATTAGCCCCATTGGCCAAAATTGGCAACAGATTCTTTCGTAATGAATATTTTCAATCGTTTAGATCATTATTTTCTTACGTAAACGTAAGAAAATGCGTCACGAAAGTGTCAAACTTTCTGCCGTTTTTCGTGATGCAGCGCCAGATAATCCGCGCTGCGCATTTCGAACAGGCGCGAGGCCGTACGATCGAACTCGAAACCCTCCGTTCCCTTGCGTTTGCCGAGCAGGTCTTCCGGCATGGCGGCAGCGGAGGCAAAAAGCCGGACGCTGTGGTCGTAAAGGGCATCGATAAGGATGATGAAACGCTTGGTCTCGTTGCGCCTGTCCGCGTTCAAGAACGGGATATGGTCGATGAAGACCGTGTCGAAACGATTGGCGATGGCAAGGAAGTCGGAAGCCCCGAGCGGCTTTTCGCAAAGGTCGGAAAATGAGAAGCGCGCCACGCGGCCGCTGGCGCGCGGCACCAGGATGGAGCGACCCTTCATCGGGATTTCCGTCGGCGCAACGAGATGGCCGCCGGTCATGTGCCGAAAGGCCATGTCCATCGCCTGATCCGCCGCACCGTCCAGCGGCGTCACATAGACCGGCAGGCTCTCCAGCTTTTCCATCCGGTAATCGGTGGGGCTGTCCAGCGTCACCACCTCCACATACTTCTTGAGCAGATCGACGAAGGGCAGGAAGAGGCCGCGATTGAGCCCGTCCTTGTAGAGATTGTCCGGCACGACGTTGGAGGTCGTCACCAATGTGCAGCCATTGGCGAACAACTCGCTGAACAACCGGGCGAGGATCATCGCATCGGCAATATCCGTGACCGTGAATTCGTCGAAACATAAAAGTTCCGCTTCCGCCAGAAGCTCCGCCGCAACGGGCGGGATCGGATCGGCCTGTTTGGTCTCGCCGTTTTTCAGCTTCTGCCGATGCGCATGCACACGATTATGCACATCCGCCATGAATTCATGAAAATGGCAGCGCCGTTTCGACGCGACGGGCGCCATCTCGTAAAACATGTCCATCAGCATGGTCTTGCCGCGGCCGACACTGCCATAGACATACAAGCCTTTTACCGAGGTGGCCGGGCCGGACTTGCGCGCGAACATCCAGCCGAGCGCGCTCTTTTTCTTGGCGGGCTTGCGCGCCTTCAGATCGGCGAGGATACGATCGAGATGTGCCGCCACGCCCAGCTGGGCGGCATCGGCCTGCAAGGTACCCGCTGCCGTCAATGCGTTGAGCTGTTCAACGACACTATGATTGTAATCAGGCAACGGCTTCATCGAAAAACGCTCCGGTCGCGGACACCCGAAGGCCCCCGCGGCGAATGGAATGGCTCAGAACAGGGAACGCAATCCGGATGCACCGGAAAGCTCTATCGGCTGAGGCTGAGCGGCTGGCCGCTATTGGTCGTGCCGTCAAAGCGCGCATCGGCGCTCTTGTAGACGCGGCCGATCGTGTCACCCGAACGGTTCTTGAAGAGGACCATCTTGCCGGACACTTCCCACGAACCCATCGCCGTCAACTCGCCGGAGCAGCCACGTGTGCCGCCACGCGAACCGCTGCCGAGATTGGTAAGCGTCAGGAACATGTCGCAATTCGCGCCGCCATTGGAAACGCGCCAGTTACCGACCATGGATTCCTTGGTAACGTCGAGCGCGGTGGTGGGCGGAGCGGCGGAAGCAAGGTCGGTGCCACCGGGCGTTGCCGAGGCGGGCGCCGACGGGAACTGACCACCCGAAGCGCCACCCGGCGGCGGCAAGGCACCGGACTGCACGGAGGGAACGGGCTGCGCCTGCAAGGGCGGCGTATAACCGGGATTATTGCCGCTGTTGTTGTAATCATAGGAGGTACGTTGGCAACCGGCGAGACTCATCACAACCGCAAGGCCCGTCACCACATATCTGAATTGCATATCAAGCTCCCGATTCTCTCGCTTCCGGAAAGACCATGATCAAACAAGAAGGCTGAATTATTACCAAAGCCTTATCTTGCGCAAGCGATGGCCGGGATAATTACCATTTCGGTCGATTTTTACCGAATTTTCCCAGGCACGGTTGTAAAAAGAGCCGCGGCTGAGACCGCGGCCCGGATAAATTGCCGTTGCCAGCGAATCGTATTTAGACGCGGCGTTCCACCATCATCTTCTTGATTTCCGCGATCGCCTTGGCCGGGTTCAAGCCCTTCGGGCAGGCCTGCGCGCAGTTCATGATGGTGTGGCAACGATAAAGGCGGAACGGGTCCTCGAGATTATCGAGACGCTCACCGGTTGCCTCGTCGCGGCTGTCGATCAGCCAGCGATAGGCCTGCAGCAGAACGGCCGGACCAAGATAACGGTCGCCATTCCACCAGTAGCTGGGACAGGAGGTGGAGCAGCAGGCGCACAAAATGCACTCATAAAGACCGTCCAGCTTCAGGCGGTCCTCATGGCTCTGCTTCCATTCCTTGGCGGGTGTCGGCGAAACCGTCTTCAGCCAGGGTTCGATGGAGCGGTGTTGGGCGTAGAAGTTCGACAGGTCGGGAACAAGGTCCTTCACGACAGGCATGTGCGGAAGCGGATAAACCTTCACCGTGCCGTTGATCTCTTCCATGCCCTTGGTGCAGGCAAGCGTGTTGGTGCCGTCGATATTCATGGCGCAGGAACCGCAGATGCCTTCGCGGCAGGAGCGGCGCAGCGTCAGCGTCGGGTCGATATTGTTCTTGATGTAGAGAAGCGCATCGAGAACCATCGGCCCGCAATCGTCGACATCGATATAATAGGTATCGATGCGCGGGTTCTGACCGTCATCCGGGTTCCAGCGATAGATGCGGTATTCGCGCACATTCTTGGCGCCGTCCGGCTTCGGCCAGACCTTGCCTTCGCTGATCTGGGAATTCTTGGGGAGAGCGAGTTCAACCATATCCAGTTCCTCAAATCAGTAGACGCGCGCCTTCGGCTCGATCTTTTTCGGATCGATGCCGTCGGCGATGAGGTCGGTGTGAACCGGGCGGTAGTCGAGCTTGACGTCGCCTTCCGGGCTGACCCAGGCAAGCGTGTGCTTGCGCCAGTTCACGTCGTCGCGACCGGCGAACGGACCGTCGACGAAATCCTCGCGGGCGTGCGAACCGCGGCTTTCCTTGCGCGCTTCCGCGCCATAGACCGTGGTGATCGCATTGGCCATGAGGTTGTGCAGCTCGAGCGTCTCGACCAGATCGGAGTTCCAGACCATCGAGCGGTCGGTCACCTTGACGTCGGGCAGTTCCTTCCAGATGGCGGAAAGACGCTGGCAACCGCTTTCCAGCGATTCCTGGGTGCGGAACACGGCCGCATCGTCCTGCATGGCGCGCTGCATCTTGTCACGCAGCACCGCCGTCGGCGTCGAGCCATTGGCGTAACGCAGGCTGTCGAAGCGTTCCATGATCTTGTCGCAGGCCGCAATGTCGAGCGCGGGAACCGCCGCATCGCGGTCGATGACCTGGGCAGCGCGAATGGCGGCGGCACGGCCGAAGACCACAAGGTCGATCAGCGAGTTGGAACCAAGGCGGTTCGCACCGTGAACCGAGGCGCAACCGGCTTCGCCGACGGCCATCAGGCCGGGCGCGATGCGTTCCGGGTTGTTGGCATCGGCATTCAGCACTTCACCCCAATAATTGGTCGGAATACCGCCCATATTATAGTGAACCGTCGGCAGAACCGGGATAGGCTCGCGCGTCACATCGACGCCGGCGAAAATCTTGGCGCTTTCGGAAATGCCTGGAAGGCGCTCATGCAGGATTGCCGGATCGAGGTGATCGAGATGCAGGAAGATGTGGTCCTTGTTCTTGCCGACGCCGCGGCCTTCACGGATTTCCATCGTCATGCAGCGCGACACCACGTCACGCGAGGCAAGGTCTTTTGCCGAAGGCGCATAACGCTCCATGAAGCGCTCGCCTTCGGAGTTGACGAGATAACCGCCTTCGCCGCGCGCGCCTTCGGTGATCAGGCAGCCTGCGCCATAAATGCCGGTCGGGTGGAACTGCACGAATTCCATGTCCTGGAGCGGCAGACCGGCGCGGGCAATCATGCCGCCGCCATCGCCGGTGCAGGTATGGGCGGACGTCGCCGAGAAATAGGCGCGGCCGTAACCGCCGGTCGCCAGCACCACCATCTTGGCGGAGAAACGATGGATCGTGCCGTCATCGAGGTTCCAGGCAACGACGCCGGTGCAACGGCCGTCTGCCGACATGATGAGGTCGAGCGCGAAATATTCGATGAAGAATTCGGCATTGTTGCGCAGCGACTGGCCATAAAGCGTGTGCAGGATGGCGTGGCCGGTACGGTCGGCGGCGGCGCAGGTGCGCTGCACCGGCGGGCCTTCACCGTAGTTCTGCATGTGGCCGCCGAACGGGCGCTGGTAGATCTTGCCTTCTTCGTTGCGCGAGAACGGCACGCCGTAATGCTCCAGCTCATAGACCGCCTTCGGCGCTTCCATGGCGAGATATTGCATCGCGTCAACGTCACCCAGCCAGTCGGAACCCTTTACGGTGTCGTAAAGGTGCCACTGCCAACAGTCGGGCGTCATATTGGTGAGCGATGCGGCAATGCCGCCCTGCGCCGCGACCGTGTGGGAGCGTGTCGGGAAAACCTTGGTGATGCAGGCCGTGCGGAAACCCTGTTCCGCCATGCCGAGCGTTGCGCGCAGACCCGCGCCGCCAGCGCCCACCACGATCACGTCATAGGAGTGATCGACATAGGTATAGGCCTTGCCATTCTGGGAAGGTGAACTGATCGATGCCATGGCGGACTTATCCTGCGAATGCGATTTTCAGAATGGCGAAAATGGAAAGACCACCAATCAGAATCGCGAAAAACGTATTGAGCATCAGAAGAACGAGCTTCGAAACCTCGGCGTGAACGTAGTCTTCGATGATGACCTGCATGCCGAGCTTCATGTGAATGAGGCCGGAAACCAGCACCAGAGCCATGATGACCGCAACGAGCGGGTTCGACAGCGCGGCGACGACTTCCGGATAGGGCGCGCCGGCATATTTGATGAGAAAGACCACGAAGAAGATCAGCAGCGGAACGTTGGCGACCGCGGTGACGCGCTGGCGCAGGAAATGATTGGTGCCTTCCTTGGCGGAGCCGAGACCGCGAACCTTTCCGAGAGGTGTACGCATATCCATGAAAAATCTCCTCAGCGCACGATCAGGACAATGACCCAGATCAGCGCGGTCAGACAGATCGACGCGACCCACGAGGCCTTTGCCAGCTTGGTGGTAAAGTGCTTTTCGAAGCCATGCCCCAGATCCCACATGAAATGGCGAAGACCGCCCAGCAGGTGGTGGACCAGAGCCCAGGTGTATCCGATCAGGACAAGCTTACCGATGATCGTGCCCATCGCCCAGCTGACCCAATCGTAATAGGCCGGACCGGAAGCAAGCGCGATCAACCACCAGGCGACCAGAAGCGTTCCGAAATAAAGCGCGCCGCCCGTGATGCGGTGCACGATGGATGCGACCATCGTCGGGATAGGCTTGTAGATTTGAAGATGCGGCGACAGAGGCCGGTTATTTGTCACATTCGCCATCAGAACCTCGCGGCGTTTTCCCGTGCGCCCATCAAGACAGGGCGCCCCCAAGCAACAGCACATGACGAAAGAATGTGCATTGCACCAACCGCGACGTTTAATCACATGGGAGCATCACCACAAGCACATTTCACGACCGATTCCAATTTAATCGATTGGTTCACGAATTTTTTTTGGATTTTTTTTGCGTCAAAATAAAAAATCGAGCGTTTCCAAGATTTACGCCCTCAAAATATTTACCTTTACGTAAATCAGAAAAGGTGTAATTTACCATTGGTTAACCTCAAAAAACCGGAGCATGAGGCTCATGTTACAGCGCCGAATCGCCGTCCCGACCATGATGGTCGCAGGCGTCATTTTCACCTTCATGCCTCCGGCAGCGGCAGAGGATTTTCATAGTCGCCATGATAATCGGCACCGTCAATCGCAGGTAAGTTTCTCCACGGACGGGCTGCCGTCAACCCTTTCCGGCGGCACGTATGTGGGCGCGATATCGGCCTTGCGGGTCCGCGGCAACGGCAATTATTTCGCGATCGGCGGCGGGTTTGCGCGAAGAGGAGTATCGGATACGCCGGCCGCACAACTTGCGCCCAAGGCTAAAATCATCAACGTCCAGGCCGAAACCGCGGGCAATGCCTGCGCCTATGAACATGGCGTCTGCATTATCAGGCCCTGAGGCATTTCCAATAAAAATGCCAAACGCTCCGGTCAGATGAAACGCCACACCGTGGTCTTTTTCACTTCACTGTCTTCCAGCGCCCGTGTCACCGGCACCTGATAGGTCGCCTCGGCGCGAAGGCGGTCTTTCGGCAGATAGGCCCGCCCGGGATCGCCCACGAGCACGCTCACGCCTTTTTCCGTCAGCTCCAGAAACCACGGCACCAGAAGATCGGCAAAGGCGCGGTCATAAAACACGTCGCCCGCCAGCAGAACATCCGCCTCCACCGGCTTACCGACCAGATCCAGCCCCGTGAAACGAATATCCACGCCGTTAAGCGCCGCATTCAGCCGGATGGCCGTTTGCGTCCACGGATCGATATCGGCGGCCAGAACCGTGCCGGCACCGGCTTTTGCCGCAGCGATGGCGACCAGCCCGGAGCCGCTGGCGAAATCCAGTACGCGCCTGCCGCAAACGCTGTCAGGGTGATCGAGAACATAACGGGCAAGCCCCTGCCCGCCGGCCCAGGCAAAGGCCCAGAAGGGCGGCGGCAGGCCAATCTCTTCCAGCTCCTCCTCCGTCTTCAGCCACAGATCATGGGCTTCAGTGGCAAGATGAAGGCGCAATTCCGGCACATGCGGCGGATGCATGACGCCGGTATTGTCGAGAATGAAGCGTTCGGGATCGGTCCTCACCGAGGTATCAGTCCGGCGATTTCGGCGGATTGGCGAGGCCGCCCATACGGCAGACTTCGTAATATTCCTCTTCCGTTACCGGCTGCACGGAAAGCCGCATGGAGGTGACCAGGGACATCTTCGCCAGCTTGGGGTTGGCCTTCACATCCTTCAGCGAAACCGGCTGCGGCATGTCGCAGACAGCGCGGATATCCACGCAATCCCACTTCGGATCGCCTTCGGCGGTCGAGTCCGGATGCGACAATGCGCAGACTTCGACGATGCCGACGACATCCAGCCCTTCATTGGAGTGGTAGAAGAAACCCTTGTCGCCGATCTGCATGGCGCGCATGTTGTTGCGCGCCTGATAGTTGCGCACGCCGGTCCATTCTTCGCCCGCCTCGCCCTTGGCCTTCTGCATCTCCCAGGACCATTTGAACGGTTCGGACTTGTAAAGCCAGTAATTCGTCATGCCCGCTCACGCTCCCGGATTGTTGAAGACCCAATTATAGGGCTTCACGTCAACGCTTTCGAACAGGCCAGCCTTGGCATAGGGATCGGCATCGGCAAGCGCCTTCGCCGCATCGATATCAGCGGCTTCCACGATGACGAGGCTGCCATTCGGCTTGCCTTCGGCGTCCAGGAAAGGCCCGGCGATCTTCAGCGTGCCCTCGGCATTCAGCTTGTTCAAATGTTCCAGATGGGCCGGGCGCGTTTCCATGCGCACATTCAGATGGCCGGGCTTGTCCTTGCAGATAAACGCAAACAGCATTGTCGTCTCCTCGTTAAAACATGTCTTCCAAGAGCGTCAGCGGCTTGGAGAAAAGACCCGCCCTCATTCGGTGGTGATGGGCCGCGTCATCAATTGTTGCATGGCGCTCGCCACATCCAGATTGCCATCGATAATGGCGGCCACGGCTTCAGTAACCGGCATGTCGACGGCATGACTTTCTCCAAGCCGGGCGGCGACGGCAGCTGCGAAAGCGCCCTCCACCAGCCCGCCGAACATGTCCTTGCCCTCGCCCCGGCCAAGCGCGATGCCAAAACGCAGGTTTCGCGACTGGTGGCTGGTGGCGGTCAGCACCAGATCGCCGAGGCCTGAAAGGCCGCGCACCGTATCGGCCTTGCCGCCCATGGCAACGATGAGACGCGACATTTCCGCAAGGCCACGCGAAATCAGCGCCGCCCGGGCTGAATCGCCAAGACCCGCGCCTTCGACGATGCCGGCGGCAATGGCGAGCACATTCTTCAACGCCCCGCCAAGCTGCACGCCAATGCGGTCAGTGGAAGCATAAAGCCTGAAGGTCCTGCCGGAAATCGTGGTCGCCAGCCGTTCGGCAACCGCCGCGTCTTCCGCCGCGATCGCCATGGCGGTCGGCAGTCCGCGGGCGATATCGGCAGCGAAGCCCGGACCGGAAAGGACCGCGATCGGGTGATGCGGCAGTTCCGCCTCCAGAAGCTCCGTCAGCAGGCGGCCGGAGCTGCGGTCGATGCCCTTGGCGCAGGTGACGACGATGGAATCACTAGCCAGATAAGGACCA
Source organism: Agrobacterium sp. NPDC089420 (assembly GCF_044900305.1). NCBI lineage: Bacteria > Pseudomonadati > Pseudomonadota > Alphaproteobacteria > Hyphomicrobiales > Rhizobiaceae > Agrobacterium > Agrobacterium sp. NPDC089420. The sequence continues at coordinate 261,601 of NZ_JBJDMY010000006.1, read as the reverse complement.
TAATGGCGGGCCGCGTCGGCATGGGCCTGCGATGGCATGGCGAAGAGCACGATGCCGGCCCCGGCCAGCACATCCGCTTCTGCCGAGAATTCGAGCGCCTCCGGCAGGTCCACGCCCGGCAGGGCCGCCTCGTGCACACGGTCGCTCCTAAGATCGGCCATCAGCGAAGGATCGCGGCCGAGCAAAGTCACGTCATGCCGGTTTTCCAGCGCAATGACGACGGCAAGCGCGGTTCCGAAGGCGCCGGCACCGATGACGACGATTTTTTCCCGCTGCATCAGGCCTTGGCTCCCCTTTTACCGAAACCGATCAAAGTTTCCGCGCTGCCATCGAGCGGCCAGCGCGAGCGTGGCGGAATGTCCAGCGGATCGGCTTGCCTGCCATCGGCCATCCGCTCCAGCCCGGCCCAGGCGATCATCGCGGCATTGTCGGTGCAGAGCCGGTGCGGCGGCGCGATGAAGTGGAAACCGTGGCTATCGCAAAGCGCCTGTAGCGTGTGGCGGATTTCCTGATTGGCGGCCACGCCGCCAGCCACCACCAGCGCGGGTCTGGTTTCCAGATGCGGAAACTCCTGGCTGAAACGGGCAAGGCCGCGGCCGATGCGATCCTTGAGGGTGCGCGACACCGCCTTCTGGAAAGAGGCGCAGATATCGGCAATATCCTGCTCTGAAAGCGGTGCGATGGCGGTCGCCGCCTGCCGTACCGCCGTCTTCAGGCCGGAAAAGGAAAAGTCGAGCCGGGTCTCGCCGACCATCGGGCGCGGCAGCGGAAAACGGTTCGGATCACCCTTCGCCGCCGCCTTCTCGACCGCAGGTCCGCCGGGATAGGGCAGGCCCAGAAGTTTCGCGGTCTTGTCAAAGGCTTCTCCCAGCGCGTCATCGATGGTGGTGCCCCAGCGCTCATAGTCGCCGACACCGCGCACCAGCACCAGCTGGGTATGACCACCGGAAACCAGCAGCATCAGGTAGGGGAAAGACAGACCATCCGTCAGCCGCGCCGTCAGCGCGTGGCCTTCCAGATGATTGATGGCGTAAAGCGGCTTGCCGGCCGCCCTGGCGATCGCCTTGCCGGTCATCAAGCCTACCAGCAGGCCACCGATGAGGCCGGGACCGGATGTGGCGGCAATGGCGTCGACATCGGCAAGCGTCACACCCGCCTGTTCCAGCGCCTCTTCCACCAGCGTATCCAGCGCCTCGACATGGGCGCGCGCGGCAATTTCCGGCACCACGCCGCCATAGGCGCTGTGTTCCTCAAGCTGCGACAAAACGACGTCGGAGACGATCTCGCCGCGGCCGTCCGCGTGCCGAACCACAATGGATGCAGCGGTTTCGTCACAGCTGGTCTCTATGCCGAGGATACGAAGAAAGGGGGTCATCAAATCTGTTCGTTCATTGCGATCATGCGCGGAGTTGGTCTAAGACAACTCCGGTAACAATGGATAGACGCGGATGCAAACAAAACCTTTCCGAATCGGCACGCGCGGCAGCCCTCTGGCGCTTGCGCAGGCTTACGAGACCCGCAGCCGGCTGATGGCAGCGAATGGTCTGCCGGAAGAGATGTTCGAAATCGTCGTGCTGTCCACCAAGGGCGACCGGATCACCGACCGCGCTTTGTCGGAAATCGGCGGCAAGGGCCTGTTCACCGAGGAACTGGAAAACCAGCTTCTCTCCGGCGAACTCGATATTGCCGTGCACTCCTCCAAGGACATGCCGACCGTTTTGCCACAAGGCCTTCATCTCTCCGCCTTCCTGCCACGGGAAGACATGCGCGACGCCTTCATCGGCCGCACCGCACCGAAGCTTATGGAACTGCCACATGGCGCGGTTGTCGGCTCCGCCTCCCTGCGCCGCCAGGCGCTGATCCGCCGTCTGCGACCCGATCTCAGCGTCATCATTTTTCGCGGCCTGGTCGATACCCGCTTGCGCAAGCTGGAAGAAGGCCAGGCGGATGCAACGCTTCTTGCCTTTGCCGGCCTGAAAAGGCTCGGAAAAGACAATGTGCCGACGGAAATTCTCGATCCGAAAGAATTCCCCCCCGCTCCGGCGCAAGGCGCGATCTGTGTGGAAAGCCGTATCGGCGACACGCGCATGGATACGCTGCTTGCCCCCATAAACGACCGGCCGACTTTCGACGCCGTGACCTGTGAGCGCGCCTTTCTGGCCGCACTTGACGGCTCCTGCCGCACACCGATTGCCGGCTATGCCACCTGCGACGGTGTGGATCTGCATTTTTCCGGCCTCATCCTTACTCCCGACGGCCAGACGAGCCACGGGATCGAAGTCTCCGGCAACCGCCAGGATGCGGCGAAACTCGGCAGACAGGCCGGCGAAGACGTGCGCGCCAAGGCGGGCAGCACTTTCTTCGAAGGCTGGAGCTGAACCGATGCGGATCGTCGTCACCCGGCCGCAGCGTTCGGGCGAAAGGACGGCCGCAAAGCTTGCAGCACTCGGCCATGAGCCGGTGTCGCTTCCGCTGTTTCACCCCGTTCATCACGGTGAACGCGCCGTCTCGGCGCTCTCCGGCCCGTTGGCGGCCATTGCAGTGACCAGCGCGGAAGCCGTACGGGCGCTGGACCCATTCGGAGAGCGGCTGGCTCCGCATCTGTCGAAACCGCTTTTTGCCGTCGGCGGGGCAACGGCGCAGGCGGCGGAAAAAGCCGGCTTCGGACAGATATTAACCGCCTCCGGCGATGCCCTGGGTCTGACGGCGCTGGTAACGGAGCACCTCGCTCTTCTTTCCGAAGAACAACCCCTGCTTTATCTCGCCGGCAGGCCGCGCGGTTCGGTCTTCGAGGAAGGCCTTGCCGCTGCGGGCGTTCCCTTCAGAACGGTCGATTGCTACGAGATGCTGCCCTCGAACATCGCCGAAGAAATGCTCGATAAGGCCCTTCTCGACACCGCTGCCGATATCGTCCTGCTGTATTCATCGGAAGCGGCACGGGCCTTTTTCAGCCATGCATCGACGGAAAAATACAAGACAGCCCTGGCAGCGACAAAATTCATCTGCATCAGCCGCAATGTGCTTTCCCTTGTTCCGGAAATCTTTCGTGCCGAGGCCGCCGAAGAACCAAGCGAGGCCGCGATGTTTGAACTTCTGCGCCCCAACTCTGGAACCTAATTCGAGCTCGCCTCTTTCCTTTGCCGCCGTCACTGACTAGGTTTAGATTACTGCAGGCAGAAATGAGGTTGTCATGGTATCGGGAAAGCCGCCACGCCACTCCAAGTCCAAAGCCGAACCGGTCACGATCGACCTGGACGCGAAAGACGTGAAACCGATTTCCGCCGACGTGGACGCTGCCAAGACGGACGAAAAGCCCGGTGACAAAACGCCGGCGACGACGATGGAACCGGGCGTCTCGCAAAAGAAGCCTGAAGCGGCCGCAACGGGCAATACGGCCCCCATCTGGGACCAACCCAAGAAAACCCCTATCGAGCCAGAACCCAATGTCGGCAGAGTGGACCCCAAAGCCGCCGGGCCGACGGCTGAAAGCACGGGGGACAAGGGCAAGGAGCCCGCTTCGCCGGCTCCTGTTCCGCCCAAAGCCGATGCGAAACCGACGACAGCAGGTGCTGCCGGAACGGGTGCCGCTGCAAGCGCTGCTGCGGCTTCGAAACCTGCTTTCGGCTCCACGGCGTTTTCCACACCAGCCGGCAGCGCTTCCGCTGCGAAATCCTCGACCACGACCTCATCGCCGGGACCGGCCAACCCACAGCAGGCAGAGCGCAGACAGGCGGCAACCTCGGGCCTGATCGCGGCCGGGATCGTCGGCGGCCTTGTGGCGCTCGCCGCCGCCGGCAGCATGCAATATGCGGGCATCCTGCCGTCGTTTAATGCAGGCGGGGCGGGAGGCGACGAGATCGCCGCACTGAAAACCGATATCACCAACCTGCGGCAGCAACTCGCCACTGCGCCTGCAGCGGATACCTCGGCGCTGGAACAGCGCATTGCGACGCTCGAAAGCGCAAAGGGTGAGACCCCGCAGGTGGATGGGCTTTCGGAAAAAATCACGGCGCTGGAAGCCGCCCTTCAATCCGAGCGATCCGCGCAGTCCTCGGCGACGGCCGAACTGACGCGACGTCTTGCTGACGCGGAAGCCAAGATCAACGAACCGCGTGACGATATCGAAGTCGCCCGCGCCATTGCTTCTGCGGCGCTGAAGGCCGCGATCGATCGCGGCGGTCCGTTCCTCACGGAACTCGATACGCTCTCCAGGGTCACGCCCGATGATCCCGCCATCGCTTCGCTGCAATCCTTCGCCGCAATCGGCGTGCCGTCGCGTTCGGAGCTGATGCAGAAATTCCCCGATGCCGCCAATGCGATGTTGTCTGCCATCAACCAGCCCGACCCCAATCAGGGTATTATCGAGCGCCTGACGGAAAGCGCCTTTTCGCTGGTGAAGGTCCGCCCGGTCGGAAATATCGCGGGCGAGACACCTGACGCTATGATCGCACGCATGGAAAACAAGCTGCGCAACGGCGATCTGCAGGGCGCGGCACTTGAATGGAACGGGCTTCCCGAGGCGGCCAAAACAGCGTCCGCCGACTATAAGAAATCGCTGGATGCGCGCATCGAGGTCGAAAATCTGGTGGGCGACACATTGAACCGCGCCCTCACCAGCACCGGCAGGCAGGGGTAAGCGCATGACCAGAATTCTGACTTTCGCCCTTATCGTTCTGGCGCTCGGTTTCGGTTTCTCCTGGCTGGCTGACAGGCCGGGCATGCTCTCCATCGTCTGGCAGGGCCAGCTGATCGAAATGAGCCTGATGGTCGCCGCCTCCATCATCGCGGCGCTGGTTGCCGCGGTCATGCTTGTCTGGTGGATTGTCAACGCCATCTGGACCTCGCCCAATGCCGCCCGGCGTTATTTTCGTGCCCGCAAGCGCGACCGCGGTTATCAGGCGCTCTCCACCGGCCTCATTGCCGCCGGCGCCGGCAATGCCATTCTCGCCCGCAAGATGACCGCCCGCACGCAAGGTTTGCTCAGCGCCGATCAGGAACCACTGATCCACCTGCTCGATGCGCAGGCCGATCTCATCGAAGGCAAATATGACGAGGCGCGGCGCAAGTTCGAGGCGATGGCGCGAGATCCCGAAACCCGGGAGCTTGGCCTTCGCGGCCTTTATATCGAGGCGCGCCGTCAGGGCGCTTACGAAGCCGCCCAGCAATATGCCGAGGACGCAGCGGAAAAAGCCCCTTACCTGCCATGGGCAGCGCAGGCGACACTGGAAAACCGCTGCCGCAACGGGCAATGGGACGATGCCATCCGCCTGCTCGACCAGCAGAAGGCGGCCAGCGTCATCGAACGCGGTGAAGCAGAACGGCTGAAAGCCGTGCTTCTCACCGCAAAAGCCGGCGAAAAGCTGGAAAGCGATCCGGTCGGTGCACGCGAGGATGCCAAGCATGCTCTCAAGCTCGCCAAAGGCCTCGTTCCGGCGGCGCTGATCGCGGCCAAATCCTATTTGCGCGAAGACAATCTGCGCAAGGCCGCCACGGTCTTGGAACCCGTCTGGAAGAACGATCCGCACCCGCAGATCGCCGAACTTTATGTCCGTGCGCGCAGCGGCGATACCGCCATCGACCGGCTGAAGCGGGCGGAGCGACTCGAAAGCCTGAAACCCAACAATATCGAATCCCTGTTTGCCGTGGCACAGGCAGCGCTCGACGCCAAGGAATTCGCCAAGGCGCGGGCCAAGGCCGAAGCCGCCGCCCGTATCGAGCCGCGTGAAAGCGTCTTCCTGCTGATGGCCGATATCGAGGAGGCCGAAACCGGCGATCAGGGCCGGGTGCGCTACTGGATGGCGCAGGCGCTGCGCGCGCCGCGTGACCCGGCATGGGTGGCCGACGGCATTGTCTCCGAGAAATGGCTGCCGGTTTCGCCCGTCACCGGTCGTCTCGACGCCTTCGAATGGAAAGCACCCTTCGGCCAGCTCGAAGGTCCGGTCGAAGACCTGACAATCGAAAATGCGATTGCCGCGGCCCCCGCAAGAGCCGAACCGGCGGAGAAGACGATTATCGTTGAATCTGCCCCCGGGCCTCAGCCGGAGCCGAAACCTGCCGCGGCGGTGCCGATCGAGGTCAAGCCGGCCGTATCGGTCCCAAAGGAGAAAAAGCCCGTCACGATCGAAGCGCCGGCTGAAACCGAAGCCGCGGACGAGAAGGCGGAAGCCGTACCGTTTTTTGGCGGCGCGCCGGATGACCCCGGCGTCAAGAAATCCGGTGCGGACGCCGAACCCAAGACCCGGCTCAAACTCTTCTGACAAACAGGATAGCGATGTTCCATCAGATACAGTCGTTTATTCAGAACCTCGTCGGCCCGCATGCGGATGATTTCAGCCCGGACGATCTGAGGGTGGCGGTGGCCGCTCTCTGTTTTCAGGTGATGGAAGCGGATGGCACCGTCTTGAAAAGCGAGCGTGACCGCCTGCGTGAGATTCTGCACGACTATTACCATCTCGATGCCGGCAAGCTGGATGCGCTTCTTGCCGCCGGCCAGGAGGCGGGCAAGGAAGCCGTCGATTATTACCGCTTCACCGCCGATATCCGCCGCCATCTCGACGAAGCCCAACGGGTCGAGCTTATTGGCATATTATGGGATATTGTTTACGCTGACGGCGAACGAAGCGAAATGGAAGACCATGTGATCTGGCGAGTCGCCGATCTGCTCGGTGTTTCCGTGCGCGACAGGGTTCTGCAACGTCAGCAGGCCGCCACGAGGTCCGGGCCTGCTGAAGAAAGCGAAAACGAAGACGATGCTGTTTGACCCTTCCAGGCAACAGGGAAGACAACCCGCGCTGCTTATCGTCCTGCACCAGGAACGCTCCACGCCCGGCCGCGTTGGCCAGATTCTGGTGGAGAAGGGTTACCGTCTGGATATAAGACGCCCCGCACTTGGCGACGATCTGCCGCAAACATTGGAAAAACATGCTGGCGCCATCATTTTCGGCGGCCCGATGAGCGCGAACGATCCGCATGACTATGTCAAAGCCGAAATCGACTGGCTGAAGGTGCCGCTGAAGGAGAACAAGCCCTTTCTCGGTATCTGTCTCGGCGCGCAGATGCTGTCAAAACACCTGGGCGGCAAGGTGGAAGCCGACAGGGACGGCAAGGTGGAAATCGGCTGGTATCCGCTCCATCCCACCGAACATGGGCGGCTTCTAATGCCGCATTGGCCTAAAATGGTCTATCATTTCCACCGGGAAGGCTTCGATCTGCCGCGCGGGGCCGAGCTTCTGGCATCGGGTGAAACCTATCCCAATCAGGCCTATCGTTACGGGAAAAACGCCTGGGGCCTGCAGTTTCACGCCGAACTCACCCGCGCCATGATGCATAGCTGGGTGGTGCGCGGGGCGCAGCGTTTCGGCATGCCCAATGCGCAGGTCGGCAGCCAGCATCTGGAAGGCCGCATGCTGTTCGACACGCCGCTCAGGGCATGGCTCGGCAATTTCCTCGATCTGGTTTTCGAAGGCAAGGCGCAGCGCTGAGGCCCGTCAGCGCGGCGCATCCAGATTGTCGATCTTGCGCAGCTTCGAAAAACCGAGCGCCCAGATGACCGCCACCGCAAGCGTGCCCGCCCCGCCGATGACGACGGCCGGAACAGCGCCAACCAGATGCGCCATGGTGCCTGCACGGAATTCGCCCAGTTCGTTGGAGGCGCCAACGAACACCATGTTCACAGCATTGACACGCCCGCGCACCTCATCCGGCGTCCAGAGCGCAATCAGGGTTTCGCGCACATAGACAGACACCATGTCCGATGCGCCCATGACCACAAGCGCCGCGATGGACAGCCACGGCGTTTGCGAAAGGCCGAAAACCACGGTGGAAACGCCGAAGAGGCCGACGCCGACGAACATCAGCAGGCCCGCATGGTGGCGAATGGGTTTGAACGCCAGAATGACCGCGACCGTAATGGCCCCGATACCGGGTGCGGCGCGCAGAAGCCCCAGCCCCCATGGTCCAAGCGTCAACACCTCCTTGGCGAAAATCGGCATCAGCGCAACAGCACCGCCGAGCAGGACCGCGAAAAGATCGAGCGAGATCGCCCCGAGGACGATTTTTTCCTGCGAGATGAACTTGAACCCGGCGAGCATGGTTTCAAGGCTGATGGCTTTCGCCGGGCCGCGTTGTTCCGGCTTGCGGATCGTCACCGCCAGCATTGCCGACACGATGAAAAGCACGAGCGCCACACTATAGGCGACGGAAGCGCCGAGGCCATACAGCAGGCCGCCGGCCACCGGACCGAGGATGGAAGCCATCTGCCAGGAGGAAGAATTCCAGGCGATCGCATTCGGCAAATCCGCCACAGGCACGAGATTGGGCGCCAGCGACTGAACCGCCGGTCCCATGAACGCCCGTTCTATGCCGAAAACGACAAGAATGGCGAAGACCGGCCAGGGGGAAAAGCGGTGGGCCAGCGTGAGACCCAGAAGAGCCGCAGCACATAGCGCGGCGATCAAAAGGCATATGGCCATAATGCGCCGGCGATTGTGCCGGTCCGCAACCGTTCCGGTGACGAGGATCAGAAGCAGCGATGGCAGAAACTGGAAAAGACCGATCAGGCCGAGATAAAAAGCGTTGCCGGTCACCTCATACATCTGCCAGCCAACGGAGACGCTGACGATCTGGATGGCGAAGGCCGAGAAAAACCGGGCGCTGAAGAAACGGCGATAGGAACTATGCCGGAATGCACCGAAACGGTTTTCGGCAGAAGGCAGGGACATCGGCTGGGTGCTCGCGAGACAATAGGAGACGTTTGCAATAGAGCGATATGACAAGAATCGCCAGCCATATTGGCGGAACACTTGCCGGTTCACGAGTCAATGTCTAAATGTCTTGCAACCAAGATACGGAGATATTGATGCTTGCCCTGTTTCAGACCATCGATCTGGCCTTGAACCTCTACACCTGGGTGCTGATCGCCAGCGCCATTTTTTCCTGGCTTTACGCCTTCAACGTCATCAATTCCCGCAACCAGTTCGTGAACGCCATCGGCAGCTTTCTGTTCAACGTCACGGAACCGGTTCTGCGCCCCATCCGCCGCATTCTGCCCAATCTCGGCGGCATCGATATTTCGCCGATCATCGTGCTCCTGATCATCTTCTTCATCCGCTCCTTCATGTGGAACACGCTTTACCCGATGGTCGCTTGAGCGGCTGCTGGCAAAGACATGACGATCATATCCGCCTGTCCGTTCGCCTCACCCCGAATGGCGGGCGGGACGCCATTGACGGCCTGGAACAGGATGCGGACGGAAATAGCCACCTGAAAGCCCGCGTCAGCGCCGTACCGGAAGGCGGCAAGGCGAACAGGGCGCTGATTGTTCTGTTGGCGAAAAAACTTGGGCTGCCCAAATCTTCCATCACCGTCTTTTCAGGCGAAACAGCGCGTAAAAAAATCCTCCGGATCGATACCGAGCCGGAGGATTTCGAAGAGCGTTTCAAGAGGCTTTAGCCCGGATCAACCCTGCGTCTTGTAGCGCTCGATGGCTTCGACGATCAGCTTCTTGGCGACGTCGACATCCTGCCAGCCGCCCATCTTCACCCATTTGCCGGGCTCAAGATCCTTGTAGTGCTCGAAGAAATGCTCGATCTGCTTCAGGGTGATTTCCGGCAGATCGGTGTAGTTGTGAACTTTGTCATAACGGCGCGTCAGCTTCGGAACCGGCACGGCGAGGATTTTTTCGTCCTTGCCGCCGTCATCCTCCATGATCATCACGCCGATGGGGCGAACATTGATCACACAGCCAGGAACCAGCGGGCGGGTATTGCAGATGAGAACATCGATCGGATCACCATCGTCCGACAGGGTGTGCGGCACGAAACCATAGTTACCCGGATAGGTCATCGGCGTGTAGAGGAAGCGATCGACGATCAGCGCACCGGCATCCTTGTCCATTTCGTACTTGATCGGCTGGCCGCCAACCGGCACTTCAACGATAACATTCACGTCTTCCGGCGGATTCTTGCCTACGGAAATTGCATCGATACGCATTCGCTTCCCTCATTCGACGGGTTGGATTTGGTTTTCGATACTGGGAAAGTCGCCGCATTGCAACATGGCTTTGGGCGGATAAGGCAGAATGCGGAATTTGAGGCTATCGCGATTACACATGATGGACCGCGAAATGAAACCGGCGTCAAATCCGCCTCAGGGTCGGCGTCAATTCCAGACGAAACCGACCTTGCGCAGCGAGGTGCCGTCGAAATCTTCCATGCCTTCGGCAATATCCCGACCGCCATGCGAGCGGAAAAACCGGTTGGCCACATCGCTGTCCTCGAGGCACCAGACAACGATGCCATTGCAACCGAGCGAGGTCAGCAATCTGCGCGCTTCCGTAAACAGCAGCGAACCGAGGCCGATACCCTGATATTCCGGGCGGAGATAAAGTTCGTAAATCTCACCGTCCTGCGGCAGCCCGCGCGCCCGGCTGAGACCGAGCGTCGCATATCCGGCAACCACACCGGCAACCTCCACCACCAGCATGGTTGCGGAACCCTTGGTCGCCTTCCTCCACCAGCCCTCGCCACGACGCTCCAGCATCTGCGTCAACGGCCGGTGCGGGATAAGCCCCGCATAGGCCTGTTGCCACGACAGGCGGTGCGCCTCGGAGATGGCGCGCGCATCATGCGGCTCGGCACGGCGAACATCGATGGATAACGTTTTCATAACGCGATTCTGGCCCCGGCCACGGGAACTTGCCAGTCATAAAGGTTAACGCCGGCAGGCTTACCCACAGCCTATTCATGTGGACGACCAGGAAAAATTAACGCATCCTTAACCTTTGACACAAGCGCCTTTCGACTCATGCACACATAAAAACGAATGCATAAAAAAACCCGGCGCAGGGCCGGGTTTTTCGAAGACATCAGATCGAAGCGATCAGCTGGCGGCGAGCTTTGCCTTTTCGAAGCGCTTGCGGTCGTTCGGGTCGAGATAAAGCTTGCGAAGACGGATCGACTTCGGCGTCACTTCCACCAGCTCGTCATCCTGGATCCAAGACAGCGCGCGCTCCAGCGTGAACTTGATCGGCGGTGTGAGCTTCACGGCCTCGTCCTTGCCGGCGGCGCGGATGTTGGTCAGCTTCTTGCCTTTCAGCACGTTCACGTCGAGGTCGTTGTCACGGCTGTGAATGCCGATGATCATGCCTCCATAGACCTTTTCGCCGGCATCGATAATCATCGGGCCGCGATCTTCGAGGTTGAACAGGGCATAGGCAACGGCTTCGCCGGATTCGTTCGACAGCAGAACGCCGTTGACGCGGCCGCCGATCTCGCCCTTGTAAGGCTGGTAATCATGGAACAGGCGGTTCATCACGGCCGTGCCGCGCGTGTCGGTCAAAAGTTCCGACTGGTAACCGATCAGGCCGCGGGTCGGTGCAAAGAAGACCAGACGCACGCGGTTGCCGCCCGACGGACGAAGCTCGACCATTTCGGCCTTGCGCTCCGACATCTTCTGCACGACGACGCCGGAATGTTCCTCATCCACGTCAATCACGACTTCTTCGACCGGCTCCATCAGCTGGCCGTTTTCATCCTTGTGCATGACGACGCGCGGACGCGACACGGCCAGTTCGAAACCTTCGCGGCGCATGTTTTCAATCAGAACCGCCAGCTGCAATTCGCCACGGCCGGACACGAAGAACGAATCCTTGTCGGCGGATTCTTCGATCTTCAGCGCGACGTTGCCTTCGGCTTCCTTGAACAGGCGGTCGCGAATGACGCGGCTCGTGACCTTGTCGCCTTCGGTGCCGGCGAGCGGCGAATCGTTGACGATGAAGGACATGGTGACCGTCGGCGGATCGATCGGCTGCGCCTGCATGGGTTCCATAACGGCCGGATCACAGAAGGTATCGGCGACGGTGCCCTTGGAAAGGCCGGCAATGGCGACGATGTCGCCCGCATGGGCTTCCTCGATGGCGGTGCGCTCGATACCGCGGAAAGCGAGGATTTTCGAAATGCGACCGTTTTCGATGAGCTTGCCATCCTGACCGAGAACCTTGACGGCCTGGTTCGGCTTGATCGAACCGGAAGCGATACGGCCGGTGATGATGCGGCCGAGGAAGTTGTTGGCTTCGAGGATCGTGCCGATCATGCGGAACGGACCTTCCTCGACCTTGGGCTCGGGAACGTGCTTGACGACGAGGTCGAGCAGCGGCGCAAGACCTTCATCGGTCGGGCCTTCAGGGTTGACGTTCATCCAGCCCGAACGGCCGGAACCGTAAAGGATCGGGAAATCGAGCTGCTCGTCGGTGGCATCGAGGGCCGCGAAGAGGTCGAACACCTCGTTGACGACTTCTTCGTGGCGGGCATCCGGACGGTCGATCTTGTTGATGGCGACGATCGGGCGAAGACCGACCTTCAGCGCCTTGCCGACCACGAACTTGGTCTGCGGCATCGGGCCTTCGGCAGCGTCGACCAGAACGATGGCGCCATCCACCATCGACAGGATGCGCTCGACTTCACCGCCGAAATCGGCGTGGCCGGGGGTGTCGACGATGTTGATGCGGGTATCTTTCCACTCGATCGAGGTCGCCTTGGCCAGAATGGTGATGCCACGCTCTTTTTCGATATCGTTGGAATCCATCACGCGTTCCATCACGCGCTGGTTTTCACGGAACGAACCGGATTGCTTCAGAAGCTCGTCAACAAGCGTCGTTTTTCCATGGTCAACGTGCGCGATGATCGCGATGTTGCGAAGTGCCATTGTTCAAAATCTCTGAGGTTGGGCGCTATTTTCGGGAGATGCGCCAATTTAGTTTGGCGCGCTCATAACCTTTTTTTTGCAAATGCGAAAGGGGGGCCTGTGTCATAAGCCCCCTGCGCTCAGGTTCTAGCTCACAATTATGACAGTCTCTTATAGGAGACCGCGCTTCGAAAGCATCGCGTCCGGGCTCGGCATCTTGCCGCGGAAGGCAAGATAGGCCTCTTCAGGATCCACGGAACCGCCGACGGAATAGATATTGTCCTTCAGCCGGCGCGCCATCTCGCCGTCAAAGGCATTGCCGGTTTCCTCGAAAGCCGAAAAGGCGTCCGCATCCAGCACTTCCGACCACATGTAGGAATAATAGCCGGCGGAATAACCGTCGCCCGAAAAGACATGCTGGAAATGTGGTGTCGCGTGCCGCATGACGATGGACTTCGGCATATGGAGCGCAGACAGCACCTCACCCTGCACGGCCATCGGATCACCGACACTGTCGCGCGTATGAAACGCCATGTCGACAATCGCCGACGAGGTAAATTCCACCGTGCTGAAACCGGCATTGAAGGTCTGCGCGGCAAGGACCTTGTCCAGCAACGCCTTCGGCATCGGCGCACCGGTTTCGTAATGCAGGGCGTATGTTTCCAGAATTTCCGGCACCGTCAGCCAATGCTCGTAAAGCTGCGACGGCAATTCGACGAAATCGCGCGAGACGCCCGTTCCCGAAACGGAAGGATAGGTCACATTCGACAACATGCCGTGCAGCGCGTGACCGAATTCGTGAAACAGCGTGCGCGCATCGTCCAGCGAAAGCAGCGCCGGTTTTCCCTCCGCCGGCTTGGCGAAATTGCAGACATTGTAGATGATCGGAATTTCACCGACAGTACCGTTTTTCAAGGGCAGCTTGTGTTGCGACTGGAACGAACTCATCCACGCGCCGGAACGCTTGGAAGGGCGGGCGAAATAATCACCGAGGAACATGGCCTTCAGATCGCCCTTGTCATCGCGGATTTCGAAAGTCCGCACGTCCGGATGATAGGCGGCAATACCCTTCACTTCAACTGCGCGAATGCCAAACAGCCGCCCGGCCACATCGAAACAGGCTTCGATGATCTTTTCCAGCTGCAGATAGGGCTTTAATTCCGCTTCGGAGAAATTGAATTTCCGGGCGCGGAGCTTTTCGGCATAATGTCGCCAGTCCCACGGCAGCACGTCGTAGTTCTTGCCCTCCGCGGCGATGATGGCGGCAAGCTCGGTCTCTTCTTCGCCGGCGCGGCGGACAGCCTTTTCCCAGACCTGACCGAGAAGGCCATTCACGGCATCGGACGTCTTCGCCATCGTGTCATCGAGCTTGTAGGCGGCGAAATTCGCGTAACCGAGAAGCTTCGCCTTCTCCTCGCGCAGTTCCAGCGTGCGGTGAACGATCGCGCGATTGTCGGTTTCACCGCCATTCTCGCCGCGCGCCACCCACGCCTTGAATGCCTGTTCACGCAGATCGCGACGCTCGGAGAAAGTCAGGAATGGTTCGATGATGGAACGGGACAGGGTGACGGCAAATTTGCCGTCCTCGCCATGCTCGCGGGCCGCACCCGCCATCGCATCGCGCAGAAAACCGGGAATGCCGGCCAGTTCCTCTTCAGTGGCAAGCAGAAGCTTCCAGTTCTTTTCATCCGCCAGCACATTCTGCCCGAATGTCGCGCCGAGACCGGCAAGCTCCTCATTGATTGCCGCCAGCCGTTCCTGCCGGTCTTTCGGCAATTTTGCACCGGACCGCACGAAACCCTTCCAGTGTCTTTCGAGAACGCGCTTTTCCTCGCCCGTCAGGCCGAGTGTCCCGCGCTTTTCCCACAATGTATCGATGCGCCTGAAAAGAGCTTCGTTCATGCCGATCTTCGAATAGTGCCGCGACAGTTTTGGCGCGATTTCCCGCTCCAGTGTCTGGATCACAGCATTGGTATTGGCCCCTGCCCTGTTCCAGAACAGCGCCGAAATGCGCGAAAGATCGTCGCCTGCGATTTCGAGTGCGGTCACCGTATTGTCGAAGCCTGGGGCCTGCGTATTGCCGGCAATTGCATCGATTTCCTGTTCGTGGGCCAGAAGGGCGGCATCGAAGGCCGGCGCAAAATCCTCATCCCTGACCGCATCGAATTTCGGCAGACCATTATGGCCGTTCCAGTCAACGAGTGCGGGATAAAGCGCGGTCTTGGGCGGCATTTCATCTTCCTTGTGCAATTCCGGTTCAAACCCATATGGGCATGCCTCGACCACCAATTCAATATGCCGGAATTTGATGTGGAATATGCCGGCGCCGGCGCCGCCAAATATTGACCGGCACGCCAATGGCATGTTCTGGTGTCTCGCAATAATATCCCATGATGGAGATATGTATTATGGAGATTTATTCTTTAAGGACTTCTAATAATTTCCTTTTCAGAGACAATCCCAGGAACGCCAGATCCCTTGAAAGCTCCGATTTCAGCAGGACGGCCAAACCCGATGCGGCAGCCGGATTTGAAGAATCGGTAAAGCGTATCGACTTCAGCCGTATCAGTCCCCGCGAATTGCGGGAAATCGCGCAGGAATATTATGATGCGGGGAAAATCAGCCAGGACATCTGGTTTGAACTTTCATCCGAGTTGCCCGCACAGACGTTAAACGCCAATGGCGAGATTATAGACATAGCGGACGTCACAGACGATACGGATTTCGACTTCCTGGCCTATTTTTCCGACCGGGCAGAAATTGCCCGTTCCATCGGCACGGCAGACGAAGCGGAAAAAATGCAGGACGTCCTGTCCTTTTTTGCTTTAGTGTAACGATCATTGACTATGTTGCCGGGCATCCAGCAATCGAACTGACACATACTTTACTCGATTTGCGACAATATGATTTGTGCACCATTGATTATCGCCCGGAATTTAGTAAGGCTGACTTACGAAAAGGCGTAGCATGGGCACGAAGCGGGAAAAAGATTCACTGGCATTTTTGCTGAACAGCGGCGCACGCCTGCTGAACAGTGCTTTTGAGCGGCGAATTTCCGAGGCCGGGCTGGGCCTGACCCCAGGTGAGGCACGCGCCCTGCTAACGGTTGCAGTCGTCGATGGCAGCAAGCAATCGGATATTGCCGCCCGTCTCGGCATCGAGCCCATGACGATCTGCGCCTATCTCGACAAGCTGCAATCCCTCGATCTCATTGAGCGGCAGCAGGACCCGCAGGACAGGCGTTCCAAACGCATCGTACTGACAAAAAACGCCTCCGAGATGCTGGAAGCCGTGCGACAGGAGATCGATGAACTCGTCCGTCACGCCACACAGGGGCTGAACGAGGAAGAAGTGGCGCTGTTCCGCGACTTCCTGCAGACGCTTCGCAACAATTTGCAGCCGGAACAACCGGGCCAGAACGGCTGATCGCAATGTCGCCAGAACCGATCATGTCGAGAAAACGCACGGCCATGCTCGGTGCGTTGCTGACGGCGCTGGCGCCAATTTCCATGGCGATCTACACACCCGCCATGCCGGAATTGACGCGGGTTTTCGCCACAACCGAAGCCGCCGTCAAACTCAGCCTGTCACTGTATTTTGCCGGCTTCGCCATCGCGCAGCTGCTCGCCGGGCCGGCATCCGACGCCTTCGGACGGCGCAGGGCAAGCCTTGTTTTTCTCTCCATTTTCCTTGGTGGCGGGCTGCTGGCGATTTTCGCGCCGACAATCGAAGTCCTGCTCTTCGCCCGGCTGGTGCAGGGCATCGGCGCCTCGGTCGGCATGACGGTCGCACGCGCCGTGGTGCGCGACCAGTTCACCGGCGCCGATGCCTCCAGCATCATGAACCTGATCGGCATCATGCTCGCCGTCGGCCCGGCCCTGGGACCGACGATCGGCGGGCTTTCGCTGGCAGCTTTCGGCTGGAAATCGGTGTTCTTCCTCATGGCGGGCCTTGGAGCCATCGCCATTTTTTCCGTGGTGGTTTTCCTGCGCGAAACGACGGTTCCGGACAAAAGCCTGATCCGCCCCCGCCGGCTCCTCTCGGCCTATGGTGCCTTGCTGACCGAACCGCGTTTTCTTCTCGCCGCACTGGTACTCGGCGGCTCCATCGGCGCGCTTTATGCACAGGCCACCATGCTGACCTTCATTCTCATCGGTGAAGTTGGCATGACCCCCACCGCCTTCGGCATCGGCATGCTGATGCAGACCGGCGCTTATTTCTTCGGCTCCATTGCCCTGCGTTATATCGCACCGCGACTGGGCGATCGCCGTGCGGTCATGCTCGGCCTTTGTTTTTCGGGAACAGGCGGTCTTCTCATCCTGCTGTCGGTATTCCTGATACCGCCGTCCTTTTTCTCAATCATGGGACCCGTGGCGGTTGCGACAATCGGCATCGCCTTGCTGACACCCTCAATGGTGACGGCCGCCCTTGCCCCCTTCCCGCATATTGCCGGTTCCGCATCGGCGATGATGGGCTTCATCCAGATGGGATCGGGCTTTGCAGGCGGTGCTGCGGCTTCGCTCATCGGCTCACCCCTGACCGGCTTCGGCATCATCATCCCGGTGATGGAATTCACGGCAGTCGCCAGCTATGTCGGCTTCCGCATCGTCTCCAGAAAAGACGCATAAAAAACCCGCCGGCGTCACCGCCCGCGGGTTGCTGTTTTGATGGAAGCTGAATTATTTGCTGAGATTGCGCTTGGCCAGCGTGCGCAGGCGCAACGCATTGAGCTTGATGAAGCCCGCTGCATCCTTCTGGTCGTAGGCACCGTGGTCGTCCTCGAAGGTCACCAGCGCATCGGAATAAAGCGACTTGGCGCTCTCGCGGCCGGTCACCATGACGTTGCCCTTGTAGAGCTTCAGCGTCACTTCGCCTTCCACATGTTCCTGGCTCTTGTCGATCAGGGCCTGCAGCATCTCGCGCTCGGGCGAGAACCAGAAGCCGTAATAGATCAGCTCGGCGTAACGCGGCATCAGCTCGTCTTTCAGATGCGCGGCACCCCGGTCGAGCGTAATGGATTCGATGGCGCGATGCGCGGCAAGCAGGATGGTGCCGCCAGGCGTCTCGTAAACGCCGCGCGACTTCATGCCGACGAAACGGTTCTCGACCAGATCGAGACGACCGATACCGTTTTCGCGGCCGTAATTGTTGAGCGTCGCCAGAAGCGTGGCGGGCGACATTTCGACGCCATTGATGGAGCAGGCATCGCCCTTGCGGAAACCGACCTTGATGACAGTTGCCTTGTCCGGTGCGGCTTCCGGGGAAATGGTGCGCATATGCACATATTCCGGTGCTTCCAGTGCCGGGTCTTCCAGAACCTTGCCCTCGGAAGAGGAGTGCAGCAGGTTGGCGTCGACGGAGAAAGGCGCCTCGCCCTTCTTGTCCTTGGCGACCGGGATCTGGTGCTGTTCGGCGAAGTTCAGGAGGTCGGTACGGCTCTTGAACGTCCAGTCGCGCCAGGGAGCGATGATCTTGATGTCGGGGTTCAGCGCATAGGCCGAAAGCTCGAAACGAACCTGGTCGTTGCCCTTGCCGGTGGCGCCATGGGCAATGGCGTCGGCACCGGTTTTCTTGGCGATTTCGATCAGGTGCTTGGAAATCAGCGGACGGGCAATCGACGTGCCGAGCAGATAGACGCCTTCATAAACAGCGTTGGCGCGGAACATCGGGAACACGAAATCACGCACGAACTCTTCGCGGACGTCCTCGATGAAGATTTCCTTGATGCCCAGCATCTCGGCCTTCTTGCGTGCCGGCTCAAGCTCTTCGCCCTGGCCGAGATCGGCGGTGAAGGTCACGACCTCCGCGCCGAGTTCCGTCTGAAGCCACTTCAGGATGATCGAGGTGTCGAGGCCGCCGGAATAGGCGAGAACGACTTTCTTAACGTCTTTCGGGAGTGCCATAGTGATGTCCATCTGCATGATGACGGCATCTGGGCACCGCCATTTCCTTGGGATTTCGGCACTTTTACAGTGCAACCCGAAATGTGTGAAGCGCTTTTCCGTGAGATAAGCGACAAAACAATTGATGGGCGCCTGTGACCTGGCGTGATGACCGGCCGCGCGATGGGAACGAAGCGATTGTCACATGCATTTAGAAAATTCGCGCTTTATCATGAAGCGGCGCGATCGACTTGAAGACCGTGAATGAAGCCAATCAGGGTTCAGGCAACGTTGCAAACCGCTGGAAACAGCAGAAACGACGCGAAGGAGAAACCTATGACGACCATCCACCCCGCATTCAAGGAAGATAATGTCGCCGTCATCACCGGTGCGGCGTCCGGCATCGGACTTGCCGCCGCCCGCAAATTCGCCGGTTTCGGCATGAGCGTCGTGCTTGTCGATCTCGATGGCGAAAAACTCGCCGCAGCCCATGCGGATATTCTGGCCGTCGCCAGGGACGGTGAAGCGCAGATCGTCGCCATCCCGACCGACGTATCGAAACTCGATGAGCTGGAGGCGCTGGAACGCGCCGTAATCCAGCGTTTCGGGCGTGTTCACGTGCTGATGAACAATGCCGGCATCCAGCCGGGCAGCGCCATCTTCGGGCCGCAGGCCAATTGGGAAAAAGTCATCGGCGTCAACCTGATGGGCGTCGTGAACGGCAGCCGCGTCTTCGGCCAGGGCATGATCGCCCATGGCGAACCGTCGCTCATCATCAATACCGGTTCGAAACAGGGCATCACCACGCCACCCGGTGATCCGGCCTATAATGTCTCGAAGGCCGGTGTGAAAACCTTCACGGAAGCGCTTCAGCACGAGTTGCGCAACAGCCCGACCGGCGCGGTTTCCGCCCACCTTCTGATCCCCGGTTTCGTCTTCACGGGTTTGACCGCCCATGGCAGGACGGAAAAACCGGAGGGCGCATGGACCGGTGAACAGACCGTCGACTTCATGATCGAAAGCATCGGCCGGGGCGATTTTTATATTCTCTGCCCGGATGGCGAGGTGGACCGCCCGACCGATGAGAAGCGCATTCTCTGGGCGGCCCAGGACATCGTCCAGAACCGCCCGCCGCTGTCGCGCTGGCATGCGGAATATTCCGCGGCCTTCACCAGCTTCTTGAAGAGCTGAAGTCCCGGCCGCCGCGCTCTGACGGGTACGGCGGCTGACACCGTCAAAACCATTGGCAGAAACACGAAATCGCGTTAAGCAACGGCAATCTTGAGCTTTCATGGGTGCCGCGATGGATTTCGTTCCAAGCCTGCCAACACTTATCGCCTTCACCATTGCCATTCTGCTTCTGGCAGTGACGCCGGGACCCGACATGACGCTGTGGATCAGCCGTTCGTTGCGCGAAGGCCGTGCAGCGGGTTTCATGACCTTGGTCGGAACCAATATCGGCATCACCGTGCATACGATGCTGGTCGCCTTCGGCGTCGCCGCCCTCATCGTCGCTTCGCCGACGGCCTTCATGATCCTGAAAACCGGCGGTGCCGCCTATCTGGTCTGGCTCGCCATTCAGGCCCTGCGCAAGGGTTCGGATTTCGTGATGGTGAAGACCACCGGCGAAAAACCGCAATCCTCGCTCAAATCAGCGCTGCTGAACGGTATCTGGGTCAATCTGCTGAACCCCAAGGTCATCATCTTTTTCATGACCTTCCTGCCGCAATTCGTCAGCGCTTCCGATCCGCATGTGACCGGCAAGCTGATCTTCCTCGGCATCTGGTCCATCATCGTGGCGCTGCCGATCGGCATCGGCATCGTGATTGCCGCCGATGTCCTCTCCGCATGGCTGCAGCGCAACCGCAAGGTTCTGCGCGGGCTGGATTATACGATCGCCGGCGTCTTCTCGATTTTCGCGGTCAAGATTTTCTTCACGCAAACGCGCTGAGGGCAAATAAAAAGGCGCCGGAAGGCGCCTTTTCTCTAATCAACCGATCAGCAGCTCGTCATCATCCAGCGTCTGGCCGCGTATCTTGCGGAACATGTCGATCAGGTCTTCGACCTCGAGATCCTTGCGGCTGTCGCCGGACACGTCGAGTACGATTTCACCGGCATGCAACATGATCGTGCGGGTGCCGTAATCCAGCGCCTGACGCATGGAATGGGTGACCATCAGCGTCGTCAGCTTGCGCTCCGACACCACCTTACGGGTCAACTCCATCACGAATTCCGCCATGCCGGGATCAAGTGCGGCCGTATGTTCGTCCAGCAGCAGCACATCCGAACCCGACAGCGTCGCCATGACCAGCGAAACCGCCTGCCTTTGACCGCCGGACAGAAGGTCCATCCGGTCCTTCAGACGATTTTCGAGACCAAGATTAAGCGAGGCTATCCGCTCCTTGAAGAAATCGCGGCGACCACGGCCAAGCGCCGGCAGAAGGCCGCGACGCTGGCCGCGCGATGCCGCAAGCGCCAGGTTCTCCTCGATGGTGAGCGCGCCGCAGCTGCCAGCCAGCGGGTCCTGAAACACCCGCGCCACCCGTCCCGCCCGGCTGGCAGTCGGCTTGCGGGTAACATCGGCGCCGCCGATCATCACCTTGCCCGCCGTCGGCAGGACATCGCCGGCCAGAACACCGAGAAGCGTGGATTTGCCGGCGCCATTCGAACCGATGACGGTGACGAAGGAACCATCCTCGATGGTGAGATAGATCTTGGCCAGCGCCTGTTTTTGCAGCGGCGTGCCACGTCCGAAGACGACCTGGATATCGGAAAGCGAAATCACGATGTTGCTCCCCCACGGCGCAGACGCGGCAGGATCAATGCGATGGCCACCAATACCGCCGTTACGAAATTGAGATCCGACGCCTTGAGACCCAGCACATCGCTCGACAGAGCCAGCTGGATGGCGAGACGATAGGCGATGGAACCGAAGACACAGCCGATCAGCGCGATCAGGATGCCGCGCGCACCAAACAACGTCTCACCGATGATGACGGCGGCAAGCCCGACGACGATGGTGCCGACACCGGAAGTCACATCGGCAAAACCATTGGTCTGCGCAAACAGCGCGCCGCCAAGGGCCACCAGCGCATTCGAAAGCGCCATGCCGAGATAGATCTGATTGCCGGTCTTCACACCCTGCGCCCGCGCCATCCGCGCATTGGCGCCGGTCGCCCGCATGGCAAGGCCGGCATCGCTTTCAAGAAAACGCCAGACCAGAATGACCGCGACCAGCACCAGCGCGCCGACAAACAGCGGCCGCACCAGATATTCGGACAGGCCGAGGCCATAAAACGGCGATACCATCGTATCCTGATTGAGCAGCGCCACATTCGGCTTTCCCATCACCCTGAGATTGACGGAAAACAGCGCGATCATCGTCAGGATCGAGGCAAGCAGGTTGAGGATTTTAAAACGCACATTGAGCGTCGCGGTCACGATGCCCGCGGCGGCACCGGCAACCATGGCAACCGCCGTCGCGACCCAAGCGTTCAGACCGGCGATGATCAGCACCGCAGCAACGGCGGCGCCAAGCGGAAACGAACCGTCCACGGTCAGGTCAGGAAAATCAAGCACGCGGAAAGCGAGATAGACGCCGATCGCCACGAAAGCGAAGACCAGTCCCAGCTCCACGGCACCCCAGAAGGCGATTTGGCTCACGGTAATGTCCTTGTTATTGCCGCCATCAGGCGGAGACGGGCACCATATCGCGCCACGTAAAACGGGCGGCGAAATGCCGCCGCCCGCAATTCAGTCGGGTTTCAGTTCAGTCGATGACCTTGGTGGCGCGCTTCGTCACGCTTTCAGGGAAGGTGACGCCAACTTTTTCCGCAACCTTCTTGTTGATCACGAGATCGGTGCCCACAGCCACGGTAGCCGGAATGTCGCCCGGCTTTTCACCCTTGAGGACACGGACAACGACGGCGCCGGTCTGCTTGCCAACGTCGAAATAGTTGAAGCCGAGGGCTGCAACCGCGCCACGCGCGACGGAATCCGTGTCAGCGGCGTAAAGCGGGATCTTGGCCTCGGAGGCAACGCCGGCTGCCGCCTCGAAAGCGGAAACGATGGTGTTGTCGGTCGGAACGTAGATCACGTCGGCCTTGCCGACCAGAGCGCGCGTTGCGCCCTGAACTTCAGCGGACTTGGTGGCGACGGATTCGACGACCTTGAGACCCGCCTTGTCGGCTTCGGCCTTCAGCAGGGCCAGCGTGGAGGCGGAATTGGCTTCAGCGGAGTTGTAGATGAAGCCGATGGACTTGGCGTTCGGCGTAATTTCCTTGATCAGCGCCAGATGTTCGCCAACCGGCAGCATGTCGGAAAGACCGGTCACGTTGCCGCCGGGCTTTTCCATGCTCTTGACCAGCTGCGCGCCGACCGGATCGGATACGGCCGTGAAGACGACCGGAATATCGCGCGTGGCCGCAACCACGGCCTGCGCCGACGGTGTGGAGATCGGTACGATGACGTTGGGCGCATCACCCACGAACTGACGTGCGATCTGCGCTGCGGTGCCGGGATTGCCCTGTGCGGACTCGTAAAGGAACTTGAGGTTCTCGCCTTCCTTGTAACCGGCTTCGGCAAGGGCGGCCTTGACGCCGTCGCGGGCGGCGTCAAGCGCCGGATGTTCGACGATGGCGGTGACGGCAACGGTGACGTTTTCAGCCTTGGCCGGCAGAACGAGAGCGCTCGCGGCAGCGAGAGCCATAATGAATGCGCGCATGGATATCCTCCTGTTGGTTCCCTGTTTTCGTCTTTCTAGGAACAAGACAGACCGAAATCAATCGGAGAACCGCCGCAAATCCAGCTTTATGGCGCAAATGCGGCTGATTCAGTCGTCCGCGCCGTGGTTGGCGATCATCATCGCCTCGAAAGCCAGCCTTTCGGTCTTGCGCATGCGCTCGGATTCCGACTTCAACTGGCCGCAGGCGGCGAGAATGTCGCGGCCGCGCGGGGTGCGGATCGGCGAGGCATAACCCGCCTGATTGATGAAATCGGCGAACTTCTCGATCTGTGCCCAATCGGAACACTGGTAATTCGTGCCCGGCCAGGGATTGAACGGGATGAGGTTGATCTTGGCCGGAACGCCCTTCAGCAGCTGCACCAGCATCTTGGCGTCTTCCAGGCTGTCATTGACATCCTTCAGCATCACATATTCGAAGGTGATGCGACGAGCGTTGGAAAGACCCGGATATTTGCGGCATGCCTCGATCAGCTCTTTCAGCGGATATTTCTTGTTGATCGGCACCAGCATGTCGCGCAGCTCATCACGCACCGCATGCAGCGAAATCGCCAGCATCACGCCAATCTCATCGCCGGTGCGGAAGATTTCCGGCACCACGCCCGACGTGGAGAGCGTGACGCGACGCTTGGAGAGCGACAGGCCATCACCATCCGTGGCGATCAACAATGCGGTCTTCACATGCTCGAAATTATAAAGTGGCTCACCCATGCCCATCATGACGATGTTGGAAACCTTGCGGCCTTCGCTCGGCACATAGGCGCCAACCGGCGTCGAACCATCGGGAAAATCACCGAGCCGGTCACGGGCGAGCAGAAGCTGCGAAAGGATTTCCTCGGCCGTCAGGTTGCGCACCAGGCGTTGCGTGCCGGTGTGACAGAAAGAGCAGGTCAGCGAACAGCCCACCTGGCTCGATATGCACAGCGTGCCGCGGCCTTCTTCGGGAATATAGACCGTCTCGATCTCGACGGGGCGGCCGGCGCCACGCGGCGGAAAACGCATCAGCCATTTGCGGGTGCCGTCATTGGAGATCTGCTCCTCGACGATTTCCGGCCGGGCAATGGTAAAGGCCGCCTTCAGCTTCTCGCGAAGCTCCTTGGCGACATTGGTCATATTGTCGAAATCGGAGACGCCGCGCACGTAAAGCCAGTTCCACAACTGGCTGACGCGCATCTTCACCTGCTTCTGCGGCACGCCGACGTCCGCAAGCGCCTCACCCATTTCCTCACGGGTCATGCCGATCAACGACGGTTTGCCGGACATCAGATCGCTATTGGCGATCAGCGGGGTTTTGACTGCCAGGCCGGCAGGAGCTTGCATTACGGACATCACGCTATCCCATCATCCAATGCAGCGCGCGACCGGCCTGTCGGAAAGGCGGAAAATCGTCTGCATGTCGAGAAAATCAAAGGCGGAGCACTTTTCGCGCATCCGCCTGTCAATGTTGCCGCGCCTTTAGCATCAAACCGGCAAAAACGCAAATGGCCGGTCAAGGACCGGCCACTCGTAAACGCGGTGAGGCGTCGGGATTATTTGCAGCTCTCGATCTGCTTGAGAGCGGCCGAAATACCCGAGAGCGAATAGGAATAGGATGTCGCGGTGCCGCGGCCGGAGGTAGCCTTCACGGTCATCGACTTGCCACCCTTCATGGCGGCAACGAGAGCCGGCTCTTCGGCGGCGTTTTCCACCCAGGCGGCCTTGTCCTTGGTGAACATGACGAAGTTCTTGTTGTCGATCGTCACATTGACCTTGGAACCCTGCTTCAGCGGATAACCCACCATGGCCTGCGGCTCATAGGAGATGTTCTGGCCCGGACGCTGCGAGACGATGAAGAAGATATCGCCGTGATCAACACTCGCCGGTTCCTTGGCGGTGGGGATGGAAAGAACGTAGCAGACGGTGCTGTTGCCCGATTTGTACGAATAGGCACCCCAGGCATTGAACTGCTGGATGCGCGTGGGCGACTGTGCAGATGCTACGCCGACGCTGGTCAGCAAAATGGCCGCTGCGGTTGCTACACTTCTTACAAACATAGAATTTCCTGCCGGGTTATTGTCTTCCATTGGCCCGAAGCAGCGGCGGGCTCCATTTTATGGATCGGCCACGTTCAGGTGCGGATCGTCTTTTCTCATTGTGGTCGGAAAGCGGTTACCAAACCGTCAACAACACGCATAAAATGCCGGAAACGTCTTGCGGTGTTACAGATTGGCGACTCCCGACGCCCTGAGGAGAAGGACGTGGCACGCCCTTCCCTTGTGTGTAAGACACATAAATTCAGGCAAGAATTTGTCACTCGTCGGGCTCTTCCCGACACGCACATCACAGAGGCGTTACCCGGCCTCCTGCTGCCTTTTCAGCATGGCGTCCGCGGCATCGTAATGTTCCATCTTGATATGCGCGCGGATCATGGCGAGTGCGGCGGTGATGACGGCGATGTCATCGGTAAATCCGATGACGGCCAGCACATCCGGCACGACATCCATCGGCATGATGAAATAGGCAAGCGCCGCAAAGATGATGCCCTTGGCGCGCAGCGGGGTGTCGCGGTCGATCGCGCAATAATAGGCAGCCGCCGCATCGCGCGCGAAGGGAACTTTTGACATGACGCGCTTCAGCTTGGGCCAGAATTTCGCCCGCACCACATCTTCGCGCTCCTGCTGCCTGTCGGTTTCGCCCGGCAGAAGAATTTCACCGATTTTCACATCATCCATGATCGACGGTCCTCCGGTCATGGCTATTATATGGGACGGAACGCTCCCGGTTCAATTCCCCCGGCCTGCCGCCGCCTTCTGCATGGCTTCGGCCAGAAGAAAATCACGCTCCGTCACACCCTGTGAATCATGGGTGGTAAGGCAGACCTTGACCCGCGAATAGACGTTGGACCATTCGGGATGGTGATTGAGCTTCTCCGCCGCCAGCGCCGATTCGGCCATGAACCCGAAGGCTTCGGCAAAACTCGAGAACTTGAAGGATCTGACGATCGCCGCCCCGTCCTCGCGCAGGGACCAGCCATCGAGCCTGACGAGCGCCTGCCGGATGGCTTCCGGTTCGAGTCTGGGATATTTCATGAATATTGCCTCCGCTTGATAACCATTAACGCCCCAACGACCGGATCGACGCATCCTCCATGAAACATATCGCCGTTCTTTTTGTCTGCATGGGTAACATCTGCCGCTCGCCGCTTGCCGAAGGTGTTCTCACTCATCTTGCCCATGATGAGGGCATGTCCCGCCAAATCACCGTCGATTCCGCCGGCACCGGCAGTTGGCATGCGGGCGACGCACCCGACCCGCGATCCATAGACGTGGCGCGACAGCATGGCATCGATATTTCCCGGCAAAGGGCGCGGCAGGTCAAGCCAGCGGATTTCGAGACCTTCGACCTCATCCTCGCCATGGACGAAGACAATCTGGCGAGGCTGCTGCAATCGAGCCCGGAAAGGCACCGGCACAAAATCCATCTCTTCATGGCATATGCCGCCGGCCGCCGCGACAACGTCCCCGATCCCTATTACGGAGCCGAGGACGGGTTCCTTGGCGTCTACAACATGCTCTTGGCCGGATGCAGATCGTTGCTGGAAAAGATCGAACTGGACCGCGCCTCGTGAAGCGGAAACGCCTCCTCGACGATATAAGGCCCGCCGCCCACCGATTCCTTGGACGACATCAGCACGAAGCGACCGACCGTGAAGGGCGACGTGCGGAAGTTGCCGCGGCCGGACAGATATTGCACCACGTCGTCCAGACGGGAGGAGCGCAGCCGCGCCAGCGTGACATGCGGCATGAACTTGCGCGGATCGGGCGGGAGACCGATCCTCTGGCAGATCCTTTCGATTTCCGCCTGGAGAGCATGCATTTCCGGCGAGGGAGAAACCCCGGCCCAGATGGAATGCGGTTTCTTGGAACCGAAGGAACCCATGCCGGTGAGGTTGAGCTGGAACTCCGGCCTTTCGATCCGATCCAGCCTGTCCACGACCTCATCGGCGGTCCGCCCGTCGATGTCACCGATAAAACGCAGGGTTATGTGATAATTCTCCACATCGATCCACCGGGCTCCCGGCAGACCACCGCGCAACAATGAGAGGCTCATAGCCGCATTGCGCGGAATTTCGAGGGCGGTAAACAGTCTCGGCATGGCGAGCTCCCCGAATCTCTTGGCAGAACAAGCATAGCGAATCATGCAATGCAGACGGGCGCAAGTGCTTATTTTTTTTGCGCACCGATTGTCTTGATGAAGGTTTCAACAGCCGGCAAAGATTTCTCCACCATCATTGCCACGCCCTTCGTATTGGGGTGCATCTTGTCGTCCAGCTTCAGCGCATCATCCGTCACCACACCATCCAGAAAGAAGGGATAAAGCGGCAGGTTGTATTTTTCCGCAAGCTTTGGAAAGATCGGATTGAAGCGCCTGGCATAGTCGTCGCCCATATTCGGCGGCGCCATAATGCCGACCAGCAGCACCGCTATATTGCGTTTCTGAAAACCGGAAATGATGGCGTCAAGGTTCTTCTCCGTCTGTTCCGGTGCAATACCACGCAAGGCATCATTGGCACCGAGCTCCAGAATGACCCCGTCCGTGCCATCGGGCACGGACCATTCCGCCCTTGCCAGACCGCCGGAGGACGTATCGCCGGACACGCCGGCATTGGCGATGGCGACAGAAACGCCCTTTGCCTTTAATGCAGCTTCAAGCTGTGCCGTATAGCTGTCGGTGGGCGGCAGCTGATACCCGGCCATGAGACTGTCACCAAGGCCGACCAGTTGCAATGTCCGCTCCTCAGCCGTCGCCAGCGAGGCGGAAAAGGCAGCGGCGAAAATGACGATGAAGTGAAACAGGGCAGCTTTAAATCTCATCACGGCTTTCCTAACTTGGTTCCCATTGTCTGAAATACCGACCGCATCGACACCGCCAGACCGTTTTCATCACCCTATATAGGAACGAGAATTGTGACGAAAAGCATCATAGAGCTGAAGAAGGCCGACCTCACCCTCGGCAACGCCGCCGCCTCCGTCCACGTTCTCAAGTCCATCGATCTGTCCATCGGTGAAGGCGAAGCGGTCGGCATCGTCGGCCCTTCCGGCTCGGGAAAATCGACGCTGCTGATGGTGCTTGCCGGTCTCGAGCGGCTCGACAGCGGCGAGATCGTTATCGCGGATACCGAACTTCACAGGCTTGGCGAAGATGCACTGGCGGATTTCCGCGGCAAGAATATCGGCATCGTTTTCCAGTCCTTCCACCTGATCGCCAATATGACGGCGCTGGAAAACGTGGCCGTTCCGCTGGAACTGGCCAACGTCGCGAACCCCTTTGAGATCGCCAAACGCGAACTCGTCGCCGTCGGCCTCGGCGAACGCCTCAACCACTATCCCGGCCAGCTTTCCGGCGGCGAGCAGCAGCGCGTCGCCATTGCCCGCGCACTTGCCCCTTCGCCGGCCGTGCTGATCGCCGATGAACCCACGGGCAATCTCGACACCGATACCGGCAGGCAGATCGCCGACCTTCTATTTGCCAAGCAGGCCGAACGCGGCATGACCATGGTGCTCGTTACCCATGATCCGTCGCTTGCCGCCCGGTGTTCACGGCAGATCAAGGTGCGATCCGGCGAGATCGAGGGCGACAGCGCCCGCCCACAGGTGGCGCGGGCGGTATCGGCATGATCGGCGCCCTTTTCCCGTCATTTGCCAATATCAGAAACGCTGCCAGGCTCGCACGGCGCGAAATTCGCGGTGGCCTGCGCGGCTTTTACATTTTCCTTGCCTGCATCGCACTCGGAACCGGCGCCATAGCCGCCGTCAATTCCGTGTCGCGTGCGGTCACGAGCGCCATAGCCACCGAAGGCCAGTCGATCCTCGCCGGGGACGTGCGTTTCGAACTGCGCAACCGCGAGGCGACGCAGGAGGAGCGGACCTATCTCGACGGCCTCGGCACCGTCGCAGTCTCCACCGGGCTGCGTTCCATGGCGCGTTTAGCCGATGGGTCCGAACAGACCCTGACGGAAGTGAAGGCCATCGACGGCGCCTACCCGCTCTATGGCACCTTCGTGGCTGATCCGAACCGGCCGCTGAATGAGCTTCTGGCCGGAAACGGCGACACCTATGGCGCCATTGCCGCACCGCTTTTGCTGGAACGGCTCGGAATAAAGGTCGGCGATGAAATCCTGCTCGGCAATGTGAAGCTGAAACTGACCGGCACCGTTGTCGACGAGCCGGATGCGCTGTCCGATGGCTTCGGTTTCGCTCCAAGGCTGATGGTCAGCCGCGACGCCCTCTTCGCCTCCGGCCTCATTCAGACCGGAAGTCTCGTCGAACACGCCTACAAGATCAGGCTGAATGACCCTTCGGCCCGCTCAACGATGACCGATGCGGCCAACAGGGCCTTTCCCGATGCCGGCTGGTCCATTCGTACCAGCGACCGCGCAGCACCGTCGCTCACCGAAAACGTCAACCGCTTCTCGCAATTTCTGACACTGGTGGGGCTTACCGCCCTGATCGTCGGCGGGGTCGGTGTCGCCAATGCCGTTCGTGCCTTTCTGGATTCCAAGCGCACCACGATCGCCTCGCTGAAATGCCTCGGCGCGCCGGCCTCCGTGGTCACCATGACCTATCTCTTCCAGATCGCCTTCATTGCCGCCGTCGGCATCGTCATCGGCCTCGTTGTCGGCGCGGTCGCGCCGCTTGTCGCCATGCGGTTTCTGGAGGGCGTGCTGCCGGTGCCGGAGGAACTCGCCTTTTATCCCGGCGCGCTCGGTCTTGCCGCCCTGTTCGGTCTCCTGACGACACTGGCCTTCGCCATCGTGCCGCTCGGCCAGGCGCGCGAGGTGCCGGCAACGGCGCTTTTCCGCGAGCAGGGTTTCGAGGAAGGCAGCTGGCCGTCCTGGCCTTATCTGGCTGCAACCGGCCTGCTGCTGGCAGGACTTGCCGCTCTTGCCGTCCTTTCGGCGGAAGATCGTTTCATCGCCTCCGTGTTCCTCACGGCCATCGCCTTTGCCTTCGTGGTGCTGCGGCTGGTGGCTTCCGGCGTCAAGGCCATCGCCAAACGCAGCCCGCGCGTTCATTCCGCCGCCCTTCGTCTGGCAATCGGCAACATCCATCGCCCCGGCGCGCTCACTCCCTCGGTCGTTCTCTCCCTCGGCCTCGGCCTGACCCTGCTCGTGACGCTGACACTCATCGACGGCAACCTGCGCCGCGAATTGACGGACAGCCTGCCAGAAAAGGCGCCGAATTTCTTCTTCGTCGACATTCAGGGCAGCGAAGTCCAGGGTTTCCGCGATCTTCTGAAGCGGGAAGCTCCGGAAGGAACCCTGACCGAAGTGCCGATGCTGCGCGGCCGGATCCTGGCGCTCAACGGCGAGGACGTGACGAAGATGGAGGTGCCGGCGGCGGGCCGCTGGGTATTACGCGGCGACCGGGGCATCACCTATTCCCAGGATATTCCCGAAAACGCGACGCTGACTGAAGGAACATGGTGGGGGCCGGACTATAGCGGTGAGCCGCTTGTCTCCTTCGCGGCCGAAGAGGCCGGGGAACTGGGCCTCAAGATCGGTGACACGGTGACCGTCAACGTCCTCGGCCGCAGCATCACGGCGAAGATCGCCAATTTGCGCAATGTCGAGTGGGAGTCCCTCTCGATCAACTTCGTCATGGTGTTTTCGCCCAACACCTTCCGCGGCGCACCCCATGCCTGGCTCGCAACACTTGCCGACCCTTCCGCTTCCGCAAGCGATGAAGGCAGGATATTGCGCGCCGTCACCAACAGCTATCCGACGATTACCAGCGTGCGCGTGAAGGATGCGCTCGATGTCGTCAACCGGCTGGTCGGCCAGCTCGCCACCGCCATTCGCGCCGCTGCGGCCGTGGCGCTCATCGCATCCATCCTCGTTCTCGCCGGTGCGCTTGCCGCCGGAAATCGCGCCCGCACCCATGACGCGGTCATCCTGAAGACGCTCGGCGGCACACGAAATCTGCTCATCCGCGCCTTCTCTTACGAATATATGATGCTCGGTCTCGCCACCGCCGTCTTCGCGCTGTTCGCCGGCGGCGTCTCCGCATGGTTCGTGATTGCCCGCATCATGAAGCTGCCGTCCAGCTTCCTGCCCGATGTCGCGATCGGCACGCTCGTCATCGCCCTCGTCATGACGGTCGGCATCGGCCTCATCGGCACCTGGCGGATTCTCGGGCAGAAGGCGGCGCCGGTCCTCAGGCAGGCGGGGGAATGATCATCGGTTGTGCGCCGCTTAACTTTAGCGTTTAATTCGTTGTAATGATCGCCAAAACGTGAGCGCTTTTCGCGCATATGGTGTCTTTTCGGCGGGAAAAGGCCTTGTATCGGACACGTTCTGCCATCATATTCCTGACTAGGCTTGCTGAAGCTCCGCAGCGGCGCCCGGGAGGTATCCCGACACCGTAGCAATTACGGAGCTCAAAAGAGGAAACAATGGCTGACTTCAATAACTACCAGAACCGCATGGCGCAGAACCGTGCACAGACTGGTGCGATGATCGATGAGGGTCTTCGCTCCTACATGCTCAAGGTTTACAACCTTATGGCGCTGGCTCTGGTCATCACCGGCGTTGCAGCGTTCGGCTTTGCAATGCTTGCCACGACGAGCGATCCCGCAGCGGCGGTTGCAACGCTGCCGAATGGCAAGATGCTGACGTCCTTGGGCACCCTCGTTTATGCGTCGCCGCTGCGCTGGGTCGTCATGCTGGCACCGCTTGCACTGGTTTTCTTCCTTAGCTTCCGCATCCAGAACATGAGCGTTTCCGCCGCGCAGACGACGTTCTGGGTCTATGCTGCTCTTATGGGCGTATCGCTGTCCTCGATCTTCCTGAGATATACCGAAGGAAGCATCGTGCAGACGTTCTTCGTGACCGCCGCTTCGTTCGGCGCGCTGTCGCTTTACGGTTATACGACGAAGAAGGACCTTTCCGGTTTCGGTTCGTTCCTGATCATGGGCCTGTTCGGCATCATCATCGCCTCCATCGTCAACATCTTCCTTGCTTCCGGCGCCCTGCAGTTCGCGATTTCGGCGATCGGTGTGCTGATCTTCGCAGGCCTGACCGCCTACGATACCCAGAAGATCAAGGAAATGTATTTTGATGGTGACGATGTCGCCGTGGCTGGTCGCAAGGCCATCATGGGCGCGTTGACCCTCTATCTCGATTTCATCAACCTCTTCACCTTCC
Source organism: Agrobacterium sp. NPDC089420 (assembly GCF_044900305.1). Classification (NCBI taxonomy): domain Bacteria; kingdom Pseudomonadati; phylum Pseudomonadota; class Alphaproteobacteria; order Hyphomicrobiales; family Rhizobiaceae; genus Agrobacterium; species Agrobacterium sp. NPDC089420. Next base: position 229,113 of record NZ_JBJDMY010000006.1, on the reverse strand, counting down.
TTCTGCAGTTCCTCGGAAACCGCGACGACTAAGGCTGAGAGGCTTAAGACAGACATGCAAAAGGCGGCCCTTTGGCCGCCTTTTTATATGCGGATAATCTGAGGTCATATGGGCCTGCCCGGGCGGCAGACAAGCCGGTGAAGGCTCACTCGATAAGTTTCAGAACCTTGTCGAAGACCTTGAGAACCTGCGGCAGCTCATGGCCACGCTTCAGAATGCGGCCATCCGTGTTGACCACGCAATAGGCGCCCTGCTTCGCCGCCAGCTTGGGGTTTTTCTCGATCCTGAAAAGCGGCATTTCACCTGAACGCTTGAAGACGGAAAACACCGCCTTTTCCTTCAGATGGTCAATGGCGTAGTCGCGCCATTCCCCCTCTCCCACCATTCGCCCGTAAATGCGCAGGATCGCATCCAGCTCGCGGCGGTGAAAGGTGACCGGCAAAGGGTCCTTGTTCTTCTTGTATTCGCGGAGATCGATAACGGTGGAACTGTCGCGTGAAGCGGTCTGCACCTGCTGCACATCCGGTTGATCGGTCATCCAATACCTCCGATTCCACCCAAATCATCTCATCAATGTGAGCCTGAGAAGGCGAAATTGCAAGCCTTGAACCAATGGCCGGAACTGGCTCGCATGTCCCATGGAGCTTGTGCACAGCCTTTGGGTGACGGCACAGAGGAGCGGAAATGACATTCGATGCCGATCGCGAAATCCCAGGGAGACACTGCCCGCAACAAAAGCAGAGGTAAAAATTGGTAACCATTTAGGCACCCATTTTAGGGGAGCCTGCCGTATTTCGGTCAAACCATGGCCTGAATTGGGTGGAATAGTCCTATTGTCAATTGATGCCTAGGCACCAAGATGACCCGGTCCGGTGCATTGACCCTTTACCCCCAGCCCCCAATGCCCGGACCGGATCTTCAATCGCCCGTCAGGCGATTATGGCGCTTCATTTCCCAACAAAATACTGGCGCCGACGATTGCCGTGGGATCGCCACTGGCATTGGCGGTCTGCAACAGCACGGCACAGCCGCCCTTTTTCACTTTTGCCACCACGCTGGCCGGTAGTTTCACCGTCATCGGCGAACCGTCCCACATGCCGACCGTCTGCACGTCATAAACGCTGTGCCAGTAGGACATTTTTTTCCCCTGGTTCTCGCCCTTCTGCACATCCACCGTCTGTTCGCGCGTGAAATAGGCAACGACGACATCGGCCTTGCCGCTACCGGCACCGATGTCGATCTCGACCTCGTCACCGGCAAATTTTGACGACACCGGCACATTCAGACCCTGCCCCTCGCGCTTGAAGGCATCGAGCCGGTCATAGATGCCGCGAACATCCGCGCCCTTGACATGGTCGCGGCCATTCAGAATGGCCTGCGGCGTATACACCCCGTTGCGGCCAAGCGCCCGCATATAGCCATATTGCCGTTCGGTATTTTCCTTGGATGCCAGCGAATCCGTCCAGCCAAGATAGTTCCAGTAGTCGACATGGTAGGAAAGACCGACCACATCGCCCTTCTGAATCATCTTGCGCAAAGCCTCATCGGCCGGCGGGCAGGATGCGCATCCCTGCGATGTGAACAATTCGACGACGCCTTTCACCGCCTCCTGCGCCTGCGCGGAGGTGACGATAAACGTGCCGAGAAGACATATCGACAGGGGAAATTTCAACGGCATTACGAAAACCTTTGTCCGGAAGAGATCCAGACGAATTGATGCGATCAATCCTGCTGGATGCAGATCGGAAAATAACGTCTATTGCCCTTCAATAGAAAGTCACGAAGGGGTGAGCGGCAATCACAAAACTATAGGCCCTGATACAGGAAAAACGCCGGAATTTCTCCCGGCGTCTTTTGGTATTCTCGTTTTTTTTCAAGCGGCCAGATCGCGAAGAACGGTCTGCAGAATGCCGCCATTGTTCATGTAGATCACCTCGTCCAGCGTATCGATGCGGCACAGAAGCGGAACTTCCTTCACCGAACCGTCGCTGTAGGTAATCTTGGCGATCTTCTTTTCACGCGGCTTGATCTCGCCTTCGAGGCCGTCGATCTCGACGATTTCGTCGCCCTTGAGATCGAGGCTCGCCCAGGTCGTGCCGTCCTCGAAGACGAAAGGAACGACGCCCATGCCGACCAGGTTCGAACGGTGAATACGTTCGAAGGACTGCGCGATCACGGCCTTCACGCCGAGCAGGTTGGTGCCCTTCGCCGCCCAGTCGCGGGACGAACCGTTGCCATATTCGACACCGGCGAAGATGACGAGCGGAACGCCCTCCGCCTTGTATTTCATGGCCGCGTCATAGATCGACATCTCTTCCTTGGACGGATAGTGGATGGTGTAGCCACCCTCCTTGCCGTTCGGGCCGAGCATGTGGTTGCGGATGCGAATATTGGCAAAGGTGCCGCGCATCATCACTTCATGGTTGCCACGACGTGTGCCGTACTGGTTGAAGTCGGCAACGGCAACGCCATGTTCCGTCAGATAGGCGCCGGCCGGCGAAGCCGCCTTGATCGAACCGGCCGGAGAAATATGGTCGGTGGTGATCTTGTCGCCGAAGAGACCGAGGACGCGCGCACCCTTGATATTCTTCAAGCCGGAACCGGTCTTGCCCATGCCGACAAAATAGGGCGGGTTCTGAACATAGGTCGACTGATCGTCCCAGGCATAGGTCTGGCCCGGCGGAACCTGAACGGCCTGCCAGTTCGCGTCACCCTTGAACACGTCGGCATACTTCGTTTCATACAGTTCGCGCGTGACGTATTTCAGGATGAATTCCTGGATTTCCTTCGAGGTGGGCCAGATATCCTTGAGATAAACCGGGTTGCCATTCTGATCGTCGCCGATCGGCTCCTTCGTCAGGTCCTTCTGCACCGTACCGGCAAGGGCATAGGCCACGACGAGCGGCGGCGAGGCCAGGTAGTTCGCCTGCACATCCGGCGAGATACGGCCTTCGAAGTTGCGGTTGCCGGAAAGAACACCGGCGGTGATCAGGCCCTTGTCGTTGATCGTCTTTGAGATCGCCGGCGGCAGCGGACCGGAATTGCCGATGCAGGTCGTGCAGCCGAAGCCGACAAGGTTGAAGCCGATTGCATCGAGATCCTTCTGCAGGCCGGACTTGTCGAGATATTCCGCGACGACCTGCGATCCGGGCGCGAGCGACGTCTTCACCCACGGTTTGGATTTCAGCCCCTTGGCAACAGCGTTACGGGCAAGAAGACCTGCCGCGATGAGAACAGAGGGGTTGGAAGTGTTGGTGCAGGAGGTGATGGCGGCAATCGCCACGTCGCCGTGACCGAGATCGAAAGCTTCGCCTTCGACCGCATAGCGGTTCGAAAGCTGGCCGGGCTTCTTGTAGTCGTTTTCAAGCGCGGTTGCGAAATTCGGCGCGATGGTTTCGAGCGGCAGGCGGCCTTCCGGACGCTTTGGGCCGGCCATGGACGGCACGACGTCGCCGAGGTCGAGTTCCAGCGTATCCGTGAAGACGAGGTCGGAACCGTCGCCGGTGCGCCACATGTCCTGCGCCTTGGAATAGGCTTCGACGAGCGCGATGCGATCCTTGGCGCGGCCGGACATGGTCAGGTAATTGATGGTCTCGCCGTCAACCGGGAAGAAACCGCAGGTCGCACCATATTCCGGACCCATATTGCCGATGGTCGCACGGTCGGCGAGAGACATCGAATCGAGGCCAGGGCCAAAGAATTCGACAAATTTGGAGACGACACCTTTTTTGCGCAGCATCTGAACCACGGTCAGCACGAGGTCGGTCGCGGTCACGCCCTCCTTCACCTTGCCGGTCAGCTTGAAGCCGATGACTTCCGGCAGAAGCATGGAGACCGGCTGGCCAAGCATGGCCGCTTCAGCCTCGATGCCGCCGACGCCCCAGCCGAGAACGCCGAGACCATTGATCATGGTTGTGTGCGAATCGGTGCCGACGCAGGTATCCGGATAAGCGATCGTCTCGCCATCCTCTTCCTTCGTCCAGACGGTCTGGCCGAGATATTCGAGGTTGACCTGGTGACAGATGCCGGTGCCGGGCGGAACCACGCGGAAATTCTTGAACGCCTGCTGGCCCCACTTCAGGAAGCGGTAACGCTCGCCATTGCGCTCGTATTCCAGTTCGACATTGCGGGCAAAGGCGCTCGGCGTGCCGAATTCGTCGACGATGACCGAGTGGTCGATGACGAGGTCGACGGGAACCAGCGGGTTGATCTTTTCCGGGTCACCGCCGAGAGCCTTGATGCCGTCACGCATGGCGGCAAGGTCGACCACGGCGGGAACGCCGGTAAAGTCCTGCATGAGAACGCGGGCGGGGCGATAGGCGATTTCGGTTTCGGTCAGGCCCTTGTTGTTCAGCCATTCGGAAACCGCCAGAATGTGTTCCTTGGTGACGGACTGGCCGTCCTCGAAACGCAGCAGGTTTTCCAGAAGAACCTTCATGGAATAGGGCAGCCTGGAAACGCCCTTCAGGCCGTTGGCTTCAGCCTTGGGGAGGCTGAAATAGACGTAATCCTTACCATCCACGGTAAGGACGGAACGACATTGGAAACTGTCGAGTGATTTGGGCATGGATAAAAACCCCGCTTACTCTGATAGCCAACACGTGCGTGCGGACACCTATGCACTCATGCACATCAGGATGCGGGTACGACCATTTCCGCTGTCCGCACGTGAAAATTGCTCCTCGCAATTGTCAAGTCCGGCGCAAGATGATGTTCACGCCGGCCGCTGGCGTGTTGACACCCATATAGATAATTTCTCTAAAACGTGCCAGACCATTCAACGAAGCTAATCGATTTTTTTATGATCGAGACGATGAAATCGTAATCGGAACCGCAGCATGGATTTGACGGCGGAAAATCTCGGCGTGAGACGCGGCGAAGATTTCATATTCATGAATATTTCCTTCAAGTTAAGTGACGGCGAAGCTCTGGTGCTGACCGGCCGCAACGGCTCGGGAAAATCCACGCTTCTGCGCACGGTGGCCGGCCTGCTGCGCCCGGAACAGGGTCGGGTAAAGATAGCCGGCGAAGGAATGGAAGCCGAGATGCGCCCGTCGGAAGCCTGTCATTATCTCGGCCACCGCAATGCGATGAAAACGGAACTGACCGTCTCGGAAAATCTGAGTTTCTGGAGAGACTTCCTCGGCGATTTTCCCGGCGGCGCGGGCATCGCGATCGACGAGGCCGCGGAAATTGTCGGCCTCACCGGCATTACCCACCTTCCCTTCGGTTATCTCTCCGCGGGTCAGCAGCGGCGTTTTGCCATGGCGAAACTTTTGATCGCCTGGCGGCCGGTGTGGATTCTCGATGAGCCGACGGCGGCGCTCGACAAGGCTGCGGACGGGATGTTTACCGGTCTCGTGAAAAACCATCTTGAGAAAGGCGGCATTGTCCTGGCGGCGACCCATCAGCCATTGGGATTGGAGAATGCCCGGGAATTGCGGATGACGGGGTTTGCGGGCGTGGAGGCTTGGGCATGATGGGTTTGCGGGCGTGGTTTACCCCCCTCCTCCTCCGCGATATCAAACTCTCCATCCGCGCCGGCGGCGGCGCGCTGATCGGCGTGCTGTTCTTCATGACCGTGGTTGCCGTCATCCCCTTCGGCGTCGGCCCCGATCTCAACCTGCTCGCCCGCATCGGCCCGGCCATCGTCTGGATCGGCGCGCTCCTGTCCGCCCTTCTCGGCCTCGACAGGCTGTTTCAGGCCGAGCGGGATGATGGCTCCCTCGATCTCATCCTGATGCAGGAAACCCCGCTGGTGCTGACCGTCCTTGTCAAATGCCTGGCGCATTGGGTGGCGACCGGCCTGCCGCTGGTGCTGGCCTCGCCGCTGCTCGGCCTGTTCATGAATATGGACGAGGTGGCGATCGGCGCCGTGATGCTCACCCTGCTCGTCGGTTCACCGGCCATCACCTTCATCGGCGCAGTGGGTGCGGCGGTCGCCGTCGCCCTGCCGCGCGGCGGCCTTCTGGTCTCCATCCTCGTCCTGCCGCTTGCCATTCCGGTCCTGATCTTCGGTGTCAGCGCCTCTTATGCGGCGGTGCAGGACCCGGCGCCCTTCATGCCGCCTTTCCTCATTCTGTGCGCGATCACATTATTTTCAGCCGTGACCGGCCCTTTCTTTGCCGCTTTGGCACTGCGCAATGGTATGGATTGAGGAAACCGCGCCAGACGATCCCCTGTTGACAGGGATCAATTGCGGGGCGGCCATTCTCGGGTTACACAAACGGCATGAACGAGCAGACCTTCAGCATCACCAAATTCAGCGATCTCGCCAATCCCACCCGGTTTCTGGCGCTGGCGGCACGCATTCTGCCCTGGCTCGCTGTGCTCACCGCGCTGGTGCTGGCCGCCGGTCTTTATCTGTCCTTTACCACCGAAGGCGATTACCAGCAGGGTTATACGGTGCGTATCATGTATGTGCACGTGCCCTCGGCCTGGCTGGCGATGATGTGTTATTCTGTCATGGCGGTCTCCGCCATCGGCACCCTCGTCTGGCGCCATCCGCTGGCGGATGTCAGCCATAAGGCCGCAGCCCCCATCGGGGCGGCCTTCACACTGATTGCCCTCGTCACCGGCTCGCTTTGGGGCAAACCCATGTGGGGAACCTGGTGGGTGTGGGATGCGCGACTGACATCCGTCTTCGTGCTTTTCCTGATGTATCTCGGATTGATTGCGCTTAACCGCGCCATGGACGATCCCTCCAGAGCCGCCCGCGTCAGCGCCGTGCTTATCCTCGTCGGTTTTGTGAATATTCCCATCATCAAATTCTCGGTCGAGTGGTGGAATACGCTGCACCAGCCGGCAAGCGTCATCCGCATGGGCGGCTCCGCCATCGATGCGGAATTTCTCCGGCCGCTTCTGACCATGGCTGTCGGTTTCACGCTGCTGTTCTTCACCTTGCACATTGCCGCCATGCGCAACGAAATCTGGCGCCGACGCGTGGCCGCGCAACGGCGGCTTGCCGCGCGCATGGCGAACCGGGAGGGCTGAGGCGATGACACACGCCTTTTATATCGGCATGTCCTATGCGGCGACCGGGCTTGTCGTCCTCTGTCTCATCGCCTGGGTCGTCATGGACGGTCAGGCGCGCAAACGGGAACTGCGGGAACTGGAGGCTTCCGGCGTGCGCCGCAGAGCGAGAGCCGGCGCCGCCGGTGACGCGCAATGACGCAGGCCGGCCAGGATCACGACACCAAAACCAAAACGACGGGCCGCAGCCGTTATGTGCTGGCGTTGCTGCCGCTTTTGCTTTTCGGCGGCTTTGCCCTTATCGCCGGCAAGATGCTCTATGATCAGGATGTCAACGGGCTGGATATCAGCGCCATTCCATCAGCGCTGATCGGAACGAAGGCACCCTCCCTGTCTCTGCCGCCGCTGGAGGGCTCGAACCTGCCGGCACTGACCGATGCCGCGATCAAGGGCAAGCTGACGCTGGTCAACGTCTTCGCCTCCTGGTGCATTCCCTGCCGGCAGGAACACCCGCTGCTTCAGGAACTGGCCAAAGACAACCGTATCACCGTCGTCGGCATCAATTACAAAGACAGGCAGGACAATGCGCTTCGTTTCCTCGGTGAACTCGGCAATCCTTTTGCCGCGATAGGCGTGGATCCGAACGGCAAGGCGGCAATCGACTGGGGTGTCTATGGCATTCCCGAAAGTTATCTGGTCGGCGCGGATGGCACGATCCTTTATAAGAAGGTCGGCCCCTTCGACGCCCGCAGTATTGAACGTGACCTGCTGCCGGCCATTGCGGCCGCAGCCGGAAAATGACCGCCGTATCTTAAAGGTCTCACGCCTTGGTAATGACCCTGAGTGAAGGGCCTTCGGCAGGCAACCGTATGCCTTCCAGCACAACCTGATCGCGACCGCCGCGCTTTGCGGAATAAAGGCTGTCATCCGCCCGCTTGATGGCGTCGTGAACGGAATGATCTCCTCTCGCAACAGCCGAAACGCCGAAGCTCGCCGTGATCTGGCTGCCGACGCCCCGGTTGCGCCAATCGAGCGATGAAAGGCCGACACGCATGCGGCTGGCGAGCTGACCGGCTTCGGCAGCCGTCTGGCCGGGTACGAACACCACGAATTCCTCACCGCCAAAACGCGCCACCGGCGCATCCTCCGGCGCATTTCGCCTGAGAAGCTCCGCTAGACCGATAAGAACGATATCCCCGGCGGCATGGCCATACACATCATTGATATGTTTGAAATGGTCTATATCGCAGGCAATGATCGAGCCGTCCGGCGTATCGGTGCGGAAATCGGGAACGCGCCGGTCAAAGCCGCGGCGGTTCAGCACATCCGTCAGCGGATCGTGTTCCGCCGCATGCAGATGCCGGTCGACGGTGACGGAAATCTGGCTCGCAAGCACAGACAGCGCGAGCAGGAAACCGAATATGCTCGCCGCAAGCTGCATGTAGAAGGCATAGTCCGACTGGAAGAACTCGCTCAACTCGATCATCGAGCCGTTCGGCGTCATCACAAGCAGCATGACGATACGCACCAGCGTCTCCAGCACCACGAACGAAGCGATCGCCACCATCAGCCTGTCGGCAAGCGCAATAGGTCGCTTGCGCACGAGCCAGACCGGAAAAGCGAGCAACAGGGCGCAGACAAGATCACCGATGACGAGTTCGCGCTTCAGATCCGGCGTGACGACCACATGGAACGAGACCAGCGCCACCGCAACGAGCACGACCGACAGCCGAACCTTGGTATAAAGCGGCCGCTGGAAATGCGTGAGCAGCGCGTGGCCATAGAGGAAGAAGGCAGAGAAGAACAGCAGGTTCGAAAGGATCGCCTGGATTTCGAAAGGCAGGCCGCCGAGCACGAGCGGCGTTGCAAAACCGAAAGCCGCCGAAAGATATCCGATACCCCAGTAGCGTGCCGAAGCGTGACCGATCCTCTGCAGGAACAGGAACACCACACCAAATGTCAGCATGATGAAGGGGAGAAGATAGGCGAAGTTATCTTGCAATGGGTTCTGCCGGAGGGAGAGACAAGCCTTTGAAGCCGGACGTTACCGCAATGCCATTAAGAAAACCTGCATATATTGCCCGGCTTCCTCGCCTTTCGGGCTGAAATGCCCGCGCACCCGTTCACATTTGCGGGAGCGCGTTCTGCCATTCCTTGATCGCGTCCACCGGCCAGACCAGCATGATCACGTTCAGCGTCAGATTATCGCGGATCAGCCAACCGGTGAATATCTCGAAAAAGATGGCGATCGCCACGGTCAGCCACACCGGCACGCGGGCGGCGAAGAGGAAACCCAGCACCATGAAAACCGTGTCCATCGCCGAGTTCAATATGCTGTCGCCGGTATAACCCAGTGCCATGGTCGCCGTACGGTAGCGATCGATGATGATCGGCGAGTTTTCGAGGATTTCCCAGGCCGCCTCCACCAGAACCGCGAGAGAAAGCCGCATGGAAAGCGGCTTGTTGCGGAACAGGAGCCAGGCGAACCAATAGAACAGGAAACCGTGAATGATATGCGAGGGCGTATACCAGTCGGCGAGGTGCTGGGAATTGCCCGGCGTGTTCACGCCCGGCTCGAACAGCTTCACATAACCGCATTCGCAGATCGGAATGCGGCCCATGGCATAAAGAATGACGATCTGTAGGAGAAGCAGTCCGGCGGCCACACCGAACCATTTGAGCGAACGGGAAGCCGGCATCTCCGCAACTGTCATTTTTCGTCCTTGTTGAGCGGTTCCAGCGAATGACGCATCACGAGCGGCATCTGCGCCATGGTGAAGATGATGGTGATCGGCATGGTGCCCCACACCTTGAAGGCAACCCAGGCATCGGTGGAGAACATGCGCCACACCACCTCGTTCAGCACTGCGAGAACAAGGAAGAATACGCCCCAGCGCAGCGTCAGCTTGCGCCAGCCCTCATCCGTCAGCCTGAAGGCCGAATTGAAGACATAACCCAGCAGCGACTGGCCGAAGAACAGGCCGCCCAGCAGAATGACACCGAACAGCGTGTTGACGATGGTCGGCTTCATCTTGATGAAGGTGTCGTTCTGCAGCCACAGCGTCAGCGCACCGAACACAAACACCACGATGCCGGAAATCAGCGGCATGATCGGCAGTTTGCGCGTCAGCACCCATGAAACGGAGAGTGCAACAGCCGTCGCGATCATGAACAGGCCGGTGGCGATGAAAATCGGCCCGCCGAATTCCGTCAGCACCGGGAAGGTGGAGGCCAGCCATTCGCCGCGGGAATTGGCAAAGAAGAACACCATGAGCGGGCCAAGCTCGAGCACGAATTTCAGGAGCGGGCTGATTTCCGCCACCATCTTTTCGCTTTCCTTGGAATTGCTTTCAATATCCATACTCAAACTCCCGCAATCGCCTTGGCGAAATCTTCCGCCTCGAAGGGCTCCAGATCGTCCACACCTTCACCCACACCGATGAAATAGACCGGCAGCTTGTGCTTGGCAGCGATGGCGACGAGGATACCGCCCCGCGCCGTGCCATCCAATTTTGTCATAATCAGGCCCGAAACGCCCGCGACATTGCGGAATATTTCCACCTGGTTCATGGCGTTCTGTCCCGTCGTCGCATCTAGCGTCTGCAACACGGTGTGCGGCGCATCCGGATCGAGCTTGCCAAGCACGCGCACGATCTTTTCCAGCTCCGCCATCAGTTCCGTCTTGTTCTGCAGACGGCCGGCCGTATCGATGATGAGCACATCGCTTTTCTGCGCCCGCGCCTGCTCATAGGCGTCGTAGGCAAGCCCGGCCGCATCCGCGCCGAGTTTGGTGCCGATGAATTGCGAACCGGTGCGATCCGCCCAGATCTTCAGCTGCTCGATCGCCGCGGCGCGGAAGGTATCGCCCGCCGCCAGCATCACCTTGAGGCCCGAGCCCGAGAGCTTGGCGGCAAGCTTGCCGATGGTGGTCGTCTTGCCGGTACCGTTCACGCCGACGACGAGGATGACATGCGGCTTGTGCGAAAGATCGAGTTCCAGCGGCTTGGCCACGGGCTTCAGGACCTTGGTGATCTCGCCCGCCATGATGCGCGCGACATCTTCGCCGCTCACATCCTTGCCGTAACGTTCGGAAGACAGGGCGCCGGTGATGCGCATGGCGGTCTCGACGCCGAGATCCGACTGGATGAGAAGGTCTTCCAGCTCGTCGAGCGTGTCCTCGTCCAGCTTGCGTTTGGTGAACAACGCCGAAATCTGCGTGGTCAGCTGCGACGAGGTGCGGGCAAGACCGGCCCGCAGGCGCTGGAACCAGCTGAGTTTCGGTTCCGGCGCCGCAGCAACGGGCTCTTCACGCTCGCTTGCCGATGAAAAGCCCTTTGGCAAAGCCTGCGGCACGACAGAGGCCTCGGCAGCATCTGCGGACTCCGCCTCATCGAGCAGCGCATCCATGGCGTCAGCATCGAGCACGGCATCAACAGCTTCCGGCAAAGGCTCGGCCTGCTCTTCGGCAGCGGCTTCCGCCTGCAACAACGACAGCGGCACCAGCCCCATATCGCCGGAAAGCTCAGCACCGGGCAGAAGCGGCGCGTCCTCTTCATCCTCTTCTTCGTAAAGGGCCGCATCCAGCGTCTCATCCGGAGCAGGACCGCCGGCGGTCTCCATCTCCAGTTCGGAAACGGGATCCTCTTCGACAGGATGGTGGGTTTCGGCCTCGCTCAGCGCCGCTTCGAAGGAGGCGTTTTCGTTACCGCCTTCAGGCGCAGCTTCCTCTGGCGGCCGCTCGTCCACTTCGGCCTTATCCTTGCCGAATGAAAAGACTTTTTTGATGAAGCCGAGGGCCATGGTTGTTCCCGTGTCTCTTCTCTTGAGCCGCCTCAGGCCGCGTCCGCCGCCAGAAGCTTCATGTTCAGATGTTTGCCGTTGTGGCCGGTAATCGCAACCTGCGCAAGAGTGCGCGGGAGAAGATCAGGCGCCTCCACCAGCGTGAAATTGTTCGTATGGGCAAAACCGTTGTTTTCCACGAGGATCGTCTGCACCGAACCGACCATGCCTTGCAGATGCGCAAGCTTCAGCGCCTCGCCGCGGGCACGGAGCCTCGCTGCACGCTCCTTCACCAGCGCCCGGTCGAGCTGTGGCATTCGGGCCGCCGGCGTACCGGCACGGGGGCTGTAGGGAAAGACATGCAGGCTGGAAATGCCGCATTCTTCCGAAAGCGTGGCGGCATTCTCGAACATCTGTTCCGTCTCGGTCGGAAAACCGGCGATCATGTCCGCGCCGAAGGCGATGTCTGGCCGAAGCGACCGAACCTCACGACAGAAACGAATGGCATCGGCCCGTGAATGGCGGCGTTTCATGCGTTTCAGGATCATGTCGTCGCCATGCTGGAGGGAGAGATGCAGATGCGGCATGAAACGCGGCTCATCGGCAATCAGATCCATCAAATGGTGGTCGGCCTCGATACTGTCGATCGAGGAGAGGCGCAGGCGCAGAATATCAGGCACCTGCTTCAGCAATGTCTTGGCGAGGTAACCGAGGGAAGGTTCGCCGGGTAAGTCCGCGCCGTAGCTCGTGGCATCCACGCCGGTCAGCACGATCTCGCGATAACCGCTTTCGACGAGCCTGCGCGCCTGATCCACCACGGCACCCATCGGCACGGAGCGCGAATTGCCGCGCCCATAGGGAATGATGCAGAAGGTGCAGCGATGATCGCAGCCGTTCTGCACCTGAATGAAGGCGCGCACATGCCCGTCTATGTGTTTCACCATCTGCGGCGCGGTCGCCTTGATGCTCATGATATCGTTGACGCGCAGCTTTTCTTCCGCCGAAACGCCGAAATCCGGCAGCGCGCGATAGGAGGCGCTTTTCAGCTTCTCCTCGTTGCCCAGCACCGCATCCACCTCGGGCATTTCGGCAAAGGTCTGCTTTTCTGTCTGGGCGGCGCAGCCGGTAACGATGATGCGCGCATGCGGATTGTCGCGCCGGGCGCGGCGGATGGCCTGGCGCGCCTGCCGTACCGCCTCGCCCGTCACGGCGCAGGTATTGACCAGCACGGCATTGTTGAGACCCGCCTTTTCGGCCTCCGCCCGCATCACTTCCGATTCATAGGTGTTGAGACGGCAGCCGAAGGTTATGACCTCGACGCCGCTCATACGGCCCCCTGTTCGGCCGCCGCATCCCGCACCCAGGCGCCGGTGACGGGATCGACGGAACCGGACCATTCCCACTCGGCCGGGCCGGTCATGATGACATGATTGTCCTCACGCCAGTCAATCGTCAGCGGCACGCGGATGGGGCTGGAGGCGACATCGATCGTGACCTTCCGGCCTGTACGCCCCGTGCGGGCGGCGGAAACGGCTGAAGCGCAGGCGGCGGAACCGCAGGCAAGCGTCAAACCTGCGCCGCGCTCCCAGGTGCGGGTGCGCAGCGCGCTGTCGGAAATCACCTGTGCCAGCGTGATATTGGCCTTCTCCGGGAACATCGGGTGGTTTTCGAGAAGCGGCCCGAACCGTTCCAGATCGAACGCCATCGGATCGCGGTCCACCCAGAAAATCGCATGCGGGTTGCCCATGGACATGACGGCCGGCGAATGCAGGATCGGCGCGTCGATCGGCCCGATCTGCAATTCGATGCGGCTGGTATCGTGGAATTCCTCGGAGAGCGGAATGTCGCTCCAGCGAAAACGCGGCAGGCCCATATCGACGGAGATCATGCCGTCTTCATGCTCGACGGCATTCAGAATGCCGGCGACCGTCTGGAAGGTGAAGCTGGTCTTGCCCGTCTCGGAAGACAGCGCCTGCACCACGCAGCGCGTGCCGTTGCCGCAGGCCTGCGCCTTCGTGCCGTCGCAATTGAGGATGTCTATAAAGGCATCCGTGCCACTAACACGCGGATCGTGAATGGCCATGATCTGGTCGAACTGGGTGGCGGGATCGGCATTGAGCGCGATTGCTGCCGCCGGCGTGACCATATCTTTACGGCCGCGCATATCGACAACGAGAATCTTGTTGCCAAGCCCGTTCATCTTCGCAAATTCGACCGTGTCCGCCATCGCCTTGAACCTGAAAACTGCCTGAAACCGGATTGCATACGGGATTTTTCCCGCACTTTCGCCCTATATGGCGGAAAGGCCGGCAAATTACCAGACTGTTGCGGCGCAAACGCGGCGGCGGCCTTAGGCTGAAGGCACGTCGAAAACCTCGCCGGGGCGCATCGGCCGGAAACGGCTTTCCTCCACCCCCTGCTCCGCCAGCGCGGCCTTAAGCGCCGCAAGCGGCGCATCCACCGCCTCGTCGGTGAGCTGTACCGTACCCCAGTGATGGCCGCAGACATGCGCCGCACCGCAAAGCTTCATGCCCTCCACGGCCTCCGCCGGGTTCTGGTGCTGGCCCTTCATGAACCAGCGCGGTTCGTAGGCGCCGAAAGGCAGGTTGGCGAGGCGGAATTCGCCGTGTTTCTTGCGCGCGGCGTGATAGTTGAGGCCCTCATGGAATCCGGTATCGCCGATATGGTAGATTTTACCGCCCGGCGTTTCGATGACGAAGGCGGCCCAGAGCGCCATGCGCCGGTCGTTGAGACCGCGGGCTGACCAGTGGTGGCAGGGCTCGAAGTGAATTTTCACCGGACCTGTCTCCACCGCATCGCCCCAGTCGCCCACCGTGATACGCGCGGCCTCGACACCGGTGCGGATGATGGCGTCATTGCCAAGCGGCGTGATGAAAAGCGGCTTGTGCGCCACATGCAGCCGCTTCAGCGTTTCCATATCCAGATGGTCGTAATGATTATGCGTCACCAGAACCAGATCGATGGGCGGCAGATCCTCAAAACGGATGCCGGGCGGATTGACCCGCTTGGGACCGGCGAAGCTGAACGGGCTGGTACGTTGCGACCACACCGGGTCGACGAGAATATTCAGGCCCGCCGTCTGGATGAGGAAGGAGGCGTGGCCGACGAAGGTGACGCGCATGTCCCTGCCCTCGATCCGGGCTTCGGGTTTCGCGAAGGGAAAAGGACTCGGGTAGCTTTCCGGCCATGTGGCGCGCTGGCCATTGAAGCGCCATTTCAGCAGACCCATGAAATTGCCCGGCGGCGAGCCGCCGGGATTGAAGAAGCGTACCCCGTCGAAATGATCGGAGATCGGGCCGCTATAATAGGCGCTGGCATTCGAGCGGCGGGCATAAAGGCCGCCGCCCGCCAGAGCGAACAGACCAAGCGTGGAAAAACGAAAGAAGTTTCGACGGTTCATGACAAAGGTATAGGGAGCGGAATGGCGCCGTTCAAGCAGCGAGATTGGTGGCTCGCGGCCGATCACGCAAAGATGAAATGCAGGCTTTGTCGACCGCAGACCGGCATCGCCTTGACTTTTCCCGCACTTTCCTGTTTATCCCGCCCATCAGCTGGCAGTTTCATGACTCCAAGCCGCCGACCGGGACCCGCAAAGGTATAAAGAGATCCCGGAGGTCAACACCCGACAGCGCGATGCGCCCTCGGGTGCTTTTTGGCTTTGCGTCTTGTTTTTGGCAGCAAAAGCACCGACGTTTCGGAAACCCCGGAACGAAGAAGGAAGAAACGATGTTTGAAAACCTCCAGGACCGCCTTGGTTCCATTCTGAATGGACTGACCGGCCGTGGCGCGCTGACGGAAGCCGATGTTGCTGCCGCGCTCCGCGAGGTTCGCCGTGCGCTCCTGGAAGCGGACGTTGCACTGGAAGTCGTGCGTTCCTTCACCGACAGGGTGCGTGAAAAGGCCGTTGGTGCCGCCGTCCTGAAGTCCATCAAGCCCGGCCAGATGGTCGTCAAGATCGTGCATGACGAGCTTGTCGAAATGCTCGGCACCGAAGGCGTCTCGATCGACCTGCATGCGGCTGCCCCCGTCGTCATCATGATGGTGGGTCTACAGGGTTCTGGTAAAACCACGACCACCGGCAAGATCGCCAAGCGCCTGACCGACCGCGAGAAGAAGAAGGTGCTGATGGCATCTCTCGACACGCGTCGCCCGGCCGCACAGGAACAGCTTCGCCAGCTGGGCGTCCAGACCGGCGTCGACACGCTGCCGATCATCGCCAGCCAGTCGCCCACCGATATCGCCGCACGCGCCGTACAGGCTGCGAAACTCGGCGGCCATGACGTCGTGATCCTCGATACCGCCGGCCGCACCCATATCGACGAACCCTTGATGCTGGAAATGGCCGACATCAAGAAGAAGTCCAACCCGCATGAAATCCTGCTGGTCGCGGATTCGCTGACCGGTCAGGACGCCGTCAATCTGGCGCGCAATTTCGATGAGCGTGTCGGCATTACCGGTCTCGTGCTCACCCGCATGGATGGCGACGGACGCGGCGGTGCGGCTCTCTCCATGCGCGCCGTCACCGGCAAGCCGATCAAGCTGATCGGTATCGGCGAGCGCATGAACGAACTCGACGAGTTCCATCCGCGCCGTATCGCCGACCGTATTCTCGGCATGGGCGACATTGTCTCGCTGGTTGAAAAGGCCGCCGAAAACATCGATGCGGAAAAAGCCCGCGCCATGGCCGAGAAGATGGCCAAGGGCAAGTTCGACCTGAACGATCTCTCCGACCAGCTTGCCCAGATGAAGAAGATGGGCGGCATGGGCGGTATCATGGGACTGATGCCCGGCATGGCCGGCATGAAGGACAAGATGGCTTCGGCCGGCCTGAACGACAAGATGTTCGACCGCCAGATCGCGATCATCTCGTCGATGACCAAGGCCGAGCGCGCCAACCCGGATATTCTGAAGCACAGCCGCAAGAAGCGCATTGCCGCCGGTTCCGGCACCGATGCCGCCGAAATCAACAAGCTTCTGAAGATGCATCGCGGTATGGCCGACATGATGAAGGCCATGGGCGGCAAGGGCAAAGGCGGCATCATGAAGCAGATGATGGGCGGCCTTGCCGGCAAGATGGGCCTTGGCGGGCTTGGCGGCGGCATGCCTGACCTGTCGAATATCGATCCCAAGCAACTTGAAGCGCTCCAGAAGCAGGCGGAAGCTGCCGGCCTCGGCAAGCCGGGTGCGATGCCCGGTCTTGGTGGCCTGCCGGGTGGTTTGCCGGGTCTCGGTGGAGCCAAGCTGCCGGGTCTCGGCAGCATGCCGGGCCTGCCCGGCTTTCCGAAAAAGAAGTGAGGGGGACGCCAGTGAACAATGCAGAGGTGAAAGCCCAGCTTTCCGAATACCGCCAGTCGATCGACAATATTGATGCCGCACTGGTTCACATTCTTGCCGAACGTTTCCGCTGTACCAAGGCGGTGGGCGTGCTGAAGGCAAAGTACAATTTGCCGCCGGCCGACCCGGCGCGCGAGGAATACCAGATCGAACGCCTTCGCCACCTGGCGAAGGATGCCAATCTGGACCCGGATTTCGCCGAGAAGTTCTTGAACTTCATCATCAAGGAAGTCATCCGGCATCATGAAGCAATCGCCGCCGAACATGGCGGCACCGAAAAGACCGCCTGACCGGCGGACAAGCCATCCTAAGGAGTAAATGACATGGCACTTAAAATTCGTCTCGCACGCGGTGGTTCCAAGAAGCGCCCGTATTACCAGATCGTCGTTGCTGACGCCCGTTCGCCCCGCGACGGCCGTTTCCTCGAGAAGGTCGGTTCCTGGAACCCGATGCTCGGCAAGGACAACCCGCAGCGCGTTGAGCTGAAGGCTGACCTCATCAAGGAATGGATCGCCAAGGGCGCACAGCCGACCGACCGCGTTCTGCGCTTCCTCGCCGAAGCCGGCCTTGCCGAGCGCGCCGCTCGCAGCAACCCGGAAAAGGCAAAGCCGGGCAAGCGCGCTCTCGAGCGTATCGCTGAAAAGAAGCAGAAGGCTGAAGATGCAGCCGCTGCTGCTGCGGAAGCCTCTGCTGCAGAATAATCTGCACGGAAACTTTTGAGGAACGGGTGGCATGGTTTTCCATGCCGCCCGTTTTTTGTTTATTTTGGCGTCAACAAACCTTAAAGCTGACGCAACCAACACCAGAAGACGGACGGCCCGATGGCAAAGCTGGAAAACCCGGTACTCATGGCAAAGATCGGCGGCGCGCAGGGCCTGCGCGGCGAAGTCCGTGTCAGCACCTATACGGGCGATCCCCTGGCGCTCGGCGATTATGGCAATCTTGTCACCGCCGATGGCCGGGTCTTCGAAATTCTGGAATTGCGCGAAGGCAAGAATGTCGTTGTCGTCCGTTTTCGGGGCATCAATGACCGCAACGCGGCCGAAAGCCTGAACGGGCTGGAACTCTTCATCGAACGCGACAATCTGCCGGATGACGAGCTTGACGATGACGAGTTTTATTATGCCGATCTGGAAGGGCTGGAAGCCGTTGATGCCGAGGGCAAAAGCTACGGTGCCGTCAGCGCCGTCTATGATTTCGGCGCCGGCGATCTGCTGGAACTGAAAGGCGCCGGCCGTCGCCCCGCCCTCATCCCCTTTTCGGAGGCGGCCGTGCTTGAGATCGATCTGGAAGCCGGGCGCATCCTCATCGACCCGATGGCCGCCGGCCTGATCGACAATCCCGACGACAAGGACGAAACCGGCATATCGCCGTTCGGCAAGAAATAATCCATGACCTTCAAGGCGACCGTGCTGACGCTCTACCCGGAAATGTTTCCGGGGCATCTCCAATATTCGCTGGCCGGCAAGGCGCTGGAGCGGGAGCAATGGTCGCTGGAGGCCGTACAGATCCGCGAATTCGCCGCCGACAGGCACAGAAGCGTCGATGACACACCGGCAGGCGGCGGCGCCGGCATGGTGCTGAAACCCGACGTTCTGGCCGCGGCCATCGACCATGTTTCGAAAGGCGACACACGGCCGCGCCTGCTGATGAGCCCGCGCGGCAAGCCGCTGTCGCAGAACCGTGTGCGTGAACTCGCGGCGGGTGATGGCGCGATCATCGTCTGCGGCCGTTTCGAAGGCGTCGACCAGAGGGTCATCGAGGCGCGCGGGCTGGAGGAAGTGTCGATCGGCGATTACATCCTCTCGGGCGGTGAACCGGCGGCGCTGACGCTGCTGGACGCCGTCGTCCGCATCCTGCCGGGCGTCATGGGCAACGATCTTTCCGGCGTGCATGAGAGCTTCGAGGGCGGGTTGCTGGAACATCCGCATTATACCCGCCCGCAGGTATGGGAGGGCCGCGATATTCCCGCCGTCCTCACCTCAGGCAACCATGCCGCCATCGACAGGTGGCGGCACGAACAGGCGCTGAAGCTGACGCAGGAAAGGCGACCGGACCTCCTCGAAAAGGCTCAGGCCGAAACGAAATAATAGGCCGTCAGCACCAGCCCGACCGCAATCACCAGCCAGCGGATGATCCATTGCGGCACGCGCCTTGCCGTATGCACCCCCACATAGCCGCCAAGCGCGGCCGCCGGAAACATGATGAGCGCCGCCCACCAGGACACGACCCCGCCGCTGACGAAGATCGTGATTGCGATGACGGCGATCACCACCGACAACAGGTTCTTCAGCGCGTTCAGATGATGATAGCTGCCGCCGGAGGTCATCCCGAGGATGGCCAGCATCATGATGCCCATGCCCGCTCCGAAAAAACCGCCATAGATGGAGGCGAGCCCCTGAAAGACGAGGCTCGGCAGATTGCCGGGAGAGCGCTCCGCACTCGCCTTCGGCCGCAGCCATGGGCCGGCGGCGAAAACGGTGGTGGCAGCCAGAAGCAGCCATGGCACCAGCTGACGAAAGGATGGATTGTCGAGCGACAGCAGCAGCAGCGCCCCGGCCACCCCGCCGACGACGGACACGGCCGACAGCAGGATCGCCTCGCGCCAGTGGGCGCGGATTTCCGGGCCATAGGCGATCACCGACGTAATGTAACCCGGAAACTGCACGATAGCCGACGTGGCATTGGCGACAATGGGCGGCAGGCCGGCCAGCGTCATCGCCCCGAAGGTCAGGAAGGTGCCGCCACCGGCAATCGCATTGACGACGCCCGATAGAAAACCGGTCACAAACAGCATGAGAACGATGAATATGGACATGGCCCCTCCCAAGGTTCTGATGCCATATCCGCCGGCAAGCCACTGCGCAACCGCCGGAACACGAGGCACAATTGATAAAATATTGTCATGAAAGGGATGACAAACGGCGCATCTTCGTGTATGTGCCCGCGTGGAAATGGGAAATATCCCAACCGAAAGCAAAGAATGGCGAACCCGCTCCTGCCGCAAGGCATGGTCTGAAGGCATTGACCGACAGGCGAACCGTTGAGCGCTCTGGCTGTTTCAGAAGAAATCAGAGGTTAACATGACCAATATCATTCAGCAGCTGGAAGCCGAACAGGCCGCCAAGATCGAAGCAAAGCGCACCCTGCCCGAGTTTTCTCCGGGCGACACCCTGCGCGTCAACGTTCGCGTGACGGAAGGTAACCGTACCCGCGTTCAGGCTTACGAAGGCGTCTGCATCGCCCGTTCGGGCGGCGGTCTTTCCGAAAGCTTCACCGTTCGCAAGATCTCCTACGGCGAAGGCGTCGAGCGCGTATTCCCGATCTACTCCCCGCTGGTCGAAGGCGTTGAAGTCGTTCGCCGCGGTAAGGTTCGCCGCGCGAAGCTCTACTACCTGCGCGACCGTCGCGGCAAGGCTGCCCGTATCGTTGAAAACACCGGTACGCGCGCCCGCAAGCTGAACGAGTCCGAGCGTCAGGCGCTTGCCGACGAAAAGGCACGTCTGGAAGCCGAAAAGGTAGCAGCAGCACAGGCTCTCGCCGCCGAAAAGGCAGCAGCCGAAGCCGCAGAAGCCAAGGCAGCGGAAGAAGCAGCAAAGGCTGCGGAAGCCACCGCGGAATAAGATTTCCGTTTCAACGGATTTACGGGAAAGGCGGTCTTCGGGCCGCCTTTTTTGTTGTGCCGGCATGACTTGCCCTTACCCCGGCAAGCGTGCATTTTCAGGAAAATCGTTTCCGGAGGCCTCCATGATCGCCAGACGTCTGTTTCTCGCCGCCTTTGCCGCCCTGGCAATGGCGCCCATTTTCGCCACCGCCGCCGATCTGCCGGATTTGAAGGGACGCACCGTCGTCGTGGTGACGGAAAACGCCTATCCGCCGCTGCAATTCATCGATCCGAAATCGGGCGAAGCCATCGGCTGGGAATATGACGCGATGAAGGAAATCGCACGACGGCTGAATTTCAAGCTGGAATATCAGAACATCTCCTGGGATGCGATGATTCAGGCGGTGTCGGCCGGCCAATACGACATCGGCATGACCGGCATCAGCATCAAGGACGACCGCAAGGAGAAGGTGGATTTCTCGGCCCCCTATATGCGTTCGGAGATGTTCATGCTGGTGCGGGCCGACGAGACCCGCTTCACCGATGCGAAGAGCTTCGCCGCCTTCGAGAAGGGCCTCGTCGGCGCACAGGCCGGCACGACACCTTTCTACACTGCCGTTTATGATGTTCTTGATGGCAATGAACAGAATCCACGCCTGCGGCTGATGGAAACCTTCGGCGCCAGCGTTCAGGCGCTGAAGACCGGCGATGTCGATCTGGTGCTGACCGACGGCGTTGCCGGCAAGGGTTATGTCGATGCCTCGAACGGCACGCTGAAACTGATCGGCGAGCCATTGGGCGGCGATGATTTCGGCTTCATCTTCAAGAAGGGCTCCGATCTCGTCGCCCCGGTCAACGCCGCAATTGCGGCACTGAAGGCAGACGGAACCTTTGCCGCCCTCGATAAGAAATGGTTCCTCGACTATAAGCTCGGCGAATGACGCTGCACGGCGATCGCCCGCGACGCACCGCCTCAGGCAGCGGGAATGAGGACTTCCCTTGGTGGCTGGTGGCGATTGTCCTGATCGGCATCACCCTTGCCGTGGTGATCGCCGTCAACGGCATTTACGCGCAGGTTTTCAGCACCGTCGCCAAGGGCATCGGCATCACCATTTCCGTTACCCTGACCGCTTTTACGTTGGCGGCGCTGCTCGGCCTCGGCATTGCCCTGGTCGGCATGGCCGACAATATCGTGCTGCGGCAGATGGCGCGATTTTATGTCGAGGTCGTTCGCGGCATACCGATCATCGTTCTGCTGTTTTACATTGCCTTCGTCGGCACGCCGGCGCTGGTGGCGCTCTACAATTGGCTGACTGTGCCGCTTGCCGCCAATGGCTGGCTGGAACCGCTGATGGTTCGGGACGTATCGCTGACATGGCGCGCGATCATCGCGCTGACGATCGGTTATGCCGCCTTCATCGCGGAAATCTTTCGCGCCGGCATACAGGCCGTGCCGGAAGGGCAGATCGAGGCGGCCAAGGCGCTGGGTTTCAGCCGCTACCGGCGTTTCAGGCTCATCATCCTGCCACAGGCGATCCGGACGATCTTTCCGCCGCTTTCCAACGATTTCGTTGCCATGGTGAAAGACAGCTCGCTCGTCTCGGTGCTTGGCGTCACCGACATCACCCAGATGGGCAAAGTCTATGCGGCGGGATCTTTCCGGTTTTTCGAGACCTATTCGATCGTCGCTTATATCTACCTGATCCTGACCATTGGTCTGTCGCTGCTGCTGCGGCGGATCGAAAAGGCGATGCGCTCGAAACGCGGATAGGAAAAGACGACAGCCGGCGGAACCGGCTGTCGGATTGGTAAAGGTCAGGCGGCCCCGGCCGGATTGCCCATCCTGCGGGTGGCGATGATGACCAGCACGCCCGCAAGCGCCAGGCAGAAGGCCAGGAAGAACATCGGCGCAATGGTGCTGCCGGTCTGATCCTTGATCCACGGCACCACATTCTGCGCCACGAAGCCGCCCAGATTGCCGACGGAATTGATGGCGGCAATGCCTGCGGCCGCACCCGCTCCCTTGAGGAAGCGGCCGGGCAGGCTCCAGAACACCGGCTGGCCGGCAAAGATGCCCGCTGCGGCAACGCACAGGAAGGCGAACTGCAGGACCGGATCGCTGAGCAGCGCCGACATCAGCAGGCAGAAGGCGCCTACGAAGGCGGGGCCGACAATATAGGGCGTCTTGTTCTTTGCTTTGTCGGCGGCCAAGGGCACGACGAACAGGGCAATGGCCACGATCACCCAGGGGATGATGTTGATGAAGCCGTTGGCAGTGTTGGAAACGCCGAAACTCTTCACGATCGTCGGAAGCCAGTAGCTGAGCCCATAGGCGGCGAGCGGAAAACCGACATAGCACAACGACATGAACAGGACACGCGGATTGATCAGGGCTTTGAAGCCATCCTCCGCATGCTCTTCCATGCCCTTGTTTTCTTCGGCCAGACGGTTCTTCAACCAGTCCTTCTCGTCCTGCGTCAGGAACTTCGCCTTTTCAGGCGTATCATCCAGATAAAAGAAGGTGACGATACCGGCGATGACGGCAGGAATACCCGTGGCCAGGAACACCCATTCCCAACCGGCATAACCGAGGAAACCATCCAGATCGAGCAGCATGCCGCCCAGCGGCGCGCCGATCGCATTGGCAAGCGCGCTGAAGATCATGAAGAGGCCGATCATGCGGCCGCGATAATCGCGCGGGAACCACAGCGTCATCAGGAACAGCACGCCGGGGAAGAAACCCGCTTCGCAGAGCCCGAGCAGGAAACGCAGGATGTAGAACATCGTCGCATTCTGCGTATAGGCAAGCGCGATGGTGACGGCACCCCAGGAAACCAGAATGCGGGCGAACCATTTGCTGGCGCCGAAACGGTTGAGGAACAGGTTACTCGGCACTTCGAAGATGAAGTAACCGATGAAGAACAGCGAGGCGCCAAGACCGTAGGCATATTCGCTCAAACTCAGCGCATCGACCATCTGCAGCTTGGCATAGCTGACATTCTGGCGGTCGATATAGGCGATGAGGTAGAGAAGGCCAAGAAACGGCATCAGCCGCCAGGTGATCTTCGAGATAAGGGCCTTTTCGGATACCATATGCTTTCCCTCCCTTCGATTTCTCGTCGAAATGCAAATGATAAGGGGACCCATCTATATGTGCGACGCAAAATACGCAAGTTGCATCGCACCATGGCCATTCAGGAGCCGTGGCAAAACGGGGTGTCTTAAGGATAGGCCGCCATGATGCGGCGCACATAAGCCCCACCCTGGCAATGCTGCGCATTCATGTTGCCGTAAAACCGGCAATCTGCTATGAACGCTGCCATGGGATCTAAATTCGGATGTCTCGCGCAGAATGTTTATGTGCTGCAGGACCACAAGCGTCTGCCGGCACGGTTCTTTGCGCGCGTTTCCGGGGCGCTCACCAGCCGACTTAGGCTCGCCTGACAGCACCCGCTGTCCATCGCCTTATTGAATCCCGATACAATTTTCCATGACAAGGCACAGAGCCATGAGCGCACCCCGCACCTTATATGACAAGATCTGGGACGACCACGTCGTCAACCGGGACCCGGACGGAACCTGTCTTCTCTACATCGACCGTCACCTCGTCCATGAGGTGACGAGCCCGCAGGCCTTCGAAGGCCTGCGCATCGCCGGCCGCCCCGTGCATTCGCCGGCCCGCACGTTGGCCGTGGTGGACCATAACGTTCCCACCACCGCCGACCGGCTGGAAGGCATCAAGAACGAGGAAAGCCGCATTCAGGTGGAAGCGCTTGCGCAGAACGCCAAGGATTTCGGCGTCGAATATTATTCCGAGCGCGACAAGCGCCAGGGCATCGTCCATATCGTCGGCCCCGAACAGGGCTTCACCCTGCCGGGCATGACGATCGTCTGCGGCGACAGCCACACCTCCACCCATGGCGCTTTCGGCGCGCTGGCGCACGGCATCGGCACTTCGGAAGTGGAACATGTCCTGGCCACCCAGACACTGATCCAGAAAAAAGCCAAGAACATGCTGGTGCGTGTCGATGGCAAGGTGCCGGAAGGCGTGACCGCCAAGGATATCATCCTCGCCATTATCGGCGAGATCGGCACGGCCGGCGGCACCGGCCATGTGATCGAATTTGCCGGCGAAGCGATCCGTTCGCTGTCCATGGAAGGCCGCATGACGGTCTGCAACATGACCATCGAAGGCGGCGCCCGTGCCGGTCTGATCGCGCCGGACGAAACCACCTTCGATTACATCAAGGACAAGCCGCGTGCGCCGAAGGGCGAAACGCTGGAACAGGCGATCGCCTACTGGAAGACGCTGAAATCCGACGAGGGCGCCCATTACGACAAGGTTGTCATCCTCGATGCGGCCAATCTGCCGCCCATCGTCTCCTGGGGTTCGTCTCCGGAAGACGTGACCTCCGTTCAGGGCATCGTGCCCAATCCGGACGACATAGAGGAAGAAAACAAGCGCGCTTCCAAGTGGCGGGCGCTGGACTATATGGGCCTGAAGCCCGGTACACGCATCACCGATATCGCCATTGACCGCGTCTTCATCGGCTCCTGCACCAATGGCCGTATCGAGGATCTGCGCGCCGCGGCAAAGATCGTCGATGGCCGCAAGGTGGCCCCCACCGTTTCGGCCATGATCGTACCCGGCTCCGGTCTCGTCAAGGAACAGGCGGAAAAGGAAGGTCTGGACAAGATTTTCGTCGAGGCCGGTTTCGAATGGCGCGAGCCGGGTTGCTCCATGTGCCTTGCCATGAATGACGACCGCCTGAAGCCCGGCGAACGCTGCGCCTCCACCTCTAACCGCAATTTCGAGGGCCGTCAGGGTTACAAGAGCCGCACCCATCTCGTCTCCCCCGCCATGGCGGCGGCGGCGGCAATCGCCGGTCATTTCGTCGACGTTCGCGAGTGGCAATGATCGCCGCAGGTGCCTGAAGACAAAACCCCGGATCACTCCGGGGTTTTTCTTTGAGCCTTATTCCGAAATGATCTTCACCCGCTGCCCGGGCTGAATCGTCGCCGTGGCACTCATCGCATTGATCATGCGGAACATATCGACCTTCCGGTCTGTTCCCATCATCCGTGCCGCCATCGTCGCCACGGTTTCACCGGGCTTCACCGTCACCACGCGAACCCGCAACGGCTTCAGGGAGGCAATCTCCTGCGGCGTCATCTTGCGGAAGCTCGTGCGCAGCACATTGGCGATGGAATCGAGCTGGGTATTGCCCTTCGGCACCGCCGTCAGGAACCGGAATATCTGCTGCCCGACACGAATGACGGTCACGTCGAAGTCCCATTTATCCGCACTTGCCCGGGCTGTCGCAGCCTCCAGACCGTTGATCTGGGTTTCCTTGACGGTTTCCGGCAACAGGCCGGCAACCCAGCCGCTGGTCAGGTAATTGGCAAGGCTTGTCTGTTTCGGATCGGCGACGCCGTCGAAACGGATGGCCATGTCGCCAGGACCCGTCGCCAGAACCGCTTCGACCTTGTTGTCGATGACGAAACCCTCCGGCACGTCAAAACGGATGCCGAGCGTTCCGTGCAGGAATGTCTGGCCGCGGACGTAACCTTCCTGCGGGCTGTCGCCGTAAAGCAGGCCGTCTATGCCGTCCAGAAACCAGTCGCGGCCACGATCCCCGACCTGGCCTTCCTGGCCGAAGGCGCGGGCGTGACGGCGCGCAAGCTCGATGCGCTGCGGCGTGTTGGGGTGGCTGGAGAGGAAGTCGAGGCTCTGGTCGTTTTCGGGATCGGCCGAGGAGAACCGCGCATAGGCCGCCATGGAATCCAGAAAGCGCGGCGAAGCATAGGGATCGTAACCCGCCTCGCCCAGCATGCGCACGCCGATGACGTCCGCCTGCAGTTCCTGCTGGCGCGAGAAGGCCGCAAGCCGGAGCTTGCCGCGGGCCAACGCCTGTTTGCCGGCGAGATCGCTCGACAGAACCTCGGCGACCACACGGCTTGCAATCACCTCCGCCTCTTCGCGGCGCTGGCGTTCGATACCATGGTTGGCCGTGACATGGCCCATTTCATGCGAAAGCACGGCCGCCACCTCAGACGCGTCATTGGCAAGCGCCAGAAGCCCGCGCGTCACGTAAAGATAGCCGCCCGGAAGCGCGAAGGCGTTGATGGCCGGCGAATTGAGAATGGTGATGCGATAGGATTGCTGCGGATTTTCCGAAACGGCCGTCAGCGCACCCGCAATGCGGGCAACAAGCCGCTCCGTCTTGGCGTCGCGATATTCGCCGCCATAACTCGCCACGATGCGCGGATGTTCGCGCGCGCCCATCTGCGCACGCGGATCGTTCTTCTGCACCTCCTCCACGGTTTGCGGATTGTCCGACGGGCGCAATGTGGACTGGTAGGCCGGGCTGAAGAGGGACTGGCACGATGACAGGAACAGCGCAGAGGCCGTCAGCACGGAACAGGCCGCAGCCATCCTGCCCGAGCGGCGAAGGCCTGAACGGGAGAAGAGCCTCCACTGTGCAGTCATGCTATTTTTCATTCCCTATGCCTGCCCCTAACGTTCCTGATCATCCGTTAATTGCAGACCAGAATAACAGATTCGCCCCAACGGGCGATGAATGCCGATACGGTAAAAACGATCCATCAAGTCCGGAATATTCCTGAAGAACGCAATAATTCTCGTCTTTTCTCGGGCAACAACTTGAAACTGGCAAGTGCAAATTAACGCCATTGAAGTCATCTAAAGCGATTGCCAGCGGCGCGCGTCGAAAATAAGGCGATCAGCCGTTCAGGAAACTGTCGACGGCCTTCACATTTTGTGTGGTGAAGAAATCTGCGGTCGTTCCGGCATAGGCAATGCCGCCGCGATCAAGAAAAACCACCCGCTGCGCCAGCTTTTTTATGTCTTCCGGATGGTGCGTGACAATAATCACGGTGTTTTTTGTTTCGGCGTGCAAGTCGAGAAGCAGCGCCGCCATGCCCGATCGCAACCCTGGATCGAGCGCGGCAAAGGGCTCATCGAGCAGCATGACCGGTTTTTTTCTGACCAGCGCACGCGCCAGCGCCGCCCTTTGCCTTTCGCCACCGGAAAGTGTGCCCGGCAGACGCCTGTCAAAACCCGCAAGACCAACGCGGGCAAGCGCCGTCTCGATCCCCTGCCGGTCTTCCGCCTTCAGCTTCAATGCGGGGCTGACGCCGAGCGCGACATTGGTGAAGATATCAAGATGGGCGAAGAGGTTATTGTCTTGAAAGATCGATGACACCGGTCTTTCGGAAGGGTCGAGCGCCGTCACGTCCCGCCCGCCGATCACCACACGGCCGGAATCCGGCGCCTCGAAACCGGCAACCAGATTGAGAAGCGTCGATTTGCCCGAACCGGATGCGCCGACAACGGCGGTCACCTGACCTTGCGGGAAGATACAATCCAGTTCGAAATCCTGCGTTCCAAGCCGCAGCCTGACCTTGTCCAGCCGAACTGCGAAATCATCGCCCGTCATGTGCCCACCCTTGCTGATTGCGCCCGTGTCGATTGCAATTGCCGTGAAACGCCGCCTGCGGCAAGCAGCAGGCAGACAATACCGAGAAGGAAGGCGTAGCCGGCCGCATCATTGGTGCGGTAGCTGCCCATAGTGCTGTAAACCAGCCAAGGCAAGGTGACGAAATTTTCCGACCCGAACAGGGCAACCGCGCCAAGATCACCAAGCGACAGCGCCATGGCAAAGCAAAATGCCATCAGCATGGGCCGCCACAAAACCGGCAGATCGGCAAACCTTAGCCGCGACAGGCCCTGCAGCCCGAGACTGGCGGAGAGCCGGCCGGTGCGCAGAAAATGGCTGGTAAAGGCCGGTTCGAGAACACGCATGGCAAGCGGCAAGGCCATCAGCATATTGATGAGCGCCACAAGAACAGGCGCATAAAAGCTGACATCGCCGAAGGGCCGCAATAGCAGGAACCATCCGCTTCCGAGCACCACCGGCGGAACGAGCAGCACCAGCGACGATCCTGCCCCGAGCAGGGTGGCAAGCAGGCGCAGCGGCCACGCCGCCTTGCGCCTGGAGCCGACAGCTTGGCGCGCACCGATGATCGCCATGCAGCTGAACACGACGAAAATGGCCGACAGCCCGGCAATTGCAAGACTGGTCACCGCGGCGCGCAGGAAGACCGGCGCGGTGACGAGACGCGGCAGATCGGCCTGCAGCCCCGAAACGGCTATGGCGGCAAGTGGCAGGCCGATCAGCAGAATTGCAAAAACGATCGCCGCCCCGTCCCACAGGCGCGCTCCGGCGTTCTTGCCGTCGAAGCGACGCATGGTGCGGTCAAGCGAGGAAATCTCCTCGTCCGGTGATGGTAGAAATGCCAGAAGACCGAGCAGGACTGCGGTGAGAACGATCTGCAGAACGGAAAGCGCAATCGCCCGCTGTGGATCGAAATCGAACCGCAGCGCCTGATAGATCGCCACCTCCAGCGTCGTCGCCGCCGGCCCGCCGCCCAGAAGAAGCACGAGCGTGAAGCTGGTGGCGCACAGCATGAACACCAGCCCGGCAATGCCCGGAATGAGCCTCGAGATGGCCGGCCATTCGATGAAACGGAACACCGAGACCGGTCCCATGCCGAGACTTGCCGCCATGCGCCAATATTCACCCGGAATGCGCTCCAGCCCGGCCAGCATCAGCCGCACCGAAAGCGGCAGATTGAAGAACACGTGGGCAATGAGGATGCCGGAAAGGCCATAGATGCTGAAAGGTTGTTCCGCACCGGCAAAAATGAGGACAGTGTTCAGGACACCCTGCCTGCCCCAGATGGTGATGATGCCGAAGGCGCCGACGATCACTGGCAGCCCCATCGGTACCGCCATCAGCCGGATGATCCAGATCCTTCCCGGAAACTCTCGCCGCCGGGCAAGTGCCAGAGCGACCGGCAGGCCGAGAACAATGGACAAAAGAGTGGAAAGCATCGCCTGATAAAGCGTGAAGCGCAGGATGCGCAATGTATAGGCGTCCATGATGCCGGCCGCGGATGCACCGGCATCAAAGGACAGCAAAGCTGCAACCGCGAGCGCCATGAACAGGAAAACGGCGGCAAAAGCCGCCGTCCCGAAGATGATCGACCGCCGGTAGTCGCGACGCAGCATCATGCCGGTGCGTGCCTTTTCTTCAATTCATGCTCATGGCCGCCAGCCATTCGTCGATCCACGCCTTGCGGTTCTTGGCTACTTCTTCCGGGTCCATCAGGAAAGTCTTTTGCGGCACGACGAGTTTGGAAAACGCCTCCGGCAAAGGTGCCGAGGTTGCCGCAACCGGCATCATCCAGTTGTTTTCGGGAATCGCGTCCTGAAAGCCGGGCGTGAGCGTGAAAGCGAGGAACTGCTGTGCCAGCGCCTTGTGCGGCGCATTTTTGAGAAGGCCGGACACCTCGATCTGGATGTAATGTCCTTCGGAAAAGGCTGCGGCCTGATAACGATCCGACTTTTCAGCCACCATGTGATAGGCTGGCGACGTGGTGTAGGAAAGCACCATCGGCACCTCGCCCTTGGTGAAGAGACCGTAGGATTCCGACCAGCCCGGCGTGACGGTGAGAATGCGCTTTCTGAGCTTTGCCCATGCTTCCGGCGCCTTGTCGCCATACACAGATTTGACCCACAAAAGCAGGCCGAGCCCCGGCGTGGAGGTGCGCGGATCCTGAATGGCGATCTTCTGCGAAGGATCGCCCTCCACCAGTTCTTTCAGGCTCGTAGGCGGATTCTTGACGGTCTGCGTATCATAGACGACGGCGAAATGCCCATAATCATAGGGCACGAAAACATCGTCCGTGTAACCGCCCGGCACCTTGGCCGCCGATGCATCAATGCCGCTGACGTCAAAAAGCCCTGTCTGCTTCGCCTCCGCCACGAGATTGGTATCGAGGCCGACAACGACATCCGCCTTGGATCCCGCACCTTCCAGCTTCAGGCGATTCAGCAGTGCCACGCCATCCGCCACACCCACAAAATTGACCGTACAACCGCACAGCTTCTCGAAGGCTTCCTTCACCCTGGGGCCGGGACCCCATTCGGAAACGAAGCTTTCATAGGTGTAGACGGTCAGTTCCTGCTTGTCCTGGGCGGTGGCGAAACCGGGCAGCAACAGCGAGGCGGCAACGAGGGAATTCAGGAAAAGACGACGGCGCACGGATATCTCCTCAAAAACGATAAGGGAAATAGCCGCTTGCCTTGAAGCCGTCTAATCCCTCCGCCGGTATGAACCGGATCAGGTTCTTCGGGTTGGCAAGCCTCTCAGCCTTCTGCACGCGAGAACAGAAGACACCCCGTTAGATCAAGATCATGGTTTAGTCCCGCCATCTGCGATTGGCAAGATGGCCAGGGTCAGCCCTGCCCCGTCATATGCACCAGTTCCCAAACGTGACCGTCGGGATCCTGAAAACTGCCGGCATACATGAAGCCGTGATCCTGAACGGGTTTCCAGCCGCTGCCGCCGGAGGCAAGCGCCGTTGCAATCATCCCGTCGATTTCTTCGCGGCTGCCGGCGGAAAGACAGGTCAGGACTTCGGTGCTGCGTTTGGCATCGGCGATATCGCCATTGATGAAATCGCGAAAACGCTCCTCCTGAAGAAGCATCACGAAGATGTTCTCTTCCACGATCATGCACAGCGTGCGGTCATCCGAATATTCCGGATTGAAGCTGAAACCGAGCGCCGTGAAGAAGTTTCTCGATGTCTCGATGTTCTTGACGGGCAGATTGACGAAGATCATGCGCATAATGTGAACTCCTCCGAACCGGCACAACAAACGGCAATTCCGCCTGCCTGTCAAAGGCGGATGCCGTTCAAATCGGCAAAAGATATCGTCTTCAGCCTTCCAGTTCCTCTCGCAGCATCTCCAGCTCCAGCCATTCCTCTTCCATGGCCTCCAGCTTTTCGCGCAGCTTCGACATCTCCTGCGCCAGCGTGTTGAAAGTGGCGGGGTCCTTGGTGAAAAGCGCCGGATCGGCCATGCGCTGTTCGCGTTTTGCGATTTCACCCTGCGCCTTTTCCATCTCCTTCGGCAGATTTTCGAGCGCGAATTTCTGCTTGAAGGAAAGCTTGCCCTTCGCCTTTGCCGGTTCCTGCGACGGCGCGGCTGAAGACGCTGTTTTTGTCTTCTCCTGCTTGTCCGCCTTGCGCTTTTCTTCCGCGGCCCCCTTGCGCTGCGCCATCATGTCCGAATAGCCGCCGGCATATTCGATCCAGCGCCCATCCGGCTGGTCCGGATTGGCCGGCGCAATGGTGGAGGTGACGGTGCGGTCGAGAAAATCACGGTCGTGGCTGACGAGAATGACCGTACCGGAAAAACCCGCAACGATTTCCTGCAACAGATCGAGCGTTTCAATATCGAGATCGTTGGTCGGCTCGTCGAGGATCAGAAGATTGGTCGGCCGCGCCAGGATACGCGCCAGAATAAGGCGTGCGCGCTCACCACCCGAAAGATTGCGGATCGGCGTGCGGGCCTGTTCCGGCTGGAACAGGAAATCCTTCATGTAGCCCGTTACGTGCTTCACTTCCCCATTCACCAGCAGATTGTCACCCCGGCCATCCGTCAGGTAGTGCGCGAGCGTATCGTTGGGATTGAGCTCCTCGCGCTTCTGGTCGAGTGTTGCGATCTCCAGATTGGTGCCGAGCTTCACCACGCCGCTGTCAGGTTCAAGCTGGCCGGTAAGCATCTTCAAAAGCGTGGTTTTGCCGGCGCCATTCGGCCCGACGAGGCCGATGCAGTCGCCGCGATGCACCCTCAGCGAAAACGGCGAGACGATCACACGCTCGCCATAGGCCTTGGTGATGGCTTCTGCCTCGATCACCAGCTTGCCGGATTCACGTCCTTCGGTGACGGTCGCCTGCACGGTGCCTTGCGGTCCCTTGTGGCCGCGATATTCGGCGCGCATGGCCTGAAGCTCGCCGACACGGCGCATGTTGCGTTTGCGCCGCGCGGTCACGCCATACCGCATCCAGTGTTCTTCGCGTTCGATGGCCTTGCCGAGCTTGTGCTGCTCCAGCTCTTCTTCTTCCAGCACCTTGTCGCGCCATTCCTCGAAATGGGCAAAGCCGCGATTGAGACGGCGGGACTGGCCGCGATCGAGCCATACGGTCGAGGTCGAGACTTTTTCGAGAAAACGCCGGTCGTGCGAAATCAGCACCAGCGCACTGCGTGACTGCTGCAATTCGCTTTCCAGCCATTCGATGGTGGGCAGGTCCAGATGGTTGGTCGGCTCGTCCAGCATCAGAATATCGGGCTCGGGCGCCATGACGCGGGCAAGCGCCGCGCGCCGCGCCTCACCGCCGGACAGGCTTACCGGGTCCTCCTGCCCCGTAAGCCCGAGATGCTCGAGAAGATACGTGACGCGATAGGCATCGTCACCCGGTCCGAGGCCGGCCTCGGCATAGGCCTGAACGGTATTGTAACCGGCAAAATCCGGCGCCTGTTCCAGATAGCGGATGGTGGCGGCCGGATGCCGGAACACCTCGCCCGACTGCGCCTCGACGAGACCCGCAGCGATCTTCATCAGGGTGGACTTGCCCGAGCCGTTGCGCCCGACGAGGCAGATGCGGTCGCCAGGTTCCACCTGGAGATTGGCGCCATCGAGCAGCGGGGTCACGCCGAAGGTCAGCTTGATATCATCGAGTTTCAAAATAGGGGGTGCCAAGGCGTCAGGCTCCGGTCAGATCATAAGGGCGGGCGAGCACGATGGCTTTGCCGCTTTTCAGCGAGAAATGCACAGGGCCGCCATTCGCGACATTGGAAATAGTGCGGGAAGAGCCGAAAGCAAGCGCGAAATCTTCAAGCGGATAACGCACATTGCCGATATCAAGACCCTCAAGGGCGGTGAATCCGGCCACAGAAAACAGCGATCCGGCCGGCAGATCGATAATCAGCGAACCGGCAAGCAGGGGCCGCGCCTCTTCTTCGCCGGAGGTCAGCGTAACCTCGAAACCCCGCTCGGCAAGCGCCACCGCATAAAGCAGGTGCTGAAGCGCATGGTCGCTTCGAGCCCCGCCGAGCGCACCCACCAGCAGCAGCGAATGCGCGCCGCGGGAAAGAGCCTCGGAGACAGCGATCTCACCATCCGTCACCGCCTTTGCGGCGGGGTAAGGCTGGCGCTCCACATCGGGCCAGGCATCGAGCAGCTCCTTGCTGGCGGAATCGAAATCCCCGACCCACAGCTCCGGCTCAAGCCCGAGCTGGCCGGCATGGCGCATGCCGCCATCGGCCGCAATCACGCGGCTATCCGCAACCGCCTCTTTGAGACGATCGGTCACCGTGACATCGCCGCCAAGCAGAATGGTGAAGCGCTCTTTATCCATGCCCTGCCTTATCGCAACTGGCACAAAAAGGGAAAGCCGAAACCCGATGAAAACCGCCTATATTGATTTTCGCCGGCTTCGGGATTATGAAACGCCTCAGTGGTGATTTGCCGACCGGCTTGCAGCCACTTTAAAGAAGTCGCTAAAGGGTCGAGGAAAAAGGCAATTTCCTGGAACCGGTTGCGATTTCGCTGCCGGTTTTTTTGTTTTCGCAACGTTCTTTACGTGATCCGGAAAAGAGAGTTCGACATGCCGATCAAGATTCCCGATACGCTTCCCGCCTTTGAGACCCTCGTTCATGAGGGCGTGCGGGTCATGACCGAAACGGCGGCCATCCGGCAGGATATCCGCCCGCTCCAGATCGGGCTTCTCAACCTCATGCCGAACAAGATCAAGACGGAAATCCAGATGGCGCGCCTCGTAGGCGCCTCGCCGCTGCAGGTGGAGCTTTCGCTGGTCAGGATCGGCGGCCACCGCGCCAAGAATACGCCCGAGGAACATCTTCTGTCCTTCTATGAAACGTGGGAGGAAGTGCGCCACCGCAAGTTCGACGGTTTCATCATTACCGGCGCGCCCATCGAGCTGCTGGATTATGAAGATGTGACGTACTGGAACGAGATGCGCCAAATTTTCGAGTGGACGCAGACCAATGTCCATTCGACGCTGAATGTCTGCTGGGGCGCCATGGCCGCCATCTACCATTTCCACGGCGTGCCGAAATACGAGCTGAAGGAAAAGGCCTTCGGCGTCTATCGTCACCGCAATCTCTGCCCTTCATCCATCTACCTGAACGGTTTTTCGGATGATTTCCAGGTCCCGGTCTCCCGCTGGACGGAAGTGCGCCGCGCCGATATCGAAAAACACCCCAACCTCGAAATCCTGATGGAGTCGGAGGAAATGGGTGTGTGTCTGGTGCATGAGAAGGCGGGCAACCGGCTCTACATGTTCAATCATGTCGAATATGATTCAACCTCGCTTTCGGACGAATATTTCCGCGACGTGAACTCCGGCGTGCCGATCAAGCTGCCGCACGATTATTTCCCGCACAATGACCCGGAACTTGCCCCGCTCAACCGCTGGCGCAGCCATGCCCATCTGTTTTTCGGCAACTGGATCAACGAGATATACCAGACAACGCCCTACGATCTCGAATCCATCGGGAAACTGGCCGCATAAAGCGCGCCGCATGCGGTCAAATGCATGCGACGCGTTTTCACCCCTGGTTGAAGCGTATTTTTGTCCCGAAACCGCAAGACACTTTTGAAGGACATGCTTTGCATTGCGGGATTGCGAATTGCCGGAAAATGACGCAACGTCCGCCCGGCAATTCGCGACAACCGGGAGAATGACGAGATGAGCGACGGTGCGGTACGGGAGAATTTCGGTTTCACGGCAACCGGCGAAAAGGTCGAACGCGTCACCATCTCGAAAGGCGGTTTGACGGCAAAGGTCATCACCTGGGGCGCCGTCATCCAGGACCTGCGTCTCGACGGCCACCAGCCGCCGCTGGTGCTCGGTTTCGATAAATTCGAGGACTACAAATATTCCTCCTATTTTGGCGCCACACCGGGCCGCAACGCCAACCGCATCGGCAATGGCAGGTTCTCCATCGACGGACACGAATATCAGCTGGAGCTGAACGAAAAGGGCGTAACCCATCTGCACGGCGGCAGCGACGGCATGGGCAAGCGCAACTGGATGCTGATGGAACATGGCGAAAGCCACGCGGTGCTGCAGATCATCGATCCCGATGGCCGCGCCGGTTATCCCGGCAATTGCACGGTGACGGCCACCTACACGATCCGCGACGGCGGGGTGCTGTCGGTGGTTTATGAAACGGTGACCGACAGGCCGACCATCGCCAATGTCTGCCAGCACTCCTATTTCAACCTCGATGGTGCGGAGACGGCGCTCGGACACGAAATCAGCATCGCCGCCGATTATTATCTGCCGACCAATGAACAGCAGATACCGACCGGCGAAATCCGCTCCGTCGACGGCACCGTCTTCGACCTGCGCCAGCCGACGCCGATGCGGCGCAAGGACAATGGCGAGCAGGTTCTCTATGACCATAATTTCTGCCTTTCACCCGAGCGCCGCGCCAAGCGCAAGATCGCACGCGCCTATTCGAGCGCCTCGGATATCGCCCTTGAGGTTCATACGACGGAACCCGGCGTGCAATTCTATTCGGCGTTCAAGCTGAATGTTCCGGTTCCCGGCCTCGATGGCCGCCACTATGGTCCCTTTGCCGGTTTCTGCCTGGAAACGCAGATATGGCCGGACGCCGTCAACCACGCGGATTTTCCGCATGCGGTCCTGCGGCCGGGCGAAACCCTGCGGCAGGAAACCGATTACATCTTCACGAAGGGCTGAGTTGGCAGGCGGGGATCAGTCCAGCACGCAGCCGACATAAGCACCCGAGGCCCGCGCGCGCCGCTCGATAAGGCCTGCCAGCCGTTGCAGGCCGCGCCCCGGCTTGCTGGCGACACGGTCGATGGGATTGGGCAAGGAGACGGCAAGCAGCGCCGCCTGACGGGAACTGAGTTTCGCCGCCGGCACCTTGAAATGATGCTGCGCCGCAGCCTCGATGCCGTAAATGCCGGGTCCCCATTCGGCAACGTTGAGATAGATTTCCATCATCCGCTTTTTGGACCAGACGAAATCGGCAGCAATCGCCAGCGGCAGTTCCAGCCCCTTGCGCACGAAAGAGCGGCCGTTCCATAAAAACAGGTTCTTTGCCGTCTGCATCGGAATAGTGCTGGCGCCACGCGTCGCGGCCCCGTCGAGCGCATTGCTGACCACGGATTGCATCTGGTTCCAGTCCACCCCGCCATGGAAGCAGAACTGCCCGTCCTCGGACATCATCACGGATTGTATGAGACGTGGCGAAATATCCTCAAGCGGCACCCAGCGTCGGTCGTAACCCTGCAGGGTTACCAGATCGGCCAGCATCAGCGTCGAGACAGGGCGGAAAAACGGCAGCGCATAAACGGGAATCAACAGATAGGGCAGGATCAGCAAAGCCAGCAAGGTCATGATGATGCGCTTTGCCAACGTGCGAAAATCCACCTTCGGACTGCTCCGGTCTTCCGCCAGCACGGCGTAATCTGCGTCGCTTTCAGGCGTACCGCTCACTATCCGTCCCCGCGCCCCACGCCAATTGAAGCCTTTCATAGTCCATTGCCGCCTACAAGGCGAGTCCGGTCACACTGTTGCCGTTCCGGAATCACGAAAAGGTTTGCCTGCATTCGCGCGGCGTGCCAAAGAGCGCGGCATGGACGCTCAGATGACGAATTTCGAAACGCGGCTGCGCGAAAACGCAGCCAAAACCGAAGACCTGCTTGGCCGCCTGCTTTCGGGCGAAGCGCTTGCGGACGAGATCACCCGCCCGCAAAACCTGCTCGACGCCATGCGCCATGGGGTGCTGAACGGCGGCAAACGCCTGCGGCCCTTCCTCGTCATTGAAAGTGCCGAACTTGCGGGCGGGGACGCCAAAGCCGCCCAGTATGTCGGCGCCGCACTGGAATGCCTCCATTGTTATTCGCTGGTTCATGACGATCTGCCGGCCATGGATGATGACGACCTGCGCCGCGGCCAACCGACGGTGCATCGCAAATTCGATGAGGCGACTGCCATTCTCGCCGGCGATAGCCTGCTGACGCTCGCTTTCGATATTATTGCCGCGGATGAAAATCCGCTTGCGGCCGAACGCAAGGCGGCACTCGTGCTCTCGCTCGCCCGCGCAGCCGGCATTGGCGGCATGGCCGGCGGACAGGCACTCGATCTTGCTGCGGAAAAGAGGACGCCGGACGAAGCCGGCATCATTACATTGCAGGCTATGAAAACCGGCGCATTGCTGCGTTTCGCCTGCGAGGCGGGCGCGATCATTGCCGGCAGCGACAATGCGGAAAGGCAGCGGCTGCGTCTCTTCGGCGAAAAGATCGGCCTCGCCTTCCAGCTTGCCGATGATCTCCTGGATCTGACCGCCGATGCCGCCACCATGGGCAAGGCGACCGGCAAGGATGCCGCACGCGGCAAGGGAACGCTGGTGGCGCTGCGCGGCGAAGAATGGGCGCGCCGCAAATTACAGGAACAGGTGGCGGAAGCAGCGGAACTTCTGGCTCCCTATGGCGAAAAGGCCGCGATTCTCATCGCGGCCGCACGCTTCATCGCCGAACGCAAAAGCTGAACCGGCTTCCCGGCTCAACCCTACACCCGATCAGCCCTTGAGGGGCGAAATCAGCACTTCGACACGGCGGTTCTGGGCACGGCCATCCGGCGTTGCGTTAGAGGCGATCGGCTGCGAGGGACCGAAGCCGAGCGTCGAGATACGGCGCTGGTCGACGCCGCGCGCGCCGAGATAATTGGCGACCGATGCCGCGCGACGCTCCGAAAGCCCCTGATTGTGGGCCAGGCTGCCGGTGGAATCGGTGTGACCGTTGATGTCGATCAGCGTGCGATTGAACTTGTTCAGCACGATCGCAACGGAATCGAGCGTCTGATAGAAGGGCGGGATCACCTGATCCTGATCCGTCGCGAAAGTGATGTTCGAGGGCATGTTGAGAACGATGTTGTCGCCGCGGCGCGAAACCGAAACGCCGGTTCCCTGAAGCTGGGCGCGAAGCTCGGCTTCCTGACCATCCATGTAATTGCCGATGGCGCCACCGGCAAGCGCACCGATGCCGGCGCCGATAAGCGCGGCGTTGCGGCGACCGACCGGCGAACCGCCAACAGCCAGACCACCGAGTGCGCCGACCACGGCGCCGATACCGGCACCGCCGGCCGTATTCGACATCTTCTGCTCACCCGTATAGGGATCGGTGGTGGTGCAGGCGGAAAGATAGGTCCCGCAAAGGGCAACGATCGCGATTTTTTTGATCATGTGTTTTGATGCTCCGAGAGTTTCAGGAGGTATGACAGTAAAATTCCGGCCTTTTCACGGTACGCTTTACTCCGCCGCATCTTTCCGGCCAAAACGCTTTTCGATGTAATCGGCCACAAGCGCTTCGAAGTCGCCAGCAATGTTGGGACCACGCAGGGTAAGCGCCTTTTCCCCGTCGATGAAGACGGGAGCGGCGGGGCTTTCGCCGGTTCCGGGCAGCGAAATACCGATATCGGCATGTTTGCTTTCGCCGGGACCGTTGACGATGCAGCCCATGACAGCAACATTCAACGCCTCGACGCCGGGATATTTCTCACGCCAGACCGGCATGTTCTTGCGAATATCGTTCTGGATGTTCTGCGCCAGTTCCTGAAACACGGTGGACGTGGTGCGTCCGCAGCCGGGACATGCCGCAACCACCGGAATGAATTGCCGGAACCCCATGACCTGCAGCAATTCCTGCGCCACCTGCACCTCGCGGGTGCGGTCGCCGTTCGGCTCCGGCGTCAGCGAGACGCGGATCGTATCGCCAATGCCGTGCTGCAGCACGTATCCCATGGCGGCGGACGAGGCGACGATGCCCTTGGAACCCATGCCCGCCTCGGTGAGGCCGAGATGCAGGGCGTGATCGGACCGCTCCGACAGCATCGAATAGACGGCAATCAGATCCTGCACCTGGCTGACCTTGGCGGACAGGATGATGCGGTTGCGCGGCAGGCCGATCTCCTCGGCAAGCTCGGCGGAAATCAGCGCCGACTGGACGATGGCCTCACGCGTGACCTGACGGGCGGAAAGCGGAAACCCCTCTTCCTTGTTCCTGTCCATCAGCGTCGTCAGCAATTCCTGATCGAGCGACCCCCAGTTGACGCCGATGCGGACCGGCTTGTCGTAACGGATCGCCATTTCGACGATCTCGCCGAACTGCTTGTCCTTTTTATCTTTGAAGCCGACGTTGCCGGGATTGATGCGGTATTTCGCGAGCGCTTCGGCGCAGGCCGGATGATCGGCCAGAAGCTTGTGGCCGATATAATGGAAATCGCCCACAAGCGGCACATCAAGCCCAAGACGCAGCAACCGCTCGCGGATTTTCGGAACGGCGGCCGCACTCTCGTCCCGGTCCACGGTGATGCGCACGATTTCCGAACCGGCCCGGAACAGCGCCGCAACCTGCTGCACGGTGGCGTCGATGTCCGCCGTATCGGTATTGGTCATCGACTGCACGACAACGGGCGCGCCGCCACCGACAATGACGCCGCCCACGTCAACGGCGACGGATGCGCGGCGGGGCTTGGGGTCATAATCGGCATGTGACGTCATGGCGGTCTCTGGAGCTTGCGGCAAAGTCTGGCAATTGAGGTGAAACAAGGGGGCCTGCTTGTCAACACCCAACGCATGAGAGCTTCTACTTTACCGCAATCATGGCAAAATTCGAGACGCCTATTCCTTGCCCGCGCCATCGGCATGCCGGGCGAGCCGCGAGAGCAACAAAACCACCACATGCAACAACGGCAGGGCGATGAAGACACTGGCAAGCCCGGTATGTTCGGCAATGAAGCCGATGGCGGACGGCGCCACCAGAATACCGGAATAACCCATGGTCGTGACAACGGAGAGACCGATGCCGGGCGCCAGTCCCGGCATGTTGCCCGCCGCCGAAAAGGCGATGGGCACCATGTTGGAGATACCGATACCGGCGATGGCGAAACCGACGATCGCAACGATGGAATTTCCCGCAAGGCCCGCAATCAAGAGGCCCGTGATCGACATCGCCGTGCAGAAACGCAGGGTTCTGACGGCGCCGAACCGGTCACGCACCAGATCGCCGGCAAAACGCATGGCCGCCATGGTCATGGAGAAGGCCGCGAAGGCGAAACCCGACTGCGACACCGAAGCGCCGAGTTCATTGCGCAGATAAAGGGCGCCCCAATCCAGGATCGCGCCTTCCGGGATCATCGAGAACAGCGCCATCAGGCCGATGATCCAGGGCAACGGCGTCAACGGCAGACCGCCCTTCGGGCGTTCCGCTTCCGGATGCGGACGATCTGCAAGAACCCTTGGCCAGGCAATGACCAACAGCACCAGCGCAATGACAGTCAGTGCCACGGCATGGCCCTGCACGCCGATGGCGGTAATGAGATAACCGCCGAGACCGGCGCCGATCAGACCACCGAGGCTCCAGAACGCATGACAGGACGACATGATCGCCCGGCGCATGTCCCGCTCCACCGCCACCGCATTGGCGTTCATGGCGACGTCCATCGCCCCCGTCAGACCGCCGAACAGGAAGACCGCAATCACCCCTGCCCAGATCGTGCCGGCCCAGGAGATGAAGAGCAATGTCGGCAAAAAGATCGCCGCGGTCACGAGGCTGACGGTGCGCGAACCGAAACGGGCAATCTGGGAACCGGCAATGGGCATGAAAACCAGTGAGCCGATACCGAAAACCAGAATGATAAGGCCAAGCGCGCTTTCACTGAGGGACAGGCGCGCCGCAAATTCG
The DNA here is from genome assembly GCF_044900305.1 of Agrobacterium sp. NPDC089420. Taxonomy (NCBI): domain Bacteria; kingdom Pseudomonadati; phylum Pseudomonadota; class Alphaproteobacteria; order Hyphomicrobiales; family Rhizobiaceae; genus Agrobacterium; species Agrobacterium sp. NPDC089420. Next base: position 187,728 of record NZ_JBJDMY010000006.1, on the reverse strand, counting down.
GGAATCTTGGGCGCCCAGGACCCCATCATGAAGCCGTTCATCAAAAACAGCAGGGAGACGCCCAGCCTGTGCCGGGTGAAATAGGACGAGCGCGCAGCCGTCGGGGAAAATGACGTGGGGCCATTCATCAGCAATATCCTTCAGGCTTGACCGTGGGAAAATCGGGCGGCGTCATCATCGCCGCAATGGACGTCTACACCCTTTACCGACAGCGCCTCGACCAATGCGCGATCGGCATCCTGTTCAAGTACGAGGGAAAGCGGCGGGGAAAAATCATGGACGTGAAAGGCTGCCTTATGGCCAAGCTTTTCCGTGGTGATTGCGGCGACAATCCGGTGGCTGGCGCTGCAGGCGAGCCGCTTGAACACCGCATCCTCGAAAACATCCGCCGACAGACCTGTCTCTGTCGCAACACCACAGACCCCGAGGATACAGAGATCAGGCCGCATCAGCTCGAGCTGCCGCAGCGCCGTGGCGTCGATCGCCGCCCCGACGGCAGGATCAACCTTGCCGCCGATCAGCACCAGATCGATATCGCCCCGCCCCGTCAGTTCGGCGGCAATGGCGGGCGTATTCGTCACCACCGTTATATTGAGGCCGACCGGGATCGCCCTTGCGATGGCGAGATTGGTGGAGCCGGCATCGATGAAGACAACCATGTCCGGCTCAAGAAGGGGAACAGCCGCACGCGCCAGAACCGCCTTGCGATCGGCATCCTCGGCAATCCGCGTCTTCAACGGCACGGTCTTGCTATCGGAAAGCAGCGCTCCGCCATAGACCCGCAAACATTCCCCACGCGCCGCCATCTCGCGCAGGTCGCGGCGCACGGTGTCTTCGGAAACGCCGAAATTCTGGGCGAGGTCCTGCGCCAGAACCCGGCCGCTTTGCCGCAGCTGTGCGAGGATGAGCGCCTGCCGCTCACTGACGAAATGATCGCTCATCGAAACTCATGCATAAACAGGAACAAACGTGCACGAACATGCATATTCGAGTTTCTGCCGAAGCGCAATAAAAAACGCCCGCCAGAAGGCGGGCGTCTGCAACCTTATCACCGATGCGATACGGCTTATTCGGCGTAGGAAATCAACAGATCCTTCGCATCGATCTGGTCGCCGGGGCGCACCAGAACTTCGGCGATCTTGCCGTCGCGTTCGGCGTGAAGCGCCGTTTCCATCTTCATCGCTTCGATGGACAGCAGCACGTCGCCAGCCTTGACCTCCTGGCCCTGATTGACGAAGACGCGGCTGATCACGCCCGGCATCGGCGCACCGATATGGGACGCATTGCCCGGCTCGGCCTTGCGGCGCACGGCAACGCCGGAAGCGCCGTGGGCACGGTCCGGCACCTTGATGCGACGCGGCTGGCCGTTGATCTCGAAGAACACCGTCACCATGCCCTTGTCATCTATACCGGACGAAGCCTGATTGACGATCACCAGCGTCTTGCCACGCTCAATATCGGCAAACAGCTCCTCGCCATCCTCCATGCCGTAGAAATAGGCAGGAGTTGGCAGCACCGAAACCGGTCCATATGTCTCGGCGGTAAGCGCGAAATCGGTGAAGACCTTCGGGTACATCAGATAGGACGCAAACTCGAAATCATCGATCTTGCGCTCCAGCTTGGTCTCGATCGTCTTTCTCTCGACATCGAGATCCGCATCCGCCAGCAGCGAACCCGGACGAACCGTGTAGGGCGCTTCACCCTTCAGCGCCTTTTTCTGCAGGGCTTCCGGCCAGCCGCCCGGCGACTGTCCGAGATCGCCCTTCAGCATCGACACCACTGAATCCGGGAAAGACACTTCACGGTCGGGATTTTCAACATCCGCCACCGTCAGATCCTGGCTGACCATCATCAGCGCCATATCGCCAACGACCTTGGAAGACGGCGTCACCTTGACGATATCGCCGAACATCCTGTTGGCATCGGCATAGGCCTGCGCCACCTCGTGCCAGCGGCTTTCAAGACCCAGCGAACGCGCCTGTTCCTTGAGATTGGTGAACTGGCCGCCCGGCATTTCATGCAGGTAGACTTCCGAGGCCGGCCCCTTGAGATCGCTTTCGAACGCCGCATATTGATTGCGCACCGCTTCCCAATAGAAGGAAATGCGGCGGATCCATTCGGTATCGAGACCCGTATCACGTTCCGATCCCGCCAGCGCCTCGACGATGGAGCCGAGGCACGGCTGCGACGTATTGCCCGAAAAGGCATCCATGGCGGCATCGACGGCATCGACGCCAGCATCCACGGCGGCAAGAACGGTCGCAGCGGAAATGCCGGACGTATCATGGGTGTGGAAATGGATCGGCAGGCCGGTCGCCTCGCGCAGCGCCTTGAACAGAACCTTCGCGGCAGCCGGCTTCAACAGACCCGCCATATCCTTGACGGCGATGATATGCGCACCTGCCTTTTCAAGCTCGGCGGCAAGGTTGGTATAATATTTGAGATCGTATTTCGGACGCGCCGAATTGAGCAGATCGCCGGTGTAGCAGATGGTCGCCTCGCAGAGCTTGTTCTCCTCGGCGATCGCATCCATCGAGACCCGCATATTCTCCACCCAGTTCAGGCAGTCGAAGACACGGAACAGGTCGATCCCACCCCTTGCGGCCTGGCGGACGAAATATTTCACGACATTGTCGGGATAATTCTTGTAACCGACGCCGTTCGCGCCGCGCAGAAGCATCTGCAGCAGCAGGTTCGGCGCGCCTTCACGGATGAGCGCCAGACGCTCCCATGGGTCTTCGGTCAGGAAGCGCATGGAAACATCAAACGTCGCACCGCCCCAGCATTCCAGCGACAGAAGCTGCGGCAGCGCCTTGGCGTAAACACTCGCGACCCGGGCGATATCATGCGTGCGGACACGGGTGGCCAGCAGCGACTGGTGCCCGTCACGCATGGTCGTATCGGTGACCAGCACGCGTTTTTCGTTGCGCATCCAGTCCGCAAAGCCCTTCGGACCGAGCCTGTCCAGCAGCTGTTTGGTGCCGTCCGGCGTCGGTGCATCGATATAGGGCACGACGGGCTTTGCCGCCTTCTCGGAAGGCTTCGCACGACCCTTGGTTTCCGGGTGACCGTTGACGGTCACGTCGGCCAGATAGGTCAGGAGCTTGGTGGCGCGGTCCTGACGCTTGACCTGCGCAAACAGTTCCGGCGTCGAATCGATGAAGCGGGTCGTGTAGGTATTGTTGCGGAAGCTGTCGTGGCCGATGATGGCTTCGAGGAAAGTGAGATTGGTCGCAACGCCGCGGATACGGAATTCGCGCAGTGCACGGTCCATGCGGTTGATCGCCTCATCCGGGCGCGGCGCCCAGGCCGTGACCTTGACGAGCAGCGGATCGTAATAGCGGGTTATGACGGCGCCGGTATAGGAGGTGCCGCCGTCCAGGCGAATGCCGAAGCCCGAAGCGGAGCGATAGGCGGTGATACGGCCATAGTCCGGGATGAAGTTGTGTTCCGGGTCTTCCGTGGTGATACGGCACTGCAGCGCGTGGCCGTTGAGGCGGATATCCTCCTGGCGCGGCACGCCGGATTCCGCCGTGCCGATGGCGGCGCCTTCGAGAATATGGATCTGCGCCTTGACGATATCGATGCCGGTCACGACTTCGGTGACGGTGTGCTCCACCTGAATGCGCGGATTGACCTCGATGAAGTAGAATTTGCCGCTATCGGCATCCATCAGATACTCGACCGTGCCGGCGCCGATATAGTGGGTCGCGGCCGCGATCTTCAGAGAATAGGCGGCCAGTTCCTGGCGCTGCGCTTCACTCAGATAGGGCGCCGGCGCGCGCTCGACCACCTTCTGGTTGCGGCGCTGGATCGAACAATCGCGCTCGAACAGATGCACGACATTGCCATGCGTGTCGCCGAGAATCTGGCTTTCGACGTGGCGGGCACGCTCGACCAGCTTTTCCAGATAGACTTCGTCCTTGCCGAAGGCGGCTTTCGCCTCACGCTTGGCTTCCGTCACCTCGCGGGCCAGGTCTTCCTTTTTGCGAATGGCGCGCATGCCGCGGCCGCCACCGCCCCAGGAGGCCTTCAGCATCACCGGATAGCCGATTTCCTCGGCCATGCGCTCCACTTCCGCCATATCGTCCGGCAGCGGATCGGTGGCGGGAACGACAGGGACGTCGACCGAAATCGCCAGATTGCGGGCGGCGACCTTGTTGCCGAGCTGGCGCATCGTATCCGCCGTCGGCCCGATGAAGGTGATGCCGGCCTTGTTGCAGGCCTCCACAAATTCCGGGCTTTCGGACAGAAGACCGTAACCGGGATGGATCGCGTCCGCTCCGGAGAGCTTGGCCACGCGGATAACCTCCTCGATCGAAAGGTAACTTTCGATCGGCCCCATATCCTTGGCCAGATGCGGTCCTCTGCCGACCTGATAGGATTCATCCGCCTTGAAGCGGTGCAAAGACAGCTTGTCTTCTTCCGCCCAAATCGCAACGGTTTTAATCCCAAGCTCGTTCGCTGCCCGGAAAACGCGGATCGCTATTTCGGATCGGTTGGCAACAAGTATTTTCGATATTTTCAAGACGGTCTCCCCACACGCCAAAACAAAATTTCTGCTGCACTGCGGAATTAAGCAGCAAAAACCGGTCTTGGAAAGGGCAATTCGGGAGAGAACCGTCCTGTCGCCGCTAGCTCAGCAAGCCGTTGCGAAAAGCCAGCGCGACGGTATGCTGCCGGTTCCTGGCGCTGAAACGGCGCTGGATTCCATTGATATACCAATCGACCGTGTGGTTGGAGATGGATAGCTGGCGACCGATTTCGGTGGAGGTCATGCCATCCGCCATCAGCGCCAGCACCTCCATTTCACGCCTCGTCAGTTCGAGCGCCGAAACGTCCGGCACATTACTGAGATGATGGGCCTGGCCGGAAAGATCGAGCAGGCGCCAGAACACGGCGCGTGTTGCCGCATCCAGCAACTCGACCTGCAGCGACGGCAATTGCCGGTCCTGACCACCAATGAACACCGCCCCGATAAAGCCGGCGCGACCGTGCACGGGAAAGGCGTAACCACCTTGCAGGCCGTAACGGCCGGCGTCGTGAAAAAAGACGCTCGCCCTTTTGCGATGCATCGCACGCGGCAGGCCCTCAAGCGCTTCTTTCCATTGAAACGGCTTGTGCACCATGCCGATCACCTTACGGACAGGATCGACGAGATTGTATTTCTTGGCCCTGTAGACCTCGATCCAGCCTTCCGGCAGATGTTGCGCGAGAATCTGGCCGGTGGAGGCAAGCTCCCCGGTCATTCGCCTGCTGACGAGGAAATATTCGAAACCGTATTCGCGGATGAGCGCCGCGAATTCGGAACGGACACGGTCGGCGTTTCCCGCCTGGTAACACGTTGAGATGAAGTGAAGAATATCATGCATAAAGACACATGGCCCGGAGCTTGGCTTGAAAGGGATGACACGGAGGACATGGTCCCGCGATGACGTCATGTTACTCGGGCGCCGGTCGGTTCAGATTGAACATATCGTCGTTAGCAATCCCTGAAACGAAGATGCGAAATCTTGTGACGACCTATCCGGGGAACATCGGGTTTGGTTTTTTCGGTTCGCACGCAGGCTTGATTTGTTAAGCCGCCATTCAGACAGAAAGAGCGATAATTACACAAAATTCGCCGTCTCATGCAACCTTGCTAAAGTAGCATTGCCGTGAGGCCGAACAATCAACCGCTCGAAAAAGACGCACGGACTGGATTGAAAATTTGACCTTGTTTCAGGTTTACACACGCGCTCTGCGCTATCTGACCGTTCATAAATGGCGTGTGACGGTGGTCGTCATTGCCAACGTCATTCTTGCAGCGATCACCATCGCCGAACCAGTTCTGTTCGGCCGGATCATCGACGCCATCTCTTCCGGCACCAATGTCACGCCCATCCTCATTCTGTGGGCGGGGTTCGGTGTCTTCAACACCGTCGCTTATGTCGCCGTTGCGCGCGAAGCCGACCGCCTGGCCCATGGCCGGCGCGCTTCGCTTCTGACGGAAGCCTTTGGGCGCATCATCTCCATGCCGCTTTCCTGGCACCACCAGCGCGGCACATCCAACGCCCTGCACACCCTGCTGCGCGCCAGCGAAACGCTGTTCGGCCTCTGGCTGGAATTCATGCGCACGCATCTGGCCACCTTCGTCGCGCTGGTGCTGCTTGTGCCGACCGCCATGTCCATGGACCTGCGCCTGAGCTTCGTTCTGATCGGTCTCGGCATCGTCTACTGGTTCATCGGCAAATGGGTCATGAGCCGCACCAAGGACGGCCAGGCCTCCGTCGAAGAGCATTATCACAGCGTTTTTGCCCATGTCAGCGATTCCATCAGCAACGTCTCGGTGCTGCACAGCTACAACCGCATCGAGGCCGAGACCAAGGCGCTGAAATCCTTCACCGAAAAACTGCTGAGCGCGCAATATCCGGTGCTCGACTGGTGGGCCTTCGCCAGTGCGCTGAACCGCACGGCCTCCACAGTTTCGATGATGATCATCCTCGTCATCGGCACCGTGCTGGTGAAGAACGGCGAACTGCGCGTCGGCGATGTCATCGCCTTCATCGGCTTCGCCAATCTCCTGATCGGCCGTCTGGACCAGATGCGGCAATTCGTGACGCAGATTTTCGAAGCCCGCGCCAAGCTTGAGGATTTCTTCGTGCTGGAAGATTCCGTCAAGGAACGCGAAGAGCCGGGCGATGCGCGCGAATTGTCGAATGTGTCCGGCACGGTAGAGTTCCGTAACATCAATTTCGGTTTCGCCAATACCAAGCAGGGCGTTCACGACGTCTCCTTCACGGCCAAGGCCGGTGAAACGGTTGCGATCGTCGGACCGACAGGCGCCGGCAAGACCACGCTCATCAATCTCCTGCAGCGGGTCTATGATCCCGATTCCGGCCAGATCCTGATCGATGGAACCGACATTTCGACGGTGACGAAAAACTCGCTCCGCAACTCCATCGCCACGGTGTTTCAGGATGCCGGTCTGCTGAACCGCTCCATCCGCGAAAACATCCGCCTCGGCCGGGAAACCGCGACGGATGCGGAAGTGGTGGAGGCCGCAGCCGCAGCCGCAGCTACGGATTTCATCGACAGCCGCATCAACGGTTATCTGACGCAGGTGGGCGAACGCGGTAACCGCCTCTCCGGCGGCGAACGCCAGCGCATCGCCATTGCCCGTGCCATCCTGAAGAACGCCCCCATTCTGGTTCTCGACGAGGCGACCAGTGCGCTGGACGTGGAAACGGAAGCCCGCGTGAAGGCTGCGGTGGATGCACTGAGAAAGAACCGGACGACCTTCATCATCGCCCACCGTCTTTCCACGGTCCGCGATGCCGATCTCGTGCTGTTTCTCGATCAGGGCCGGGTCATCGAAAAGGGTACTTTCGATGAGCTGAGCCAGCGCGGTGGACGCTTTACCTCGCTGCTGCGCACCAGCGGCCTGCTGACGGAAGAAGAAAGCCAGTCCCGGCCAAAAGCCATAGCGTCCTGACGCCTTGGCGAACGGAATACGAAAGGGGCGGACAAGAGATTGTCCGCCCTTTTTCCTTGCCCGTTTCGTAAAGACAGTCCCCAGCCACGGATCCTATCGCAGGATTTCAGCCAAAGAGCTTGCCAGCCAAAAATCGATCTGCCCGAATGGGAGGACAGATCCCAGAAAGGCGACGAGACCTGCCGTAACATTGATCAGGAAAACGCCGAGAAGCACGCCAAGCGTCACTCCCATGCCCGTTTTCGAAGGGTAGCGCGCCAGCCAGCACGACAATGCCAAGGACAGGACGGCGAAGAATATGGACAGCGCCGTTTCTGTGAGAGAGACGTTGAAACGCAAGATACCCCCTTCCAGCTAGACGGAATTGTCGCGCAACACACGGACGCCACTTCCAGTTACCATTGGCGCATTCGGAAACCGGTCATCCGTGACATCTTCCTGCCTCGACACTTATTTCGCAAATAGAGTGCTCGCAAGGACTGCTTCTTCAAGACGTGCTGGACGACCCCGGTCCTGACAATCCGGTCCGATCCCTGGAGACTTTTGCAGATGACTATGTCTCGGCGCTGCCGGCCTTCCGCCGGCAACTGCGCGAGTTGCTGGGCTTCGGACTACGGATCTGGCCAAGATGCTCGACCGGATTTGAAGGCGGCCCTATAAAAATTCAGGCCCCTGCGTCACCGCAGGAGCCTGATTCCAGCTAGGCAGAGAGCTGACAGCGTCAGTCGAAGGAGATCACCCCATCGCCGGCCGCCAGGTCCTTGCCATCGACGGATACGGAAACCTCCGCCGTACCCGCCTTGCGGCTGACGGTAATCGCCCTTGTCTTTCCATCGAGCGTGATGCTGACCGAGAAACCGTTCCAGTCTTCCGGCAGCGACGGCGAAACCTGCAGCTTGCCGCCGGTGCGGGTGATGCCGAGAATACCCTCGACAGCGGCACGATAGAGCCAGCCGGCGGAACCGGTGTACCAGCTCCAGCCGCCGCGTCCCGCATAGGCGCCCTCACCGTAGACATCCGCAGTCACCACATAGGGTTCGACGCGATAGGTTTCCGACGATGCCGCATCGAGCGCGTGGTTGACCGGGTTGAGCAGCTTGAAGCAATTCCATGCCTCCTGGGCACGGCCCTGCTTGGCAAGGGCGAGAACCACCCAGGTCGCGGCGTGGGTATATTGTCCGCCGTTTTCACGCACACCCGGCGGATATCCCTTGATGTAACCCGGATCATGCGGCGCGCGCGAGAAGGGCGGCGTGAACAGACGGATGATTCCGGTCTTTTCATCGACAAGATGCTGCATGACCGCATCCATTGCCTGCCGCGACCGGCCTTCTTCGCCTTCGCCGGAGAGAACGCTCCAGCTCTGGCCGAGCGAATCGATCCGGCACTCCTCGCTTTCGGCGGAACCGAGCGGCGTACCGTCGTCAAAATAGCCGCGCCGGTAATAGCTGCCGTCCCAGCCCGCCGTTTCCAGTGCCTTGCGCAGCCTTTCGCGATGTGATGCCCATTTGCCGACACGGTCGGTATCACCACGCTTCTCGGCGATCTCGATGAAATCGCGAAGTGCGCCGGACAGGAACCAGCCGAGCCATACGCTGGTGCCCTTGCCGCCGACGCCGACGCGGTTCATGCCGTCGTTCCAGTCGCCGCCGAGGATCAGCGGCAGGCCGTTTTCACCGGTGCGATGAATGGCGAGATCGAGCGCCAGCGCCGCATGTTCGTAAAGCGTGACGGAACGATCGCTGGTTTCCGGCTGGAAGAAGGCATCGTGCTGTCCGGGCATCAAGGCCGGACCCTTCAGGAAGGGAATGCTTTCATCGAGGATGGCGGTGTCACCCGTGGCCGAGACATACTGGTTGATCGCATAAGCGAGCCAGACCACATCGTCCGATATGGTGGTGCGGACACCGGCACCGGTCAACGGCAGCCACCAGTGCTGCACGTCGCCTTCCGGGAACTGGCGGCCTGCCGCGCGCAGGATCTGCTTGCGGGCGAGATCCGGCTGGTAGAGCAGGAAGGCCAGCGTATCCTGAAGCTGGTCGCGGAAGCCGAAGGCGCCGCTCGACTGGTAAAAGGCGGTACGCGCCAGAATGCGGCATGCCAGCGCCTGATAGGGCAACCAGCTATTGACCATGTGGTTGAAGCCGGCATCGGGCGTGGAAACCTGCAACTGGCCGGTAAAGCCCGTCCAGAAAGCCTTGCTCTCGTCCAGCACCGTCTGGAAATCCGCCTTGCGAACGTCCTTCACCAATGCTTCGGCCTCTTCCGCATTGTCGGCATCACCGAGAATGAAGGTCATGTGCCGTTCTTCACCCGGCTTCAGGTGAATTTCCTGCATCAGCGCGGCGCAGGGATCGCCATCCAGCTCGGTGGTGCCGCTGAGTACGGCGCCGGACACGATGCCCTGTGGCGCCTGCGCCGAACCGAAGCGACCGATAAATTCGCGGCGGCTGGTGGTGAAGCCGCTCGCTTCGCTGTCAAGCGTCAGGAAGGACGTGCGGGCGCTATAGTCGATGCTGTAGGGGTTCGATGCAAAGATCGCATTGCTGCTGGCATCGTGCCTGCTCAGAATGAATGGCGCGGATTTCTGGCCATTATTGCCGAGCACCCATTCCACATAGGCATAGACCTTCAGGCGACGGCTTTTCGAACCCTTGTTGCGAACGATGACCTGCGAGAACTTGACCGGTTTCTCGCGGTCGACGGTCTGTGTCACCTCGACCTCGAGCGTGTCCGCCACACCGGTCATCACGGAATATCCGAGACCATGACGCGTTTCGAACAGCGCTTCGGGATCGCGCGAAAGCGCGGCGCAGGGCGTATAGAGCTTTCCTGTCTCCACATCGGCGACATAGAAGGCCTCACCCGGCCGGTTGATGACCGGATCGTTGCTCCATGGCGTCAGCTGATAGTCGCGCGAATTGCGGCTCCAGCTGAAACCGGCGCCTTCGGCCGAAATGTGGAAACCGAAACTCTCGTTCGAGACGACGTTGATCCACGGGTGCGGTGTGGATTGCCCGCCATTGAGACGCACCACATATTCCTGTCCGTTCTTGGCGAAACCGCCAAAGCCGTTCCAGAAATCGAGATCGCCTGCATCCTCGACCGGTTCCGCGACCGGAAAGGCCGGAACGGGCAAACGGGCCTGCGCGGCGTCACTCGTGCCGTCCGGGCCGCGATGGGCCGCAAACAGCGACACAGCGCGGTTGATCTGGTCGACGATCTTGCCGTTGCGCACGTGCAGCACGACGCGGGAGGCGGCGAGGAGCGCGCTCCAGGTCTCTTCGTCCATCAGGTCGCGACGCACGGAGAAGACGTGCGGGCGACCGCCATCGGCGGGATTGATGCGGCGCTGCGCCTCGGAAATATGATCCAGCGCATGTTGCATGTCCTGCGCATAGGACGCGGCCCGTTCGTTGACGATGACGAGATCGAAGATCACGCCGCGTGAACGCAGATATTCATGGGCGCTCAGCGCCTCACGGGCGATATCCATGTCCATATCGTCGTTGATGCGCAGGCTGAAGATCGGGAAATCGCCCGAAATGGCAAGCGGCCAAAGGGCGCGCTGCGAGGCGAGGCCCGTTTTCAGCGTTTCCGAATCCGCACGCAGATGCATGTCGGGATAAGTCAGATAGCGGCCGAGATGCTGGAAGGCGGCCGCCTGCTGCGAGGTGACGCCCACATGGCGCATCTGCACCTGCGTACGCGTCCAGGCATGCACGAGTTCATGCGCGAAAGCGTCCGGATGGCGATAACGGTCGATCGCCTTGTCGACTTCCTCGCGGCTCGGCGCGGCAATCGTCCAGAAGATCACGCTCACCTTCTTGCCCGCCGGCACACGCACGGTGCGGCGCAACGACAGAATCGGATCGAGCGTGAAACCATCGGTGCTCGAAAGCGTAGCGCCGGGATCGAAAGCCGCCGCTTCGCGCAGCGAGCGGCCGCGGCCGATGAATTTGGCACGATCCGTCTCGAATTCCGTCGGGCGCGACGGCCCGGCATTATCGGCAGCCAGATGCGCGATGACCGTGCCCGGCTCGTTCGGGCTGCGGCGGTTGCGCCAAGCGCGGATGACGTCACCGCGGCGGCCGATTTCCGTCTGCACGAACATGCGCGAGAACAGCGGATGAGCGTTGTCGTCATCCTCCGACGCGATGACCGGTTCCATATAGGAGGTCACTTCGATGTAGCGATCTTCCGAACCGACGTTCAGCAGGGTGATCCGGCGGCCTTCGGCATCGTGCTCGGTGGCGACGATGCATTCGACCACGCTCTGCAGGTCACCGATGGTCTTGTGGAATTCGGCCTTGTCGTCGGTGAAGACCGTCTTGGTCTTTTCACCGTCGATGACGCGCGGTTCCGCCGTCGCACTCCACCATTGTCCATTGGTGGTGTCGCGCAGGAAGATGAAGGTGCCCCAGCGATCTTCGGTCGGGTCGGCCTTCCAGCGGGAAATCGCCTGCCCGTTCCACTTCGAATAACCCGCACCCGTCGAGGTGAGCATGGTCGAATAATGGCCGTTCGAAAGGAACACCACTTCGCGGTCGCGCACCGCCGGATCGGCAATGGAACGCACTTCCGCACGCAGCAGGTCTGCCTGTTCCTTGCCGGGCGTCTCCGGCTCGTATTTGGCGCTCATGACCGGCACTTCGCGCGGCGCCTTTTCCTGCAGCAGCAGTTCGGCCGCCTCGATCACCGGATCGGAATGGAAGAGTTCACGCAGCACGCCGTCAAAGGCAACGTTGGCGACAGCCGCAATCGACATGCCGTGGTGGTGGGCATAATAATTGTAGACCACCGCACAGACCTTGCCGTCCGGCACGCGCGTCGGCGTGAAGTCCACCGCGTCGTGGAAACCGTACTGGCCGAGCGCGCCAAGCTTGCGCAGCTTGTCGAGGTTCTCGAGCGCACCGTCAGGATCGTACTGGCTGGCGAGGATCGATGCGTAAGGCGCGATCACCGCATTCTGGCCGAGGCCGCGCTTGAGGCCAAGCGTCGGCACACCGAAGTTGGTGTATTGATAGTTCATGTTGTGATCGCGGGCATTGAACGCCGCTTCGGAAATGCCCCATGGCGTGCCGAGACGACGGCCATGGTTCATCTGTTCCTTGACGATCAGATTGTTGGTCTGGTTGAGAATGCCACCCTGACGCTCCTGCATGACGAGCGGCGGCATCAGATATTCGAACATCGAACCCGACCAGGACACCAGCGCGCCCTGCGCGCCGATCGGCACGACCTGGCGGCCGAGGCGATACCAGTGCTCGGTCGGCAGATCGCCCTTGGCTATGGCGAACAGGCTGGTCAGGCGGCATTCGGATGCCAGAAGGTCGTAGCAGGCCTCGTCCAGCTCCTTGCTTTCGACGCGGTAGCCGATCGACAGAAGACGACGGTCCTTGCGGTAAAGGAAGGTGAAGTCCATCGAGAAGGCGAGGTTGCGGCTGCGGTCGCGCAGCGAGGCAAGACGCTGGCGCAGCGGCTCCATATTGGTGAGGTCGATGGCGCTGTCGGAAATATGCGATTCGCAGCATTCCACCAGCAATTGCGCCCAGCGCGTCACTTCCGCGCTCTGGGTGGATTTCACCTCATGGTCGACATTGGTGGCAAGCTTCTGGATGTCACGCGCCAGCACCGCCAGATTGATGACGCGGATCGAGGCGAATTCGTGCTCGCGCTTGACCGAGGCAAGCGCATTCGAGAAGCCGATAATGCGCTCTTCAAGGCGGCGGTGCAGCGGACGCAGGTTCTTGCGATTGTCGGGCAGGGCTTTCAGTGTTTCGCGCAGGATGCCGGCAACATCGCCAATACCATCCAGATTGCCCTGAAGATGGGCCGATGGCGCTTCCGCCCAGTCGCGGCAGGCGGATGAAACCGCAATCAGGTGGCCGGCGAGATTGCCGCTGTCCACCGCCGAAACATAACGCGGTCCGAGCGTCTGCAGGGTATCCGTATGGTACCAATTGTAGAGGTGGCCGCGATATTTTTCCATCTTTTCGACGGTCTGGATCGTGTTTTCGATCCGCTCCAGCGTATCGGCAAAACTGATCCAGCCGAACTGGCGCGCCGAAATGACGGAGAGCAGATAGACGCCGATATTGGTGGGTGACGTGCGCGAGGCAACGATCGGCTCCGGCGTTTCCTGGAAATTGTCCGGCGGCAGGTGGTTTTCCTGCGGCGTCACGAAAGCTTCGTAATAACGCCAGGTGCGGCGTGCGATCTTGCGCAGCTCGAAGGAGACGTGTTCGGAAACGAACAGCCGGTCTTCGGTTTCCGCAGACTGGCTGACATACCAGGCGACGGCCGGAGACAGAACCCAGAGCAGCGTGAAGGGAATGCCGATCAGGAAGGCGTTATCGCCCGGCAATGCGGCAAACAGCAGCCCGAGCATCGCCACGACGGGCGCATGCCACATCTGGCGATAATAATCGATGATACTGCCCTGTGCACTGGACTGCATGCTGGCCGCCGTGCGCCATTCCAGCATCAACTTGTGGCTGATGAGCAGACGGTAAAGCGAGCGGACAATCGCATCCGTCATCATGCAGGCGGCATCGGCAATGAAAACGATGCGAAGCGCAACCTGCGCATTGGTGGCGCGGATTTCCGACCAGATGGTGTGGAAATGCGCCTGCGGCACGATGTCGGTGGAACGCGGCACGAGGCCGGAGAGCAGCGAGAGCGTGGGCGCGACAAACAGCGAGAAGATCAGCAGGATCTGCCAGATCAGCGCACCCAGCGGATCCATGAAATACCAGCCGAGGATCGAAGCGAAGAACCAAGCGATCGGTGTCAGCGAGCGACGCAGATTGTCGACCATCTTCCAGCGGCCGATGGCGGTAACGCCACGGGCGCGGTCCAGGATGAAGGGAAGCAGCTGCCAGTCGCCGCGCGCCCAGCGGTGCTGGCGCGAGACTTCGACCTCGTAACGGGTGGGGAAATCCTCGACCAGTTCCACATCGGTCACCAGCGCGCAGCGCGCGAAGGAGCCTTCGAGCAGATCGTGGCTGAGGATGGAATTTTCTTCGATCCGGCCTTTCAGCGCCGCCTCGAAGGCATCCACGTCGTAAAGGCCCTTGCCGGTGAAAGTGCCTTCGGAGGTCAGGTCCTGATAGACATCGGAAACGGTAAAGACATAAGGATCGATGCCGCGGTTGATCGAGAAGACGCGCTGGAAGACGGAGGCGTCCTTGCCCGTCGTCAGCGATGGCGTAACGCGCGGCTGCAACAGGCCGTAACCTTCCACGACACGACCGGATTGCGGATCAATCTTGGGGCGGTTGATCGGGTGGTGCATCTTGCCGACGAGCTTGGTCACCGCGTCGCGCATCAGGCGCGTATCGGCATCGAGCGTCATGACATATTTGACATCGGCCGGCACGATATTGGCGCCGCCAAGGAACGTCGTGTCCTTGTCGCCGCGCAGCAGCATGTTCAGCTCATGCAGCTTGCCGCGCTTGCGCTCCCAGCCCATCCAGCAGCCTTCGGCCGGATTGTAGATGCGGCGGCGGTGCAGTAGGTAAAAACGCGTCTTGCCGTCAAATGCGTAGCGGCTGTTGAGCGTCGCAAGCTCCCGCTTGGCATAGTCGAGAATCTCGATGTCGTCGTCGGACTGCTCATATTGCGCATCGCGCCAGTCGCTGACGAGCGAGAAATAAATCTCGCCATGCGGATTGGCGAGATAATGCACTTCGATATTGCGCATCATCTCGTCGACACTGTCGCGGCTGGTGAGCATGCAGGGCACGGCGACCAACGTGCGTGCGTCCTCGGGAATGCCGTTCTTGAACTCGTATCCGACCAGCCGGAACGGTTTTACGAAGAAGGTGACGAGCGTGTTGAAGAGACCCGTCGCCCCTTCCGAAGCCGGCAGTGCGAACATCAGCAGGAAGGCGGTGACGACATACCAGGGCATGCCCGCTTCCGCGAGGAACCAGCCGACCGCCAGCATGGCAAGCGCGGTGATCAGAAGCACCGGCGCGGCGATCGCCAGCCAGTTGAACCTGCGCATCGAGCGCACGATGTGCTGCGACACCAGCGGCCGGTAACCGAGAGCCTTTTCAAGCTCGAACCGACGCTGGCCGACAAGCACGGAGCCGACATTGACGCGATGGTTCTCGTCCGCACCCGCAGGCGTCTCCGAGCGCGCCATCTCGACGGCCGCACGCGCAACCTCAACCTCGGTCTTTGGAGAACGGCGGGCCAGAAGCTCGATCGTGTTGCGATAGGTGTTGCGCGAACCGAAGTCGAGAACCTCGTAATCGGTCTCCTCGCGCAGGACCTTGTCGATATGGCTGACTTCCTCGAACCACACCGACCATTCGGTATCGTCGATTTCGCGCAGGCTCTTGACGATATTGCCCATCGTCACATTGCCGGAGGCCAGACGGTTGTGCTCCGACATCATGACGTTTTCGGCATCGGTGCCGGCGGCATGCAGGCGCTCTTCCAGCCAGGCAACGGCAAAACCGGAGGTCTGCGAACCGTTGCGCAGACGATAGAGGAATTGGGTTGCGAAAGTCGGATCGTCGACCAGCGAATCGACCTGCTTGAGAAGCGCGGCCGACGCTTCGGCATCGTTCAGCCGGATGATCTCATCGACGACCTCGTTCGCCTTCTGGCGCATGCGGCGCGAACGCTCGACGCGGATGGAGATACGGCGCAGATTTTCGATGAGGACAAAACGGATGATCGACGGCAGCGCCCACAATTCGCCGATCTGCAACGTCTTCGACGTCTGGTAGCCATCCACCAGCGCCGTCATGTTCTCGCGCGAAACCGTGCTGTGGGTATGGGCGACATAAAGCCAGCCGAGGGCCATGACCCGTGGGATCGTCACGCCGCCAACCGTCATCGTCGGCAGCTGGCGATAGAACTTGCGCGGAAAATCCCGGCGCACTTCCTGGATCGCCTCCTCGATGACGTAATGATTGTCGAGCAGCCATTCCGCCGCCGGCGTGATCGTCGCGCCATTTTCGGCATCGACGGCCGTCGTGCGGTAGACCCGCAGGATTTCCCTCTCGTTCTCGCGGTGGCGCGCGAAGAAATCGAACTCCATGAAGCCGGGAAGGCTGTCGGCGCCCTCGCGTGAAAGCGCGGCACCCGCATCATGCAGTTCCTCGACCGTCATATAGGACGCGCGGATCGAATCATTGTGGTCGATCTGCTTCGTCTCGGAATCACGGGCGGCGGCGGTCGGGGTGATATGAAATGACATCGGGCTCGTATTCTGAACTTAAGGGAAACGTGTTCGACTTGACCGGCATTTCGTCCGTGGCGGGGACACACACGAAAATCAGGCCACGCTATATTTATGACTTATCCTGAACCTTCGGTGAACCGGATGGGGCGCCACGCGGAACGGATCGTCAGGCGCAGGGCAACCGCACGCCTGGCATGCTGGCCGGCAACAATGCCGACAGGATTGCAAAACCGGAGATCGAAGCGCATTGAGGATTTTCGACGGCATGAAAAAAGTGGCGTCCCGCGGCGCGGCAATGCCGTTCCGACCGGATTTCGCACCCTCCCCGATGGCGAAAATTGTTCGCGCAACGTCCGATAATCCCCCGTTGACAACCTGAAGGGCAACACGAAACCGAGAAGGCCCGCGCCACATCCGAAAGGAGCTAATGCCCCAGGACGTCAATAGTTCCATGCCACCTGTCGCGGCACGATGCAAGCGCTGAATTTCAGGGCCTTTCAACGCCGGAAACGCCCCTTACATGCCCATGCATATGCTGCTATGTCATTTGCCGAAGGCGCCGGAAACAAGCGGCGAAACCCGGGACTTCGAAAATGACCAGACAGACCGCCAACATCACGTCTTTTGCCAACCATATGCCGGATGTGGTGGCGATCCGCCGCCACCTGCACCGCCATCCCGAAATCGGACTTTCCGAATTCAAGACGTCGGATTTCATTGCCGAAAAGCTGGTGGCGATGGGCTATGAGGTGACGCGGGGGCTTGCCGGAACCGGCATCGTCGCGACGCTGCGCAATGGCGACGGCACGCGTACGCTCGGCATTCGCGCCGACATCGACGCCCTGCCGATCCACGAGGAAACCGGGGCGGAATATGCAAGCGCCAATCAGGGGGTAATGCACGCCTGCGGCCATGACGGCCACACCGCCATGCTTTTAGGCGCGGCGAAGATCATCGCCGAACGCAGGAATTTCGACGGAACGCTGCATCTGATCTTTCAGCCGGCGGAGGAGAATTTCGGCGGCGCCCGCATCATGATCGAGGACGGTCTGTTCGACCGCTTTCCCTGCGATGCGGTTTTTGCCCTGCACAACGATCCCGGCTTGCCCTTCGGGCAATTCGTGCTGCGTGACGGGCCGATCCTCGCCGCCGTCGACGAATGCAGGATCACCGTCAACGGTTATGGCGGCCACGGCGCCGAACCGCAGGACGCGGCGGACCCCATCGTTGCCGGCGCAAGCATCATCATGGCGCTGCAGACCGTGGTGTCACGCAATATCCATCCGCAATTGTCGGCCGTCGTTACCGTGGGCGCATTCCATGCCGGCGCGGCCAGCAACGTCATTCCCGAAACCGCGGAGATGCTGCTGACCATCCGCTCCTTCGATGCGGGCGTTCGCGACGAGCTGGAAAAGCGCATCCGGGCGATAGCCGAAGGCCAGGCGGCGAGCTATGGCATGAGCGTCACCATCGATTACGAGCGGGGTTATAACGCGACCGTCAACCACAAGGCGGAAACGGACTATGTCGCCGATCTCGCCCGCCGCTTTGCCGGCAGCGAAAATGTGACCGAGATGCAGCGCCCGTCCATGGGAGCGGAAGACTTTGCCTATATGCTGGAAAAGCGGCCCGGCTGCTATTTCTTCCTTGGCACGGCGCGCACCGACAACGACCCGCCGCTGCACCATCCGAAATTCGACTTCAACGACGATATTCTGCCGATCGGAACCGCTTTCTGGGTCGATCTGGCCGAGGACTATCTCAAGGCGTGACAAACAGGAAAGGCCGGTCGGAGGAGCGACCGGCCTTTGTTCTCAAATTACCTGATGGAAAAGTCGGGAGGATCAGGGAACGAGACCGAGAATAACCGCGGCGACAAAAGCCACGCAGATGCCGACAAGAGCCGCATGCACCGAATCCTTCCAGTTGCGCGGCGACTGGGGCTGCGAGACAAAGTCTTTTACTTTTCCTGCCTTGGAATAAGACATTGTACACTCCCTTCCCTGTCTTGCCCGGCGAAGCGGGCAGTTGTTAACGTCAGCCAAAGAATAGCTTTATCCCCTACCATTCCAGTAGAGATAAAATTCCATAAGAAGCGCCGATTGGGAAAAATAGGAGTCGCCACTTGCCTCCCAACAAGCATCAATCTACCCATCGCGGAATATTAACGCTGCAGGACGGCGTTCGTTCAAACGAAGCTTGCGTGGATGGGAACAGATGACGGATATCGACGCCATCGTCATTGGAGCGGGGGTGATAGGGCTCGCGACGGCACGCGAACTTTCAATGCGCGGCCTCTCCGTCATCATCCTTGAAAGCCAGAAGGAATTCGGCTCCGCAACCTCCTCCCGCAACAGCGAGGTCATCCACGCCGGGCTCTATTATCCGGCCGGAAGCCTCAAGGCCCGCCTCTGCGTCGAGGGTAAAAGGCAGCTCTATGCCTTTTGTCAGAGCCATGGCGTTGTGCACCGCCGCTGCGGCAAACTCATCGTGGCGACAGATGCGGCCGAGACGGCCCTGCTGGCCACCCTCAAGGACAAGGGTGCGGCCAATGGCTGTGAAGACCTTGAGCTGATCGATGGGCGACAGGCACTTTCGCTTGAGCCCGCCCTCGCCTGCGCGGCAGCCCTGCTTTCGCCCTCGACCGGCATCATCGACAGCCATGGCTATATGCTGGCGCTGCTCGGCGAGGCGGAAGACCACGGCGCGGCTCTTGCCTTGAATGCTCCCTTCGAAAGGGCCGAGCCGATCAGCAACGGTTTCCGGGTCCATGTCGGTGGCAAGGAGCCCATGAGCCTGACATGCCGCCTACTCGTCAATTCCGCCGGCCTCGTCGCACCCATGGTGGCAAAAGAGATCGCTGGATTGCCGGCCCGTGCCATCCCGCAGCCGCGCTTTGCCAAGGGCAGCTATTTTTCGCTGACGGGCAAGTCGCCGTTTTCACGGCTGATCTACCCCGCACCGCATACCCACGGCCTCGGCGTGCACCTCACTCTCGATCTTGCCGGTCAGGCCCGGTTCGGCCCTGACGTGGAATGGGTCGAGATCATCGATTACGCCGTCAATCCCCGCCGTATGGAGGGTTTCGGCAAGGCGATCCGCCGCTATTGGCCAGGCCTTCCCGAGGATGCCTTGATCCCTGCCTATTCCGGCATCAGGCCGAAGATTTCCGGCCCTGACGAACCCGCCATGGATTTCCGTATCGACGGTCCGGAAACCCACGGACTTGCCGGCCTCGTCAACCTGTTCGGCATCGAAAGCCCCGGCCTGACCGCCTCGCTCGCGATCGCCTCAGAGGTTGCGGAACGGCTCGGGGACTGATCTCACGCTGCAGCTGCCGCTTCAGCAAAAGTTGGACAGTGCATGCGCCATGATCCCGGGATCGACATTGCCGCCCGAGGCAACAGCGATCACCGTATCGCTCTCCAGCTCGCTGCCATGAAACAGCGCTGCCGCAAGCGCCACGGCGCCGCCGGGTTCGATGACAATCTTCAGCCGGTTGAACGCAAGCACCATGGCCCGCAGCGCCTCATCCTCGGTCACGGCAATGCCTTTTCCGCAGAGCCCGGCCATGATCGGGAAGGTGATGTTGCCGGGCTGCGGCGTGATGATCGCATCGCAGAGCGAACCGGACGTCGAAACGTTCCGCTCGATCTTGCCCGATGCGAGCGAGCGCGCCACATCGTCGAAATGCTCGGGCTCTGCAGTCCTGACTTTGTAGGCCGGCGCCTTCGCGGCAAGTGCGAGCGAGATGCCGGATGTAAGACCGCCGCCGCCGCAGGGCACCAGAACCTCGGCCGCGGCAATGCCGAGTTCCGCACCCTGCTCGGCAATCTCCAGCCCCACAGTCCCCTGCCCGGCAATGACCAGCGGCTCATCGAAGGGCCTGATCAGTGTCAGTTCGCGTTCGCGTGACAGACGATCACCGATGGCGTCGCGATCCTCATTCACCCGGTCGTAAAGCACCACCTCCGCGCCATAGGCACGGGTATTGTCGATTTTGATCTTCGGCGCATCGGACGGCATGATGATGACGGCCGGCACCCCGTGCAAGCGGGCGGCAAGCGCCACGCCCTGTGCATGATTGCCGGAGGAAAAGGCGATCACGCCCTTGGCGCGTATCGCCGCCGGCAGGCCGGAGACGGCCGACCAGCCGCCGCGAAACTTGAAGGAACCGGTTTTCTGCAAGCATTCGGCTTTCACGACCAGCTTTCGCCCGGCAATCTCGTCCAGGAAAGGCGATGAGAGCAGCGGTGTCCGCACCGCATTCTCGCCGATGCGCTGACGCGCCGCCTCGATCATGGAAATATCTGTCATGCCCTGCTCCCGGTAATGCGAATGTCATGCGGATCCGCAAACACATTAGGAGGTCGCAATCGATTGCGAAACCGCCCGGAATAGAAAAATCCCCGGCCGTGACCGGTGGATTTCCCTTCATTTCCGGTCAGTGATTGTGCCGGGGCATCGTCTCGGCGATCCTGCGGAAATCCGCCGCCCCTTCGAGAACCGCGCCATCCGAAAGCTGTGTCACGGATTTGCGATAGATACGCTGCCAGGGCGTCGCATCCGCAGGGACGGCGGGAATGCCGTCGGCCTTGCGCGCTTCCAGTTCCGCATCCGGCACCAGCGCGTTGCACTCACCCTTGTTGAAGTCGATACGGATCACGTCGCCGGTGCGCAGCCATGCCAGCCCGCCACCGGCCGCACTTTCCGGCGAGGCGTTGAGGATTGACGGACTGTCCGCGGTTCCCGATTGCCGCCCGTCGCCGATTGTCGGCAGGCTGGTGATGCCCTTTTTCAGGAGCGCGTCCGGCGGCTGCATGTTGACGACTTCCGCCGAACCGGGCCAGCCGAGCGGACCGGCTCCGCGAATGACGAGGATCGTGCGCTCGTCAATATCAAGCAACGGATCGTTGATGCGGGCGTGATAGTCTTCCGAACCATCGAACACCACGCATTTGCCCTCGAAAATACCCTCGCGACCGGGCTCGCTCAGATAACGTTGGCGGAACTCCGCCGAGATCACGCTTGTTTTCATGATGGCGAAGTCGAACAGATTGCCCTTGAGAACGAGGAAACCGGCCCGTTCCTTGAGCGGCCTGTCATAGGGCAGGATCACGTCGCGGTCGGTCGATTCCCGCCCTTCCAGATTTTCCGCCATGGTCTTGCCGGTCACGGTCGGACAGTTTCCATCGAGCTTGCCGGCCTTGAGAAGCTCCCACATGATGGCGGGCGTGCCCCCGGCGCGGTGATATTTCTCACCCAGCCATTTGCCGGCGGGCTGAACGTTGGCGATGAGCGGAATGTCGTAACCGTGGACCTGCCAGTCCTCCTCGCGAAGTTCAACGCCCGCATGTTTGGCCATTGCCGCCAGATGCGGCTGGGCATTGGTTGAACCACCAATCGCCGAATTGACGCGGATCGCGTTCAGGAACGCCGCGCGCGTCATGATATCGGAAGGCTTGATATTCTCGACGACCAGCTCGACAGCGCGGCGGCCGGTACGATAGGCCATCTGGCCACGCTCACGATAAGCGGCCGGAATCGCACCGCAGCCGGTGAGCGACATGCCGAGCGCTTCCGCCATGGCGTTCATGGTGGACGCCGTACCCATGGTGTTGCAATGGCCGACCGACGGAGCCGATTCCAGCGCCGCCTGAAGAAACTCCTCGCGGGTGATTTCGCCGGCGCCATATTTGCGGCGCATGCGCCAGATCACCGTGCCGGAACCGACCAGATCGCCGTCATGATAGCCGTCAAGCATAGGCCCGCCGGAAAGGACAATCGCCGGAATATCGACCGTGCTTGCCGCCATCAGCGCCGAAGGCGTGGTCTTGTCGCAGCCCGTGGTCAGCACCACGCCGTCGAGCGGATAACCGTAGAGCACTTCCACAAGGCTGAGATAGGCGAGATTGCGGTCCAGCGCCGCCGTCGGGCGCTTGCAGTTCTCGAACATCGGATGGGTCGGGAACTCGATCGGAATACCGCCCGCATCGCGGATGCCGTCGCGCACCCGCTTGACCAGTTCCACATGGACCCGGTTGCAGGGCGTCAGATCGCTGCCGCTCTGGGCGATGCCGATCACCGGCTTGCCGGAGCGCAGTTCTTCCGGCGTCACGCCATAATTCATGAAGCGCTCCAGATAGAGCGCCGTCATGTCGAGATGATCGGGGTTGTCGAACCAGTCCTGGGATCGCAGGCGGCGCATGGGTGTCTTGTCGTCGCTCATGGACCCGTCTCAGCCCTGTTCCCGGTTGTTGAGTTTTTCGAGATAAAGCAGGATGCCGCTATGGTCGACATCGGCTCCGCCGTCACCGACGAAATCATCGAATTCCCGCGTCACCTGCTGGGTCAGCGGCAATGTCAGAGACATGTCCTTCGCCATTGCCAGCACACCGTTCAGATCCTTGAGCTGGAACTTGGAGGGGCCGCCAGGCGCGAAATTACGCTTCACCATGCGGTCGCCATGCAGTTCCAGTATCCGGCTTTCGGCGAACCCGCCGCGTATGGCGTTGCGGAACCCCTCGCGGGATGCGCCGCCCGCTTCCACCAGCATCATCGCCTCGGCAACCGCACCGATGGTGATGGCGACGATCTGCTGATTGGCGAGCTTGCACAGCTGGCCCGCACCCGAGGGACCGACATAGGTGAGCCGGCCCATCGGCGCGAAGACATCCGCAAGACCCGCGATCAGCGCCTCGTCCCCGCCCGCCATGATCGCGAGCGTGCCGGCCGTCGCACCCGGCACGCCGCCGGAAACCGGGGCATCGACATGATGAATGCCGAGCGCTTCGAGCCGGGAGGAATGTTCGCGTGCGATCGGCGGCGCGATCGAACTGCTGTCGATGACGACAGCACCCTTTTTCAGCGCTTCGGCGACACCGGCCTCAAACAGCACCTCGCTCACCGCCTTGCCGTCGCTGAGCATGGTGATGACGATATCGGCGCCCGTGGCGGCCTCCGCCGGCGACGCCGCCAGAACCGCACCATCGGCGACAAGGGCTTCAGCCTTGTCGACGCTGCGGTTCCAGACCCTGACCGAAAATCCGGCGCCAAGCAGCCGCCGGGCCATCGGACCGCCCATCAGGCCCGTGCCGATAAAGGCAACCGAGTCCTTCTTCTCCTCCCCGCCGACACTCATTTCAGCGAACCTCCCAGTTCGTCCTCGATATGAACCTGAATGATTTCCTCGAACGAGCTTTCAGCCGTAAAGCCCAGTTCGCGGGCGCGCTTGGCTTCGAAACCGGGTGCCCAGCCCTCGCACATGCGCATGATCATCTCGTTCGGCTCGCGGCGGATGAGGGCGACGGCCTTTTCGCCAGCCACCTTGCGCAGCGCTTCGATCTGTTCGCCAACGGTGGCGCTGAGGCCCGGCATCGACAGGTTGCGGCGCGGGCCGACCTTTTCGACATCGATCGTCGCGCCATGGATGAGGAAACCGACGGCGGAACGCGGCGAGGCATGCCAATGGCGAATGCTTTCCGGCACCGGCAGAACCGCTTCCTGGCCAACCAGCGGCTCGCGCAGGATATTCGAGAAGAAGCCGGAGGCGGCCGCATTCGGTTTGCCGGGACGAATGCAGATGGTGGGCAGCCGAATGCCGATACCGTCGAAGAACCCGCGACGGCTGTAATCGGACAACAGCAATTCGCAGATCGCCTTCTGGGTGCCGTAGCTGGTCAAAGGCGTGGTGTGGAACTCGTCCGGGATCGGATAGGGAAGCGGCGCACCGAAGACGGCGATCGACGAGGTGAAGACCACGCGCGGCTTGTAACCGTCCTTGCCGTTGGCAATGCGGATGGCGTCGAAGAGATAACGCGTCCCGTCGAGATTGATGCGGTAGCCCTTGTCGAAATCGAGTTCGGCTTCGCCGGAAACGATGGCGGCAAGGTGAAATATGACATCGGGACGGGCATCCACCAGCTTTTCGGCCTCACCCGCAGCAGAAAGATCAGCCGCACGCGCATCCACCACACCGGAAAAACCAGCGGGCGCTTCAGGCTGGAACACGTCGATGAGCGTGAACTTCTCGACCGGCTTGCCGCCGAGCGATCCATCCTTGACGAGCCGCTGCGTCAGCTTGCGGCCGACCATGCCGGCGGCGCCGATGATTGCGATATGCATGTCTTCCTCCTCTTTGTCCCGGCCGTTCTCCCGAGACCGAAAAAACCTCATCGGCCTGTCGACCGATAAATTAGCTTGTAAGGTTGTCTGATAACCTTATATGATCGGATTGAAAATAGTATTTTTTCACAAACTGGAAAAAGCAAGGGCGCTGGCAAGCAACGGCAAGACCCTTGCCCGAATATTTCAGGGCGGATTGGACGGAGAGGGTGGAATGACGATCGTGAGCGAACACGATATCGAGAAATTACGGTTCTCGCTGAAGAACAGGCTGGGTGAGGCCCTGCTGCTGACATCGCCGGAGGACATGTTGCGCTATTGCCGTGACTGGCACGGTGATGTCACAAGTTCAGCCGTGGCCGTCATCCGTCCCCGCTCCACCCAAGAAGTGTCCGACACGGTGCGTGCCTGCGCCGAACTTGGCCTCGCCATCATCCCCCAGGGCGGCAATACCGGCCTGGTGCTCGGCGGCATTCCGGATGCGCCCAAGCATCAGATCGTGCTGAGCCTCGAGCGCATGAACGCCATCCGCACCATAGATGGCGAGGATTTTTCAGCCGTCGTGGAAGCCGGCTGCATTCTCTCGGAATTCAAGGACGCCGTTCAGGACAGGGGCATGTTCTTCCCGCTGTCGCTCGGCGCGCAGGGCAGCTGCCGTATCGGCGGCAATGTTTCGACGAATGCCGGCGGTATCAATGTCCTCCGATATGGCATGACCCGCGAACTGGTGCTGGGCCTCGAAGTGGTGCTGCCGGATGGCACCGTGTGGAACGGGCTTTCGACGTTGCGCAAGGACAATCGCGGCATCGATCTGAAGCAACTTTTCATCGGCGCGGAGGGAACGCTCGGCATCATCACCGCCGTTGCCGTCAAGCTTTATCCCAATCCCGAACATATCGAGACGGCGCTGCTCGGCCTCAATTCGCTTGATGACGCTATCAAGCTCTACCGCCGCGCCCGCCGCGAATGCTGCGACCTCATGTCCGCCTTCGAATTCATGCCGCCGGTCGCCTTCACCCTGGCGATCGAGGCGATCCCCGATCTCAAGATGCCGATTGCCGGCGATTATCCGGCCTATGTGCTGATGGAGATTTCCGGCTCCGGCCTGGTGGATACGGCCGACCTGATGGGACGCTTCCTTGAGGGCGTGATGGAAGACGGGCTGGTGCTGGACGGCGTCATCGCCTCCTCCCGCGCGCAGGCGCAATCGCTTTGGCTGTTCCGCGAAGGCATGAACGAAGGCCAGGCGCTGCGCGGCAGCCATATGCGCACCGATATTTCCGTGCCGCTCTCCAGACTGGCGGCTTTTGTGGCCGAGGCGGAGGCGGAACTTTCGGAAAAGCTGCCGGAGTGCCTGGCGGTGTCCTACGGCCATGTCGGCGACGGCAACGTCCATCTCAACGTGCTGCCGCCCAATGGGGCGACGCCGGAGGAGCGCGACGCGCTCATCTACAAGTCCAAGACGCTCGTCAATGACGTCCTCGACCGTTACGTCGGCAGCATCAGCGCCGAGCACGGCATCGGTCGTCTGAAGCGCTCCGATTTCGAAAGCCGGCTATCGGATGTGCAGCGTCGGATGATCACCAGTTTGAAAAATGCGTTCGACCCCGATTTGCGCATGAATCCCGGTTGCCAGATAAGCCTGCAACCGGATAGCTAATCGAAGAACGGCAAAGGCGGCTGTGAATATGCCGCCTTTTAAGACCCGCTGACGGCGAAGGAGGACGTCGCCTGCAGCGGGCAAAATGAACCAATCGTTTCTGCGGAACGGGAGCAATCATGACGCTGGAGTTCAATCAGATACATCGCAACGATCATCTGCCCGGCCGCATCGCCGCGGAGATTGCCCGCGAGATCAATGATTCGAAACTCGGGCCGGGCGACAGGCTGCCGACGGAACATGTCCTTGCGAAAACCTTCGGTGTCAGCCGCTCGGTCATACGCGAGGCCATCGCGCAGTTGCGCAACGAAGGTTTCGTCGAAACCCGCCAGGGCGTGGGCGCCTTCGTCACCGATCCCCGGCAGAGACTGTCCATCCGGATCGAGCGCTCCCGCCTCAACGATCCCGACAATTTCCGCGACCTTTTCCAGCTTCGCATGCCGCTGGAAATCGAGGCGGCGGGGCTTGCAGCATTGCACCGCAGCCCGCAGCAGCTGGCGCGGCTGGCCGCAGCGCTGGAAAAGATGAAGACCGCCGACGACTGGTCGACGGAGGGCGTTGCCGCCGATCTCGACTTTCACCGTATTCTGGCGGAAGCGACGCAGAACGAATATTTCCTGATGTTCCTCGGCTTCATCGCGGAACGCATCAGTTCCGCCATCAACATCGCCTTTTCCCGCGCAGTATTCGGTGAAATTCTCGAAGTGACGATCGCCGAACATGTGGCGATCTACGAAGCCGTCGAGAAGGCCGATGCGAGCGCGGCCAAAAACGCCATGCGCAAGCACCTGATCGGTGCGGCAAGCCGGGTCAATCTGGAACTGGATATATTCTGACGCGCAAAATAAATGCGCCACCCATAAAGCTATAGGACAGGTTTCCGGGCTTTATCGATAGGCGGAACCCGAAGACGATAAATTTGTCCGCGAGGCCGCTAGACTTGCTCGAAAAGTCATACTAAGAAGAATGAGATTAGGTTGTCAGACATCCAGACAATAAGACCGCAGGAGGCGGCCTGTCGGAGGCCTGAAGGGGAGGATATATATGACCGGCACAAGGTCCATCGACGCTATCGCAATTCTGCCTGAGGATTATGAAAACGCCTTGCTGGTCGGCCGCGTCTGGTCGAAAAGCGAAGGCGGCCCCTGCCCGGTTCTGCTGAAAGGCGGCGTGCTTTATGACCTCAGCTCGCTTTCCCCAACCATGTCCGAACTTCTGGAAAAGACGGATCTGGTGGAGCGGCTCGCCGATACCGGTACATTCGTGGCACTCGGCGCGCTTGAGGCGTTTCTCGACGGTTCCGCTGGCGATCTTCTTGCCCCCAACGACATCCAGGCCGTCAAGGCCGCCGGCGTTACCTTCGCCGACAGCATGCTGGAACGCGTGATCGAGGAACAGGCCAAGGGCGACCCGTTGCGCGCGCAGGAAATTCGCGGACGGCTGGCGCCGGTTCTTGGCGACAACCTCAAGGGGCTGGAGGCGGGATCCGAAAAGGCCGCCGAGGTGAAGAAGCTGCTCCAGGAAATGGGCCTCTGGTCGCAATATCTGGAAGTGGGCATCGGCCCGGATGCGGAAATATTCTCAAAGGCCCAAGCCATGGCCTCCGTCGGCTGCGGCGCACTGATCGGCGTTCACCCGAAATCGCAGTGGAACAACCCGGAACCGGAAGTGGTGCTCGCCATTGCCTCCGACGGCCGTATCGTCGGCGCAACGCTCGGCAACGACGTCAACCTACGCGATTTCGAAGGCCGCTCCGCCCTGCTGCTGAGCAAGGCAAAGGACAATAACGCCTCCTGCGCGATCGGCCCCTTCATCCGCCTGTTCGATGGCAATTTCACCATCGAAGACGTGAAGAAGGCGCAAATCTCGCTTCTGGTCGAGGGCGAGGACGGTTTCACCATGACGGGCGTCAGCCCGATGCAGGCAATCAGCCGCACACCGGAAAACCTCGCGTCCCAGCTCCTGAACCGCAACCATCAATATCCGGATGGCGCCGTCTTTTTCCTCGGCACGATGTTCGCGCCGGTAAAGGACCGTCATGGACCGGGTCTCGGTTTCACCCATGCCAGGGGTGACCGTGTCGAAATCTCCACGCCCAAGCTCGGCAAGCTGATCAACTGGGTCACGACGACCGACGAATGCCCGGAATGGACATTCGGCACCGCGGCCCTGATGCGCAACCTGGCGAAACGAGGGCTACTCTAGATATTTCTTCGGGAGGGGAAAATGCAAAAGACCATCAATCTCTTTTACCGGATTCTCGAAATCATTCTCGTCCTGCTGCTCGCCGGCATGTCGATCATGGTTTTTGTCAACGTCGTCATGCGTTACACGATGAATTCCGGCATCAACGTCTCGGAAGAGCTGTCGCGCTATTTCTTCGTATGGCTGACATTCCTCGGCGCCGTGCTGACCTTCCGCGAGAACAGCCACATGGGCATCGAAACGCTGGTGATGTTCCTGTCACGCCGCGCCCGCATCGTCTGCATGATCGCGTCGAACATCATCATCCTGGCCTGTTCCGCCATCTTCTTCTGGGGAACCTGGAAGCAGTCCGGCATCAATGCCAGCATGCATGCGCCCGTCACCAAGCTGTCGATGATCTGGGTCTACGGCATCGGCATGTTCACCGGCGGACTGATGTTCGTCATCGCGCTGGAACGCCTGTACCGTCTTTTGACGGGCCGCGTCACGGAAGATGAAATCGCCCAGTTCGCGGGCGAGAACCTGACGATCGAACAGCTTTCGGAGCGCTGATACCATGACACTTCTCGTTTTTGTCGGCTCTCTCTTGGGAGCCATGGCGATTGGCGTTCCCGTCGCTTTCTCGCTGATGTTCTGCGGCGTCGTGCTCATGTGGTACATGGGCATGTTCAACACCGCCATCATTGCCCAGAACATGATTTCGGGTGCGGACACCTTCACGCTGCTCGCCATTCCCTTCTTCATTCTGGCCGGCGAACTGATGAATTCCGGTGGCCTGTCCCGCCGCATCATCGACTTTGCGATCGCTCTCGTCGGCCACATCCGCGGCGGCCTCGGCATCGTGGCCATCGTCGCGGCCATCATCATGGCCAGCATCTCCGGTTCGGCTGCAGCCGACACCGCGGCCCTTGCCGCAATCCTCATCCCGATGATGGCGAAGGCCGGTTACAATATTCCCCGCTCCGGCGGCCTCATCGCCGCAGGCGGCATCATCGCCCCCGTTATTCCGCCGTCCATGGCTTTCATCGTCTTCGGTGTCGCGGCCAACGTCTCGATCACGCAGCTTTTCCTTGCCGGCATCGTACCCGGCATCCTGATGGGCATTTCGCTGATCGTCGCCTGGCTGATCGTGGTGCGCAAGGACAACGTCAAGCCGCTGCCCAGAACCACGGCCAGGGAACGCCTGACGGCGACTGCCCGCGCCGGCTGGGCGCTCGGCATGCCGGTCATCATCCTGGGCGGCATCAAGGCCGGCATCATGACGCCGACGGAAGCTGCCGTCGTCGCCGCCGCCTACGC
This sequence comes from Agrobacterium sp. NPDC089420, assembly GCF_044900305.1. Lineage (NCBI taxonomy): Bacteria > Pseudomonadati > Pseudomonadota > Alphaproteobacteria > Hyphomicrobiales > Rhizobiaceae > Agrobacterium > Agrobacterium sp. NPDC089420. The sequence continues at coordinate 157,764 of NZ_JBJDMY010000006.1, read as the reverse complement.
GCTTTTCGTCGGCATGGTGATCTACCGCGAACTGAAGCCGGCGGACCTGTTCCACGTCCTTCTGCGCGCTGCCAAGAGCACCTCGATCATCATGTTCCTGGTCTGCGCCGCGCTCGTCTCCGCATGGCTCATCACGGCGGCGAACATTCCAAACGAAGTCGCCGGTTATATCGAGCCGCTGATCGATCGTCCGATGCTCTTGATGGCCGTCATCATGGTGCTGGTCTTCATCGTCGGCACCGCGCTCGACCTGACGCCGACCATCCTGATCCTGACGCCCGTCCTGATGCCGATCATCAAGCAGGCGGGCATCGACCCGGTCTATTTCGGCGTTCTCTTCATCATCAACAACGCCATCGGCCTGATCACCCCTCCGGTCGGCGTGGTTCTCAACGTCGTCAGCGGCGTCGGCCGCATCCCGCTCGGCAAGGTCACGATCGGCGTCTGGCCGTTCCTCGTTGCCGAGACCATCGTATTGGCGCTGCTGGTGATTTTCCCGGATATCGTCATGGTTCCGTTGCAGTACCTTCGTTAATCGAAACTTTTTCTCGACCGCAATCCAAGGGAGGATATTATGAGAAAGCTTCTTCTGACCACCACGGCCATCGCTTTCGCCGTTGGCGCCGCAGCCCCGGCAATGGCCGAATTCAACAGCCGCAATATCCGCGTTTCGAACGGCATCAACCAGGACCACCCGGTCGGCAACGGCATCAAGGCCATGCAGGCCTGCCTGGACGACAAGTCGGGCGGCAAGCTGAAGCTGACGGCATTCTGGGGCGGTGCGCTCGGCGGCGATCTTCAGGCGACACAGGCCCTGCGCTCCGGCGTTCAGGAAGCCGTGGTGACGTCCTCTTCGCCGCTCGTCGGCCTCATCCCATCACTCGGCGTCTTCGACCTGCCCTTCCTCTTCGCCAACGACAAGGAAGCCGATGCGGTCATGGACGGCGCCTTCGGCGACATGATGAACAAGAAGCTGGAAGAACAGGGCCTCGTCAACCTGGCTTACTGGGAAAACGGCTTCCGCAACCTGTCGAACTCCAAGCATGCCGTGAACAAGTGGGAAGACTTCTCCGGCCTCAAGGTCCGCGTGATGCAGAACAACATCTTCCTCGACACCTTCCAGAACCTCGGCGCCAATGCGACGCCGATGGCTTTCGGCGAAGTCTTCTCGGCGCTTGAAACCAACGCGATCGACGCGCAGGAAAACCCCTATGTGACGATCGACACCTCTAAATTCTACGAGGTGCAGAAGTACATCACCGAGACGAACCACGCCTACACGCCGTTCCTCTTCCTCTTCTCCAAGCCGATCTTCGACAGCTACACCCCCGAAGAACAGGCTGCCCTGCGTGAATGCGCAGTTGTCGGCCGCGACGAGGAGCGCAAGGTCATCCGCGAACTGAACCAGAAATCGCTGGAGAAGATCAAGGCCGCCGGCCTCGAGGTCAACACACTGTCCCCGGAAGAGCAGACCCGTATCCGCGAAAAGTCGATGGTCGTCTACGAAAAGCACAAGGCCGAAATCGGCGCCGACGTCGTCGACGCCGTTCTGGCGGACCTGAAGAAGATCCGCGGTCAGTAAGCCCGTCTGGTAGAAATGAAGAACACCCGGAGGTTCCTGCCTCCGGGTGTTTTTGTCTGCGGCAAACCCGGGCGAGAAAAAGGCTGCCGAAGCAGCCTTTCCAGAAAATCAGGACGCCGTGCGGTTCTGTCGGTTGGCGATGAGGTCTTCGACCACCGCCGGATCGGCGAGTGTCGACGTATCGCCCAGCGCGCCGAAATCGTCCTCGGCGATCTTGCGCAGGATACGTCGCATGATCTTGCCGGAACGGGTCTTCGGCAGGCCGGGCGCGAACTGGATCTTGTCCGGCGTCGCGACCGGCCCGATCTCGTTGCGCACATGCTTTACCAGCTCCTCGCGCAGCGCATAATCGCCGTTCTGGCCCGCCATCAGCGTGACATAACAATAAATGCCCTGTCCCTTGATGGGATGCGGATATCCGACCACGGCTGCTTCCGAAACGAGATGATGCGACACCAGCGCCGATTCCACCTCGGCCGTGCCCAGGCGATGGCCGGAAACGTTCAGCACGTCATCGACGCGGCCGGTGATCCAGTAATAACCGTCTTCGTCGCGCCGGCAGCCGTCGCCGGTGAAGTATTTGCCCTTGTAGGTGGAGAAATAGGTATCGATGAAGCGCTGGTGATCACCATAAACAGAGCGCGACTGGCCCGGCCAGCTGTCGATGATGCAGAGATTGCCGTCAGCCGGCCCTTCCAGCACCTTGCCCTCGGCATCGACCAGCTGCGGCTGCACACCGAAGAACGGCCGCGTCGCCGAGCCCGGTTTCAGATCGGTCGCCCCCGGCAGCGGCGAAATCAGAATACCGCCGGTCTCCGTCTGCCACCAGGTATCGACGATCGGGCTCTTGTCCTCGCCGACCACATGATAATACCACTCCCAGGCTTCCGGATTGATCGGCTCGCCCACCGTGCCGAGCAGCCGCAGACTGTCACGCGACGAGCGCTTGACGAACTGGTCGCCGGCTCCCATCAGCGATCGAAGCGCCGTCGGTGCGGTGTAGAAGATATTGACCTTGTGCTTGTCGATCACTTCCCAGAAGCGCCCCTGATCCGGGAAATTGGGAACGCCTTCGAACATCAGCGTCGTCGCGCAATTGGCAAGCGGCCCGTAGACGATATAGGAGTGGCCGGTGACCCAGCCGACATCGGCGGTACACCAATAGACCTCGCCGTCCTTGTAATCGAAGACATATTCATGCGTCATCGACGTGTAGACGAGGTAACCGCCGGTGGTGTGCAAAACACCCTTCGGCTTGCCGGTGGAACCGGAAGTATAAAGAATGAACAGCGGATCTTCCGCCCGCATCTTCACCGGCGGGCAATCCGGCTTCACTGTCGCGATTTCCTGATGATACCAGATGTCGCGGCCGGGCGCCCAGCCGGTCTTGCCGCCGGTGCGGCGCACCACCAGAACCTTGTTGACGATGACATATTGCTTGGCGGCGATATCGATCGCCTTGTCGGTATTTTCCTTGAGCGGGATCGGCTTGCCGCCACGCACGCCCTCATCGCAGGTGATGACAAAGGTGGACTGGCAGTCGACGATGCGACCCGCCAGCGCTTCCGGCGAAAAGCCGCCGAAGACGACGGAATGGATGGCGCCGATGCGCGCGCAGGCAAGCATGGCGTAAGCCGCTTCCGGTATCATCGGCATGTAGATGGTCACGCGGTCGCCCTTCTTGACGCCGTGCTTCTTCAGCACGTTCGCCAGGCGGCAGACATAGTCGTAGAGCTGGTTATAGGTGATCTTCTTGTCGATATAGGGGTTGTCGCCCTCCCAGATGATCGCCGTGCGTTCGCCATGCGTTTTCAGGTGCCTGTCGATACAGTTGTAGGAGACATTGGTCAGGCCATCCTCGAACCACTTGATCGGCACTCTTCCCCTAAAGGACGTGTTCTTGACCTTGGTATAGGGCTTGAACCAGTCGATACGCCGGCCATGCTTGTCCCAGAACTTTTCCGGATCCTCGACGCTCTCCTGATACCATTTCTGGTAACGCTCATTGTCGATGAGCGTGCGGGCTTTCGCCGATTTGAGCACCGGGTAGATTTTGGCAGACATGAACTCCTCCTGGAACCAGATATGGCTTCTGACGCGACCCGAGACTCCCACCTCAGGCATGTGTTGAATTCATAGCAGGTCAAATGCGCACGGCAATTAGACAAAGGTCATTTGTTTCGCAAAGAATTGCAATTCTGATGCAATGCGGCTATAGAGCCCCCATATCCCGGAAATCAGTGGTTGATACCACGCCCGCGACACCGGCGCGGACGGACAGAAGGACTGTATCCATGGCTCAACAATTGCTCATGCCAAAGGCAACGGCTGTATGGCTGGTTGACAACACCGCGCTGTCGTTCGATCAGATCGCCACGTTCTGCAAACTGCATCCGCTTGAAGTCAAGGCGATTGCCGACGGTGAAGCCGCGCAGGGCATCAAGGGCCTCGATCCGATTGCGACCGGACAGCTTTCCCGCGACGAGATCGCCCGCGCCGAAGCCAATCCCAACCACAAGCTCAAGCTTTCCGAACCGAAAGTCCGCGTTCCCGAATCCAAGCGTCGCGGCCCGCGCTACACCCCGGTTTCCAAGCGCCAGGACCGTCCGAACGCCATTCTTTGGCTGGTGCGCAACCATCCGGAACTGAAGGATGCGCAGATTTCGCGCCTCGTCGGCACCACCAAGTCCACCATCGAGCAGATTCGCGACCGCACCCACTGGAATTCGGCCAATCTGACGCCGATGGATCCGGTGACGCTCGGCCTCTGCAGCCAGATCGATCTCGATCTCGAAGTCGAGCGCGCATCGCGTGGCCGACCGCTGCCGACCGCGGAAGAACTCGACAACACGCTGCAGCCGGCAACGGCGACGGAAGGCCTGGAATACAGCTTCCAGCGTGAGGAAGACGATCAGATCGATGCCGATGCGGTCTTCAAGAAGCTCTCCTCGCTGAAATCCACGCAGAAGGACGAAGACGAGGACGATCACTACTGATCGCAACCTTTCGAGAGATTTTGAACCCGGCCACTGCGCCGGGTTTTTTGTTGCCCAGCTTAGCGCGCGCCGAAGATCGCGGAACCGACGCGCACGCTTGTTGCACCGAATTCGACCGCGGTTTCGAAGTCGCCGGACATGCCCATGGAGAGTCTTTCCAGACCAGATTGTCTGGCGAGCTTGGCGAGAAGGGCAAAATGCGGACCGGGATTTTCCTCCGCCGGCGGAATGCACATGAGCCCTTCGACGGGAAGTTTCAGCTCATCCCGGCAAAAAGCCACGAAAGCGACTGTTTCGCGCGGGTCGATGCCGGCTTTCTGGGGCTCCAGCCCGGTATTCACCTGCACGTAAAAACGCAGGCTGCGACCCTGTCTGGCGCATTCTTCGGCCAGCGCGCGGGCGATCTTCTCCCTGTCGACACTCTGCACCACATCGAACAGCGCCACGGCATCCGCCGCCTTGTTGGATTGCAGCGGGCCGATCAGATGCAGCTCGATATCAGGCGCCTTCTCTTTCAGCGCCGGCCACTTGCCCTGCGCTTCCTGCACGCGGTTTTCACCGAACACACGCTGACCCGCATCGATGACAGGCTGGATCGCTTCCGCATCGAATGTCTTCGAGACCGCAACGAGGGCGATATCCGTCGCCTTGCGGCCGGATTTTTCCGCGACATCGGCAATGCGCTGCCTGACATCCTCAAGACGTGCTTCGATTTCCATCACAAGACCTTTTTTGAACCACTCGAACCGCTAACTAGACACCGATTGCCTTGATGCCAAGCGGCTTTAGCACCATTTCAGGCACGCTGGCCAAGATTGAACGTCCGAATGCCCCGCCAAACTTGACGCCCCGGTCGTTTCATGGTGAAGGTCAGCGCACATTTTTCCCCTCGATACCCGGAATTCTAGATAATGGCCATCGAACGTTACAATCCTCGCGACGCCGAGCCGCGCTGGCAGAAAAAATGGAACGAAGACAAGGTTTTCGTCACCGACAACAGCGATCCGCGCGAGAAATATTACGTTCTGGAGATGTTTCCCTATCCCTCGGGACGCATTCATATGGGCCATGTCCGCAACTACGCCATGGGTGACGTCGTCGCGCGTTACAAGCGCGCCCGCGGTTTCAACGTCCTGCACCCGATGGGCTGGGACGCGTTCGGCATGCCTGCCGAAAACGCCGCCATGCAAAACAAGGTCCACCCCAAGGACTGGACCTACCAGAATATCGCCACTATGCGCAGCCAGCTGAAATCCATGGGCCTGTCGCTGGACTGGACCCGCGAATTCGCCACCTGCGACGTGGAATATTACCATCGCCAGCAGGCGTTGTTCGTCGATTTCATGGAAAAGGGCCTGGTCTATCGCAAGCAGTCCAAGGTCAACTGGGATCCGGTCGACCATACGGTTCTGGCCAATGAGCAGGTGATCGACGGCCGCGGCTGGCGCTCCGGCGCTCTGGTGGAACAGCGCGAACTGACGCAATGGTTCTTCCGCATCACCGATTTCAGCCAGGATCTGCTGGACGAGCTGGACACGCTCGACCAATGGCCGGAAAAAGTCCGCCTGATGCAGAAGAACTGGATCGGCCGTTCCGAAGGCCTGTCGCTGCGCTGGCAGACCGTCGCCAAGACGGCGCCGGAAGGTTTCTCCGACATCACCGTTTATACGACACGTCCGGACACCCTGTTTGGCGCCTCCTTCCTGGCGATCGCCGCCGACCACCCGCTGGCGAGGGAACTGTCCGCGAACAATCCGGCAATCGCCGAGTTCTGCGACGAATGCCGTCGTCACGGCACATCGCTGGCAGCGCTGGAAACCGCGGAAAAGAAGGGTATCGATACCGGTGTCAAGGTCGTGCACCCGCTGGATTCCAGCTGGGAACTGCCGGTCTATGTCGCCAATTTCGTCCTGATGGACTATGGCACCGGCGCGATTTTCGGCTGCCCCTCCGGCGATCAGCGCGACCTGGATTTCGCCCGCAAATACGGCCTGCCCGTCGTGGCCGTCGTGGCGCCCGAAGGTCCCGAGGCTGAAAGCTTCACCGTTGAGGACACCGCCTTCACCGATGATGGCGTGATGATCAATTCGGGCTTCCTGAACGGCATGAAGACGGTCGACGCCTTCGAAGCCGTCGTACAGAAGCTTTCTGCGCAGACGCTGGGCGACGCGCCGCAGGCCGAACGCAAGGTCAATTTCCGCCTGCGCGACTGGGGCATTTCCCGCCAGCGCTACTGGGGCTGCCCGATCCCGGTCATCCATTGCGAAGTGTGCGGCGTGGTTCCGGTTCCCAAAAAGGACCTGCCGGTCAAGCTGCCCGATGACGTGACTTTCGACGTGCCCGGCAATCCGCTGGATCGCCACCCCACATGGCGCCATGTTTCCTGCCCGCAATGCGGCAGCAATGCCCGTCGGGAAACCGACACGATGGACACTTTCGTCGATTCCAGCTGGTACTACACCCGCTTCACGGCACCCTGGGAAGACCAGCCGACCGACCCGAAGGTCGCCAATCACTGGCTGCCCGTCGATCAGTATATTGGCGGCATCGAGCACGCCATCCTGCACCTGCTCTATTCGCGCTTTTTCACCCGCGCCATGCGCGAGACCGGCCATGTCGGCGTCAAGGAGCCCTTCAAGGGCCTGTTCACGCAGGGCATGGTGGTTCACGAGACCTACAGCCATGGCGAAGGCACGGCCCGCGAATGGATAGCCCCCGCGGACCTGCGCATCGAAGAGACGGACGGCGCACGCCGGGCATTCCTCTTGTCTTCCGGCGCGGAAGTGAAGATCGGCTCCATCGAGAAGATGTCGAAGTCAAAGAAGAACGTGGTCGACCCGGACGATATCATCGCCTCCTATGGGGCTGATACCGCGCGCTTCTTCGTTCTGTCCGACTCTCCGCCCGATCGCGACGTCATCTGGTCGGAAGCCGGTGTGGAAGGCGCAAACCGCTTCGTCCAGCGTGTCTGGCGCATCATTGGCGAAGCGGCTGAAGAATTGAGAACTGTGCAGCCCAAACCGGCCACCGAAGGTGAGGGACTGGCCGCCTCCAAGGCTGCCCACAAGACGCTGAAGGCTGTTCAGGAGGATCTGGACAAGCTTGCCTTCAACAAGGCGATCGCCCGCATCTATGAGCTGGTCAACGCGCTTGCCGGCCCGCTTGCGGATGTTGCCGCCGGCGGCAAGCCGGAAGACGTCAGGGCTGCGGCCCGTGACGCCGTTGAAATCCTCATCCGCATCATCGCCCCCATGACGCCGCATCTGGCCGAAGAATGCTGGTCGGCGCTGGGCAATGAAGGCCTCGTCGCCCAGACGCCATGGCCGGTCTTCGTCGCCTCGCTGGTCGAGGAGAACGATGTGGTCATGCCCGTACAGGTCAATGGCAAGAAGCGCGGTGAATTGACAATCGCGCGCGATGCGGATCAAGATGCAGTCCGTGCGGCAGCCCTTGCTCTGGATGCCGTCAAATCCATTCTTGCCGGTGGCGAGCCCAAGAAAGTCATCGTGGTTCCGCAGAGGATTGTGAACATTGTTGTCTGACGTTTTTTCGAGATGGAGCCGCGTCGCGGCAGCAATTTCCGTCGTGATGATGGCTGGTCTTCTGGCGGGCTGCCAGGTACGCCCGCTTTATGGCGAGGCTTCCGGAACCAAGGAAAGGCTGGCGGCATTGAGCATTTCTCCGATCCCCGGCAGGATCGGACAGGAAGTCCGCAATCAGCTTATCTTCCTGACATCCGGCGGTGCGGGTGAGCCGGCCACGGCGCAATACAATGTCAAGATATCCGTAAGCTCGAGCGCGACCTCCACGGAAGTCGAGAATTACGACCTGACGACCCGTACAGCGAACAATTATGACGGTCCTTATCCCGGTCGCGTCGTGATGAACGGTCAATATGTGCTGACGCGTATTTCCGACGGCCAGATCCTGCGCTCCGCGCGCCGCAGCGTGACGGCGCAGGTGGACCTGCCGCAGCAGGAATTCGCCAAGATCAGGGCGATCCGCGACGCCGAGAACCGGGCCGCCCGGGAACTGGCTGAAATCATCCGCACCGATGTCGCCGCCACCCTCGGCCGCTGAGAGCCGCGGCCGTGGCGGAGATAAAATCACATGAGTTCGAGCGCTTCGCCGAAAATCCGGCGGAGCGCTTTCGCGTTTTCGTGCTTTACGGCCCGGACCGCGGCCTCGTATCCGAGCGGGCGAGCCTCATCGCCAAGAAGACCGGCATCGATCCCGATGACGCTTTCGCATCGTTGAAATTGACCGCGTCCGATCTGCAGGGAGATCCGGGCCGCCTGCTCGACGAGGTGAATGCCATCGGCCTTTTCGGCGGCGAAAAACTCGTCTGGGTCAAAGGTGCGGCGGCGGAAAAGGCGCTGGTGGATGCGCTCCAGATTCTGGCGGAGACACCGCCGCAGGCAAGTTTCCTGATCATAGAAGCGGGAGACATTAAGAAGGGCACGGGATTGCGCAAGATAGCGGAACCCGCGCGCTCCATCGCCGCAATTCCCTGTTACGCGGATGATGCGCGCTCCTTGAACGCGCTGATCGACCAGGAACTCTCCAACGACAATCTGCGCATTGCGCCCGCCGCACGGCAGAGGCTGATCGAATCGCTTGGCGGCGACCGCATCGCCTCGCGCAACGAAATCCGCAAGCTGGCGCTTTATTGCCGTGGCGCCGAAGTGATCGAAGAAGACGACGTGCTGGCCATCATCGGGGATGCGAGCACGGTTTCCGCCGACGACGCCGTCGACGCCATTCTCAAAGGCGACAGAAACGCCTTTTTCCACGCCACGCAGAAGATCGTTTCCTCGAAGACGCCGATCTTTCTCGTGCTTCAGGGGTGCCTCAAGCAGTTCCAGCTGCTGGACCAGATGCGGGCCGAGATGGACGAAAAAAAGCAGCAGGCCGGTCAGGTCATGCAGACGCTCGGGCGTCATATCCACTTCCGCAGGAAACCCATCATCGAAAAAGCGCTGCGAACGTGGCAGCCTGCAGCGATCGCCCGCGAGATGAACCGATTGCAGGCCGCCATCCTGCAAAGCCGCCAGCGGCAAAGCCTGGAGGAAAGCGTGGCCCTTCTGACATTGCTCTCAACCACCCTGCAATCCGGTCGCGGCGGCTGAGCCGCTGCAACATCCCCCCCGAAATGCGCGGCCACTTGGGGGAACATGCCTGAAAAACAAACAAAAGCGCAGCAAAAAGCCCTCGCGCCATTGCTGCGAGGGCTCCTCAGATCGGGTCTACGACACCGGACCGCTGAATTCAGTCGCCCTGTCCGGGCTCGGCCGAGAAATAGAGTTCGAGCTTGCCCTCGACGCCATCCATTTCCTTCGCTTCCGGCATCGGATCACGCTTGATGGTGATATTCGGCCAGATCGCCGCATATTCCGCGTTGAGTTTCAACCATTTGTCGAGGCCCGGCTCCGTATCGGGCTTGATGGCTTCGGCGGGACATTCCGGTTCGCACACACCACAATCAATACATTCGTCAGGATTGATGGCGAGGAAATTTTCACCCTCGTAAAAGCAGTCGACGGGGCAGACCTCAACGCAATCGGTGTATTTGCAGCGGATGCAATTGTCGGTCACGACATATGTCATGATGAACTCCAGAATATGCAGGCCGGGTCTTTGGGCTTCGGAACACAAGCCGTCGCCCGGAATTCAGACAGGGCAATTTCGCAAGTGACGTAATGCCTTTGTCTTCAGATAGCAAGGATAAACAATTCTGAAAAACGGGTGTAACTTGGAGGTTTATTCTAATCTTTGCTTCCGTCGCTATCCGACAGAAACCTGTCGAGTGCCCTGCGCTCCTTTTTGGTGGGACGCCCGCTGCCCGGCTGGCGCATGGCCTGTTCAAGCGTGGTCAACCTGTCGGAAGGCTCGCGTGGCGGCGTCTGGTCGTCATAGAGAAGTCTGGCTTCTTCGTAGGGTCCGCGCCGCGTCCCGCCGGACTTGACGACAAGCACCCTGTCCATACGCTCGAAGCCGATATCCAGCCTGTCACCGGCCTTCACCACATGGCTGGGCTGGCGAACGGCAACGCCGTTGACCTTGACCTGACCCGACTGAATATAGCCCTGGGCCAGCGAACGCGACTTCGCCATGCGGGCAAAGAACAGCCACTTGTCCAGACGCTGACGCGTACTCTCCAGTGGCTGTTCGCTACTCCCCATAGGCTTACTTCTTCAGCTGCTCCTTGAGGGCGGCGAGCTTTGCGAAAGGCGAATCCGGATCGATCGGCTTCTCCTTGCGGGGCGGCTTGGCTTCGAAGCGCTGCTGGCCCTGCGGCTTTCCGCCGCGGTCATTGCGTTCCGGCCTGTCCTTGCGCTCGCCGCGATCATGGCGGTCGTTATTGCGGTTGTTGCCCCGATCTGGACGCCCGCCATCACGCTTGCGCTCGCCCTCACCGCCGCGATTGGCAGCATCGCGCTGATCGCGCCGGCCTTCGCCGCGGCGTTCACCCTGTTCGCGCGCACCCTGCTCGCGACCCTGATCACGGCCATGACCACGATTGCCTGGACGGCGATTTTCGCCGCGCTGGTTTTCGTTGCGGCCACCCGGACGCCACAGAAGAACGGGCTTCGGCTCAGCGGCCTCGGTCCCTTCCGCGGGGGTGGTCTCGTCTGCGGCAACTGCTTCAACGGTAGCTTCCGTGACCGGCGCTTCAGCAGCTTCGCCTTCCGCTACAGCGACCGTCTCGGACGCCTGTTCTTCGGAAGCCGGCTCGTCCTGCTCGGTTTCGGCGCTTTCTTCTTCCGCCGTCACCGCTTCTGCGGCCGCCGGAGCGGCAGCACCGGCCTGGCTGGCGAGGAAAGCCTGCGCCTCTTCCGCCGTCACCTGATCGGCACGGTAGCCAAGGCCCTTGAGAATTTCTTCCATGTCATCGAGCGTCGCGCCGAGAATGGAAAGCATGGCGGTCGTTGTCGTAAAGCGACGGCCATCATAAGCGCCGTCCGGACGCGGCTGCTGGCCGGGCTTCCACTGCAGCAGCGGACGGATGAGATCGGCCAGACGCTCGAGAATGTCGATGCGAACGGCGCGCTTTCCGAGGAAACGGAAACCGGCAAGCTTGTAGAACATGCGCTCGAAGCTGGCATCCGTGACGACGGAGGTGCGGCCTGCGGCCAGCACCGGAATGAGATCGCCATAACCCGGCTTGCCGAGGCCGTCATTCTTCAGCGCCCAGAGCAGCGTCACAAGCTCCGCCGGAGCAGGCTTCAGCAGCGCCGGCAGGAAGACATGATAGGCGCCGAAACGCACGCCGTAACGGCGCATGGAGGCCCGTGCGTCCTGATCCAGCGACTTTACGTCTTCCGTGACATCACGGCGGAACAAGACGCCAAGATTTTCCACCAGCTGGAACGCCAGCCCCTTCGCCAGACCCTGAAGGTCTTCGGCGCGTGAAATATCGTCCAGCGGCTTCAGCACGGTCGCAATCTGGTGATTGACGAAACGTTCGACGCGCGCCAGCGCATGATCACGGGCATTGCCGCTCAACTGCTCGTCGGCCAGCAGGATGACCCGCGGCTTCATGATGTTGTCGCCGGCCGACAGGCGGGCAACAGGCTCGCCCAGCCAGCGAACCATACCATCGGAGCTCAAAGCGAGATCGCCGTTGCCACTGGCATGCAGACGCGCGGCACGCGCCTCGAATTCGAGCGCCAGCGCCTTCTGCGACGCAGCCTGCACGGCCTTCTGATCCGGCCCTTCCATTCCCGACACCGGCGTGAACCGGAATCCGGCCAACTGGCCGACGTGATGGCCTTCTACGAAGACATCACCATTTACACTGATTTCAGCTTCAAGCATCGCATTCTCTCTCAGGCGCCTCATGAGCACAGATGTCCTGCGATCAACAAAGCGTTTCGTCAACCTTTCATGTAGCGCATCGGACAATCGATCCTCGATTTCCCGCGTCTTTTCTTGCCAGTGTGTCGGATCGGCAAGCCATCCTGGGCGGTTCGATACATAAGTCCATGTTCTGATCTGCGCAATCCTCGCAGACAAGGTATCGATCTCTCCATCCGTCCGGTCGGCGCGGCGCACCTGCTCGGCCATGAAATCCTCGTTCACCGCGCCACGTTTGACGAGATCGAAATAGAGCGTCGAGATCAGGTCGGCGTGCTGGGCGGGTGCAATGCGTCTGTAATCGGGCAGCGCGCAGGCCTCCCACAGTTTTTCCACCCGCGCTTCCGTCGTCGTCACGTCGATGATCTCCGGATAACGCGACAGATATTCCAGCGCCTGCTGGTCGATGGCTGGCAGAGCCCGGGAAAGTCCCTGGATTGTCGGGGCGGCGTCAAGGCTCAAACGCAGATTGGCGATGGAGGAAAAATCGAAGTTTTTCGTCCGCCACTGCAGCACCTTCACCGCATCGAACCGATGGGTTTCGATCCGCTCTACCAGCTCGTCGTCGAAAGGATCGACGCGACCCGTGACACCGAAGGTGCCGTCGCGAAGATGACGGCCGGCACGGCCGGCAATCTGGCCGATTTCACCCGGATTGAGATTGCGGAACTGGTAACCGTCGAACTTGCGGTCCTGCGCGAAGGCGACATGATCGACATCAAGGTTGAGGCCCATGCCGATGGCATCCGTCGCGACAAGATATTCCACATCGCCCGACTGGTAGAGCCCGACCTGGGCATTGCGCGTGCGCGGCGAAAGCGCGCCCAGCACCACGGCAGCACCACCGCGCTGGCGGCGCACCAGTTCGGCGATGGCATAGACCTCATCGGCGGAAAAGGCGACGATTGCCGTGCGTTGCGGCAGACGGGTGATCTTCTTCTGGCCCGCGTAAAAGAGCTGTGACAGGCGTGGCCGCTCCACCACGGTTATTCCCGGCAGCAGCTTTTCGAGGATGGGGCGCATCGTGCCGGCGCCGAGAAGCAAGGTTTCCTCCCGCCCGCGCAGATGCAGCACCCGGTCGGTAAAGATATGGCCGCGCTCGAGATCGCCGGCCAGCTGCACCTCATCGATCGCAACAAAGGCGGCGGTCGTCTCGCGCGGCATGGCTTCCACCGTGCAGACGGAATATTTGGCTTTGGGCGGCGCGATCTTTTCTTCGCCGGTAATCAGCGCCACATTCGGCGCCCCCACCTTTTCGACCAGACGAGTATAGACCTCGCGCGCCAGAAGGCGCAGCGGCAGGCCGATAACACCGCTGCCATGGGCGACCATGCGCTCGATCGCGTAATGGGTCTTGCCGGTATTGGTGGGGCCGAGAACGGCCGTGACACCGCGGCCGCTCAGGATCATGGGGCGAAAATTCAACGTACTATCCGCGAATCGACTTCATCTGCTTGCCGTGCGCGCCCACCATCATGAACGCGATCACGCGCACCACACATGGCAACGCCTGCCGGCAAAGGCAATAGGCCTCATCCGTAAAGTGGCGGCGGGTCAATTGGCGAATGAATTTTCCCTTCAGATTCAGCAGCTTGCAGGCCAAAAAAGAATCCGGCGAAAATGGAATCGATTCGGCTGCGGAACAGTCTGCGAACGAATCGAATACGAATCGCTGACTCGCCCGGATTCAGCTTTTGTTCTCCGCAATATCTGGTTGGCTCAGACATATCTCATACCAGATTATGAATCCGGATAAGTCCTTGCCCGGATTCATCTTTCCATGACCTTCGAAAGACGGGAAGTATCGCAATTGCCTGTCAAGCGGCAATTGCACATAGACCCCCTCGCCCCTCGGCGAATGGTTGAGCTCAAAGCGCCTCGCCGGCCAGCAGCCGCGGCGCATTCGTATCCGTCGTGCCGGCGGCCTGCCCGATGAAATAGGATTTCAGACCCGGCAAACGATCCACCACGCCCAGACCGAAATCGCGCATGATGCGGATGGGGCCGACATCGTTGGAGAAAAGCCGGTTCAGCACATCGGTCGTCACGCCCATTCGCAAGGTGTCGAAACGCCGCCAGGACTGGTAACGCTCCAAGACGTTGACAGAGCCGATATCGAGACCGAGGCGATCGGCTTCGACAACGGTTTCGGCCAGCGCCGCGACATCCTTGAAGCCGAGATTGAGGCCCTGTCCCGAGATCGGATGGATGCCATGCGCCGCATCGCCCGCAAGCGCGAGACGCGGTGCGACGAAGGACCGCGCGAGCGTCAGCCCCAGAGGAAAGGCACGGCGCGGACCGACGGGACGGATAGAGCCGAGTTTGTGGCCGAAGCGGCGTTCGAGCTCCTCCTCGAAGACCAGATCGTCGCAAGCCACCAGCCTGTCGGCATCGGCCTTGCGTTCGGTCCACACCAGCGACGACCGGTTCCCCTTCAGCGGCAGGACGGCGAAAGGTCCGGATGGCAGGAAATGCTCCTCCGCGCAGCCGTCATGCGGCCGCTCATGTTCGACGGTGGTGACGATACCGGACTGGTCGTAATCCCAGTGCACGGTCTTGATGCCGGCCATATCCCTCAGCGCCGAGCGAACCCCGTCGCAGGCTATCAGCAATCGCGCTTCGAGCAATGAACCGTCAGAAAGGCTGATCGCGGTCGCTTGTGCCCCTGCGGTAAAACCGGAAACGCTGAGACCATGGCGGATTTCGATGCCAAGACGATCGCACAGGCCTCTCAGCGCCCGCACCATCGCGACATTCGGCACCATATGGGCAAACGGCCTGCCCTCTTCCACCGCACCATCGAAGGTCAGGAACACCGGCCGGACCGGATCGGCGGTCTTCGAATCGGTGACAATCATCTTATGGATTGGCTGCGCTTCCGGCTCGATCTCGTTCCATATGCCGAAAACGTCGAGCATGCGCGTGGCCGCCGCGATGATGGCGGAAGCGCGGACATCCTTCTCCCAGACATCCTCGGGAGCAGCCTCGATTACCTGCACATGGAGGTGCGGGGCCGCCTGCTTGATGGCGACGGCAACGGAAAGACCGACATATCCGCCGCCTGCAACTACCACATCGAGCATCGCGCTTCTCCTCAAATCTTGTGCACGCATCATCGCCGCACTATAGACCATGTGACGTCTTCCTACAGCCGGAGCAGGCCGAAAAAATGTCGCATCCCTTGCAAACGTCAGACCCGATGGCCAATCTCATCGCCACGCTCAACCTCGAGAAGCTGGAGGAGAACCTGTTCCGGGGTGAAAGCCCGCAAATCGGCTGGCAGCGGGTTTTCGGCGGCCAGGTCATCGCACAGGCCCTGATTGCAGCGCAGAGAACGGTGGATGACGACCGCTTCGTGCATTCGCTGCATTCCTATTTCATGCGCCCGGGCGATCCGCTGGTGCCCATCGTCTACCAGGTGGAGCGTATCCGCGACGGCGCAAGTTTCTGCACCCGCCGTGTGGTCGCCATTCAGCACGGCAAGGCCATTTTTTCCATGTCGGCGTCGTTTCAGATCCTCGAGGACGGTTTTGATCATCAGATAAGGATGCCCGACGTGACGCCGCCGGAAAAACTGATGAGCGAGGAACAGATGCAGGCGGCCTTTCTTGCGAAGGCACCCGCCTCGATCCGGAACTACTGGAGCAACAAACGTCCGATCGAGATAAGGCCGGTTTCGCTGACCCATTATATCTCGAAGGAAAAACTGGAACCGCAGCAGGATATCTGGGTGCGCGCCGTCGGCGACGTACCGGACGATCCGCGACTGCAATCGGCCATCCTCGCTTATCTCTCGGATATGACGCTGCTCGACACCTCGCTCTATGCCCATGGCACGACCATCTTCGATCCGTCCATTCAGGTGGCAAGCCTTGATCACGCCATGTGGTTTCACCGTCCCTGCCGGCTGGACGACTGGCTGCTCTACACGCAGGACAGCCCCAGCGCTTCGGGCGCCCGCGGATTGACCCGTGGCAATATTTTCACCAGACAGGGCACGCTGGTCGCCTCCGTGGCGCAGGAGGGTTTGATCCGCAAAAGGGCAAATGATTAAATAATGGGCTTTTTCTGAAAATCGCACATTTAATAGACGCAAATTTTGGCGACAAATGCCCCTTTTTCAGACGTATTTCATATAATATTTATATTTCAATCACTTAGAGACACACTCAAAACTGGCACGCCCTTTGAATGTATGTCCGCAGTCGCTGTTACTGATCTGCCAGCGGCAAGGAGAGTCGGCTCCGTGCCGAGGACAAACAAAGGATGGGAAACCAGATGAAAATTGTGATGGCCATTATCAAGCCGTTCAAGCTGGATGAGGTGCGCGAAGCGCTCACCGGCGTCGGCATCCAGGGCCTGACCGTAACCGAGGTCAAGGGTTACGGACGCCAGAAGGGACATACCGAGATTTATCGCGGCACGGAATATGCGGTAAGCTTCCTTCCCAAACTGAAGATCGAGATCGCAGTTCCATCCGACGTCGTCGACAAGGCTGTCGAGGCGATCGCGTCTGCGGCAAAGACCGGGCAGATCGGTGACGGCAAGATCTTCGTCTACTCTATCGAACAGGCCGTGCGCATCCGTACCGGCGAAACCAACACAGAAGCGCTTTGAAGCACGGCTGACAGGGGAGTTTTCTAGCTATGCAACTCAACAAGATTTCCACTCTCGGCAAGCTCAGCGCCGGTGCGGCGGCCCTGATGGCCCCGGCCATCGCCTTTGCCCAGGATGCAGCGCCGGCCGCCGCCGCCGCACCCGTTCCGGAAAAAGCCGACACCGCGTTCATGTATGTCGCGACGATCCTCGTGCTGTTCATGATCATTCCCGGTCTTGCACTGTTTTACGGCGGCCTCGTGCGCACCAAGAACATGCTCTCCGTTCTCATGCAGTGCACGGTCGTTGGCGCGGTCATGATGCTTGTCTGGGTGATCTACGGTTATTCTTTTGCCTTCGGCGGCGGCACCGGCCCCTATTTCGGCGGCTTCGGCAAGCTGTTCCTGTCGGGTGTTTCGCTTGACAGCACGTCCGCCACCTTCTCCGAAGGCGTGGTGATCTACGAATACACCTTCATCGCCTTCCAGATGACCTTTGCGGCCATCACGCCGGCGCTGATCGTCGGTGCCTTCGCGGAACGCGTCAAGTTCTCCGCCGTCATCCTCTTCACCATCCTGTGGGCCACCTTCGTTTATTTCCCGGTCGCACACATGGTCTGGGATGCAAATGGCCTGATCTTCGGCATGGGCGCGCTCGACTTCGCCGGCGGCACGGTCGTTCACATCAATGCCGGCGTCGCAGGCCTGATCGGCGCGATCATGGTTGGCAAGCGCACCGGCTTCGGCAAGGACATGATGGCGCCCCACTCCATGACGCTCACGCTGGTCGGCGCGGCCATGCTGTGGTTCGGCTGGTTCGGCTTCAACGCCGGTTCCAACCTCGAAGCATCGGGCGGCGCGGTTCTCGCCACCATGAACACCTTCCTCGCAACAGCCGCGGCTATCGTTTCCTGGTCGCTGGTTGAAAGCTTCACCCGCGGCAAGGCCTCCATGCTGGGCGCCGCTTCCGGCATGATCGCCGGCCTCGTCGCAGTCACGCCGGCCGCCGGCTCCGTCGGCCCGATGGGCGCCATCGTTCTCGGCCTCGTCGTTTCCCCGATCTGCTACTTCTTCGTCTCCGTGGTGAAGAACAAGTTCGGTTATGACGACACGGCCGACGTCTTCGGCGTCCATGGTATTGGCGGCATCATCGGCGCTCTCGGCACCGGCATCTTCACCTCGCCGCTGCTTGGCGGCACGGGCAAGGAAGACTTCTCCATCGCCTCGCAGGTCTGGACGCAGTTCGTCGCCGTCGCCATCACCATCGTCTGGTGCGCCATCGTCTCGGCAATTCTCTACAAGATCGTTGACGTGATCGTCGGCCTGCGGGTCCCGGTCGAAGCCGAACGCGAAGGTCTCGACCTCGCAACCCACGGCGAAGCCGCCTACCACTCCTGATATCGGGGACAAGGGGTTCTCCATCCCCTCTCCCTCAAAGAAGGCCCGCTTCGGCGGGCCTTTTCTTTGCCGCAAATCCGCCGACGGCACCAAAAAACCGCATGGTTAACACGACATTAACCAGCAAGCGGTTAGTTTTCCCTGTCAATCCGGGATTCGGCGGCCTGTTGCCGGATCGTGCCGAAACCAAAAAAGACGGGTTCAGGGACATGGGCAGAATGCACTCTCCGACATTCGATGGTCGTCACACGCGCTTCGTGTTGACGGCATTTTTCGTGCGGCAGATCATGGCTCTTGCCGGCTTCGCCCTGCTGGCCACCATCGCGCTTGGCATCGCCGCTCTTGCCACATGGAATGTCGCGGACCCGAGCCTGTCCTATGCCACGGGAAACCAGCCCACCAATCTTCTGGGCTATGGCGGCGCGATCTTCGCCGATATCGTCATGCAGTTTCTCGGGCTTTCCGCCATCATCTCGCTTTTGCCCGTCATCGCCTGGGCGGTCGCACTGATTGCCGGCCGCAAGTTCCACCGCATACCCGCCCGTCTCGTTGCCTGGGTCGCGGGTGCGATCGTCTGCGCCGCCTCGCTTGGCTGTTTTCCGGCGCCCGTCACCTGGCCGCTGCCGAACGGCATCGGCGGTGTCATCGGCGACATGATCCTGCGCTTTCCGGCCCTGTTCATCGGCGCTTACCCCACCGGCACGATTGCCACGGTGCTTGGCGTCATATTCGCGGCGCCCGCCGCCTGGCTGATGCTGTTTGCCGCCGGGATCGTCGGCGGCCTCGATGACGATCTGGAACAGGAAGACATTCTGCCCGCCGCTGGCAAGGCCCGCGCCGCCCGTGAGGCCGAAGAGGATGACGAAGACGACGGTGAAGGGTTCTTCGCCAATACCCTCGCCTTCGGCGCTCTGGCGCATTACTGGTACATCACCCAGGCTCGTTTTCGCCGGCTGTTCGGCCTGAAATCGAAATCCCTGCACAACGAATTCGAACAGCCCTATGATTTCAACGAATATGAATTCGGCACGCTGAACGAACCCTCGCGCCTGAAAACCGCAATCAACCGCCTCGACCAGCGCGCGGAACCGTCTTTCGAGGAACGTGCCGCATCGCGCCGGCAGATGTCGCCGCCCTCCATCGCGCTCGACCATGACGACGACATGGATGACGAACCGCCGTTCGACGCGGATGGACGCCGCCTGCCGAGCGGCATTCTTTCCGACGACGAGTCCGACCAGACATTTACCGCAAGACAGGCCCCGGGACGCGGCCAGACCAGAATAACCGCTCCTTCCGCCCGCCCCAAACCCAGCGAGCGTGTGGCAAGGGAAGCGCAGACCTCCTTCATCGCCGCCGACGGTTTTCAGCTGCCAACCGTCCATCTGCTGGCCGAGCCGAAGAATGTGGTTCGCGACAACATGCTGAGCGAGGAAGTGCTCGAGCAGAATGCCCGCCTTCTGGAAGGCGTTCTCGAGGATTTCGGCGTCAAGGGCGAGATCATTCACGTCCGCCCCGGCCCCGTCGTGACACTTTACGAACTGGAACCGGCGCCCGGCATCAAATCCTCACGCGTCATCGGCCTTGCCGATGACATCGCCCGCTCCATGAGCGCGATCGCCGCCCGTGTCGCCGTCGTTCCCGGCCGCAATGCCATCGGCATCGAGCTGCCGAATCAGACGCGCGAAACCGTGTTCCTGCGTGAGCTCATCGGCAGCCGCGACTTTGAAAACAGCAAGGCCAAGCTCGCCATGGCGCTCGGCAAGACCATCGGCGGCGAACCCGTCATTGCCGATCTCGCCAAGATGCCACATCTTCTCGTTGCCGGCACCACCGGTTCGGGCAAGTCGGTCGCCATCAACACCATGATCCTGTCGCTGCTCTATCGCATGTCGCCGGAACAGTGCCGCCTGATCATGATCGACCCGAAAATGCTCGAACTGTCGATCTATGACGGCATTCCGCATCTGCTCTCTCCCGTCGTTACCGATCCGAAAAAGGCCGTCGTGGCGCTCAAATGGACGGTGCGCGAGATGGAGGAACGCTACAAGAAGATGTCGAAGATCGGCGTGCGCAACATTGACGGCTTCAACAGCCGCGTGCAGCAGGCGCTCGACAAGGGCGAAATCCTCACCCGCACGGTGCAGACCGGCTTTGACCGCCAGACCGGCGAGGCAATCTACGAGACCGAGGAATTCGATCTGAAGCCCCTGCCCTATATCGTCGTCATCATCGACGAAATGGCCGACCTGATGATGGTCGCCGGCAAGGACATCGAAGGCGCGGTCCAGCGTCTGGCGCAGATGGCGCGCGCCGCGGGCATTCACGTCATCATGGCCACGCAGCGCCCGTCCGTCGACGTCATCACCGGCACGATCAAGGCCAACTTCCCGACCCGCATCTCTTTCCAGGTAACATCGAAGATCGACAGCCGCACCATCCTTGGCGAACAGGGCGCCGAACAGCTGCTCGGCATGGGCGACATGCTCTATATGGCGGGCGGCGGACGCATCCAGCGCGTGCACGGCCCCTTCGTTTCCGACAATGAAGTCGAAGAGATCGTCGCTTATCTGAAAACGCAAGGCGCGCCGGAATATCTGGAAGCCATCACCGAGGAAGATGACGAGGAAGGCGCCGGCGGCAGCCCGGCCGGCAGCGGCAACTTCTCCGATTCCGAAGACCCCTACGACCAGGCCGTCGCCGTCGTGCTGCGCGACGGCAAGGCCTCCACCTCCTATGTGCAGCGGCGTCTCGGCATCGGTTACAATCGCGCCGCCTCGCTGATCGAGCGCATGGAGCAGGAGGGCATCATCGGTCCCGCCAATCATGCCGGAAAACGCGAAATTCTCGTGCCAACGGAGGCAGACATCATCGAGCGGTAATGCATGTCGCCCGAAAGTGCGTAGCGGTTTCGGGACAACGACATGCGCAAACACAGGCCCGATGCGTCGGGCAACCAAGCGGGGCTGAGAAGCGTTATTACACGCTTTCGACGTCATGAAGCCGCCGCCTTTTATGCGGACAATCGCTGCGATGAAGGAGAACAGAATGAACGACCTCACCACCGGCGAAACGGCCATCGCGAACGCACAGCAAAACGGCGTGACGCGACGGGGCGTGCTGACGGCATTTTCCATGGCCGCGGTCATGGCGGGCCTGTCGCCGCTAGACGCATTTGCCCAGGCAGCCGGCAACAGCAGCGCAACCGCACAGAAGATCGCCAATCACTTCTCGTCGGTCAAAACCATGATGGGGGAATTCGTCCAGTTCGGCCCGCGCGGTGAACAGACGGGCGGCAAATTCTACATCGAACGGCCCGGCAAGCTGCGTTTCAACTATGAAGACCCATCGCCCATGCGGGTCATCGCCGACGGCAAGAACGTCGTCATCGGCAACATGAAGCTGAAGACATGGGATCTCTATCCGTTGTCCAAGACCCCGCTCAGCCTGCTTCTGTCCGACAAGATCGATCTCGGCAACCAGAAGGTCCGGGACGTGAAGGAAGAATCGGACCTGACCACCATCGTGCTCGGCGACAAGAGCGTCTTCGGCGATTCCACCATCACCCTGATGTTCGACCCGAAAACCTTCGACCTGCGGCAGTGGACGACGACCGACGCGCAGAACAAGGACACGACCGTGATGATCTTCAACGTCCAGACCGGCGTGAACTTCGACGAACGCGTCTTCAACATCAATTATGAGGAAGTGCGTAAACGCGGCTGAGTTCCTGCACCCAGCAAACCTCTTCGAAAGGCGGCCCTCAGGTCGCCTTTTTCATTTTGCCGCTAAAATACATTCCCGTTTTCGTCGCGATGTTATAAGCCTGCGCCCCGGAACCATGTCTCGAGATATTGTGCTTCGAGACGGAAGCGCATTTCCAGGAAAACCGGCCACCCGCCACCCGCCTGGAAATGCGGCAAAATACTCTAGAAGCGGAGCGCATGCATGTCGTTTTCGATAACCACCTGGAACATCAATTCGGTCAGGCTCAGAATGCCGATCGTCGAGCAGTTCCTGGTGCGTTACAAGCCCGACATTCTCTGCCTGCAGGAAACAAAATGTCCGAATGGCGAGTTTCCGATGAAGCCGCTGAAGGCGCTCGGATACGAGCATGTCATCATCCACGGCCAGAAAGGCTATCATGGTGTAGCCATCGCCTCGAAAATTCCGCTGACGGAAGATCACCGCCAGGACTATTGCGGCATCGGCGATGCGCGGCACATTTCCGCGATTTTTCAGGCGGGATCGCGCCGGGTGCGGCTGCATAATTTCTATGTTCCGGCCGGCGGCGACGAGCCGGATCGGTCGATCAATCCGAAATTCGGCCACAAGCTCGATTTCATCGAGGAAATGAAGGCGCTGCGCGCCGATGGCGTGCCCGGCACCTCATCCATTCTCGTCGGCGATCTCAATATCGCACCGCTTGAGAATGACGTCTGGTCGCACAAACAGCTTCTGAAGATCGTCAGCCACACGCCCGTCGAAACCGAGGGCATGCTGGACATCATGAAGCAGGGCAACTGGCTCGATCTGATGCGCCTCAACGTGCCGGCGACGGAAAAGATCTATACTTGGTGGAGCTACCGCGCCAAGGACTGGGAAGCGGCCGACCGCGGCCGCCGTCTCGATCACATCTGGTCGTCGCAGGACCTTGGATCCTCGCTCGAAAAAATCGACATCTTGCGTGAAGCGCGCGGCTGGAACCGGCCCTCCGACCATGTGCCGGTCACGGCTCATTTTCGGTTCTGATCCGGGTTCTGCGTGGAAATCAGACGAAGCGGTTCTGCAAACGGGCCGCACCCGCCGCCAGCGACGCGATATTGTCGCGAATACGCGCCGAGACGATATCGGCAACCTCCGGAAACTCCTCCACCAGCCGGTGAAACAGGATACGCGTGATCCGGATCACTTCGGAATCCTCCGCTGCGACGGCAGTGAACTTTCTTTCGCAGAGAGTGAAAAGGGCAAGTTCCGAAAGCAAGGCACCCTTGCCGGGCGTTGCCTGCAACAGCGGCTTGCCATCCCGCCCGGCGGTGAAAAGCTCGAAATGACCGGCCGTCACCGCAAAGGCGCATTCGGCCGGCGAGTGTTCGCGAAACAATGTCTGGCCAGCCGAGATACGGCGGCGCTCCGCGCCGAAGGCGATCAACCGCAACTGATCGTCGCTGAAGCCGGCAAATAACGGCACTTGCCCCAGCAGCATGATATCGTCCGTCAAGGCCATGTCGATCGTTACTCCGGAAAACCGCCTGCATCACTATAGCGGTTTTCCAATATCGGCCCTCAAAATACAAGATGTTAGAACGCCGTGCATCGTCTCGGACGCACGGCGTTGGCTTTCAGAAGAGCATGACAAGCAAGAAGAGGCCCTGCTCAGGGAACGATCTTGTAACCGCCATTCTCGGTCACCAGAATTTCGGCATTGGACGGGTCGCGTTCGATCTTCTGGCGCAGGCGATAGACATGTGTCTCCAGCGTATGCGTGGTGACGCCGGAATTGTAGCCCCAGACCTCCTCCAGCAGGACATCACGGGTAACGACAGTGCTGCCGGCGCGATAGAGATAACGGATGATCGCGGCTTCCTTTTCCGTCAGCCGGATTTTCTTGCCGTCTTCGGTCGTCAGCAGCTTCTGGCTTGGCTTGAACTGATAGGGTCCGACGGTGAAAACCGCGTCCTCGCTCTGCTCATACTGGCGCAGCTGCGCACGAATGCGCGCCAGAAGCACGGCGAAACGGAACGGCTTCGTCACGTAATCATTGGCGCCGGCTTCCAGCCCGAGGATCGTATCGGAATCGGTGTCGTGCCCCGTCAGCATGATGATCGGCGCCTTGAATCCGCCCTTGCGCAACAGCTTTACCGCTTCGCGGCCGTCCATGTCTGGAAGGCCGACATCCATGATCAGAAGGTCGACCTGGGCGGTCTTGGCGGTCTGCATCGCCTGCGCGGCGTTTGCACCGCTCAGAAGCGAGAATTCCTCATAAGGAGACAGTTGCTCGGTCAGCGTCTCTCGAAGATCGTCGTCATCGTCCACCAGAAGGATAGTGCGAGCCGTCATTCGGATTCTCAGCCTTTCTTACTTTAATCGTCAGCCAATTCAGCGGTTTGCCGATAAAAGGTCAACCCATTGCCATCATATGATGAAGTGCTATGACTTCACGTTAAATAACCTGCAAAGCAAAATCTCGTGAAAAACATGAGCAAACGATCGGTTGAACAACGTAAACGCGCATTGACGCTCATGGTTCGGCCATCGCCCCTGAAAATCAGCCGGGCGATCGTTCAGCTCGGGCATCTCACTTTTCCCGCCGCGATCGGACGTCATGGCCGCACCATGCGGAAACGCGAAGGAGACGGCAAATCACCGATTTCCCTTATCCGCCTGCTGCATGGATTTTATCGCGGCGACCGCATGTCCGCCGCCGCGACGACTTTACCGATGCAGCGGACGCAAAAATCGATGCTGTGGTGCGACGAGCCTCGCAATCCCAATTACAACAGGCTGGTCAGGGCGCCATTCGCGCCAAGTCATGAGGAAATGATGCGCAAGGACGACCTCTACGATGTCTGTCTGGTGCTGGACTGGAACATCACTTCAAGAAGCCGCCATCGCGGCTCGGCGATCTTCATGCATCTGATCCGGCCGGGATACGAGCCGACGGCAGGCTGCGTCGCCCTCCACCCTCGAGACATGCGACGTGTTCTGCCGCATATGCGCAAGGGTACGAAAATCCGCATCCTGTAGGATGCACCCTCTCGGCCAGACAACAAAAAACCCGCCGTTAAGGCGGGTTTTTTTAGAAGGAAAAGGCCGGTTATTAAGCGGCTTCATCCTGAGAATCGTCCTCTTCGACAGTCTTGCCGCGCTTGGGACCCTTGGCAAGGTTGACTTCCACCAGGCGGACAGCCTCGGTTTCGGACATCTTGTTGACGGCGGCGATTTCGCGCGCCATGCGGTCGAGAGCGGCTTCGTAAAGCTGACGCTCGGAATAGGACTGCTCCGGCTGGTTTTCCGCACGGTAGAGATCGCGCACAACTTCAGCAATCGCAATGAGATCGCCGGAATTGATCTTCGCATCATATTCCTGGGCGCGGCGCGACCACATGGTCCGCTTCACACGCGCCTTGCCCTGTACCACTTTCAGCGCCCGCTCGACAAAATCGCCTTCGGAAAGCTTGCGCATGCCGATGCTGACGGCTTTGGCGACGGGAACTTTAAGACGCATCTTGTCTTTTTCGAAATCAATGACAAAAAGCTCAAGCTTCATGCCGGCGACTTCTTGTTCCTCGATGGCAGAAATGGTACCGACACCATGAGCGGGATACACAATCGCTTCACCGGTCTTGAAACCGTGATGTGCTGGAGATTTCTTCTGCTGGGTCGTCATTCGTTCTAAAAACTCCCTGTTACATACCCGGCAATGCCGGGGTTGGGTCGGTCAGGCCCTGATGAGACGGGGGAAACCGTCAGGTGACTCCGCACTGGTCCAGCCGTGCACGCAAAAACACACCTTCCCGCCTTGCGGGGTTCGATAACGTAAACGCTCGATATGTCACGGAAACCGCGTGCAAAAGAGGTGTTGCTTTCGTGGTGTTTTTGGGCACACAAATGCCACGCTGTGGATCAGTGTCGTTGGTGTACCACAAAAATAGGCGCAAATCAATAATTTGCTTCGACCGTGGCCGCAACATCACATAGCGGCTCAAGAACCGCCTAAAAATTAGCCGCTAAAATACTGTCAGATGCTTCGCGACGGACCCTCATGGCAAAAGAAGCAAAAAAATTTCACTTACCGACTGAAGAAACACGAAAGGCTCTTAAACTCTTCGTAATTCCACGCCAATATCCGATTCGACCGAAAAGGCAAAATCCGTAAATTGGCGATGCTTTTTTATATTAAAGTGTGATTTTTGGAGGAATCCACGTCAAATGGGCTACAGAAACAATCCAAAACGCGAAAAACAGATCGAAAAAGCGCGCCAGCAGGCAATTGCCGAAAATGTCCAATTTCTTGATCCAGGTATTCTTTATGGAAGGGCAAGCGCCGACGATATAGAATATTATTCCGCAGAGATGCTGGCGGCGAGTGCGGCACACAGTTTCCGGGCGCTTTCGCACTGGACCGGAGAGACGCCGCATATCAGCATCGCCCAGGTGGACGGCGTTTCACCGCGGGATATTCCGGTCACGGTCCTGACCATTATCGCCCGCAACATGCCCTTCCTTTATGATTCCGTGATGGGCGAAGTCACCAGCAGCTATCGCGGTCTTTATCTCGCCGTGCACCCCATTCTGGTTCGCGATGACGATGCGCAGGCCGGTTACCGCCTTGCCGAGCCCGAGGACGATCCCGCCGAGAATATCAGCCTCATCCAGCTGCATATCGCGCCGCTGACGCAGGCGGCCGCCGCAACATTGGAAGAGCGCCTGCGCTTTGTACTGGCGCAGGTCCAGTCCGCCTATCGCGACTGGCGTCCGATGCTGGCCAAGCTGGACGAAGCGCTGGATGAATTGTCGAAGCGCGGCTCGTCGCGGCGCAAGAGCGAACGTACCGAAGCCGTCGAATTCCTCAACTGGCTTCGCAACGACAATTTCACCTTTCTCGGCATGCGCGACTATACCTATTCCGGCAAGGGAAAGAACGCCAGGATCGAACGCGGTGACGGCGTCGGCCTCGGCAGCCTCAGCGACCCGGATGTGCGCGTGCTGCGCCTCGGCAAGAATGCGGTGACGACGACACCTGAAATCCTCGCCTTCCTCGACGGTCCGGATTTCCTCATCGTCACCAAGGCCAATGTGAAATCCATCGTGCACCGCCGCGCCTATATGGATTATATCGGCATCAAGCGTTTCGACGAGGACGGCAACGTCATCGGCGAATTGCGCATCGTCGGCCTTTTCACCGCCACCGCCTATACGCGATCGGTGAAGCAGATACCCCTGCTGCGCGCCAAGGTGGCGGATGTTGAGCGGCATTTCGGCTTCGACCCCAACAGCCACTCCGGCCGCATCCTGCAGAACACACTGGAGGCCTACCCGCGCGACGATCTCTTCCAGATCGAGACCGATCTTCTGATCCGCTTCATCGAGCAGATCATGGAACTGAGCGACCGTCCGCGCGTGCGGGTTCTTGCCCGTATCGATCGTTTCGACCGCTTCGTTTCCGCCATCATCTTCGTGCCGCGCGAGGAATATAATTCCTATGTGCGCGAGAAGATCGGCGATTATCTGAGCAAGGTCTATGACGGACATATATCCGCCTATTACCCTGCCTTTCCGGAAGGCGCCGTCGCCCGCGTTCACTTCATCGTCGGCCGCACGGAAGGCAAGACGCCACGCATCGCCCAGGACAGGCTGGAAGACGCCGTCAGCGACATTGCGGCGCGCTGGATAGACCATTTTATTGCCCTGTCGGAGCCGGGTGCGCCGGTACTGGAGGTGGATCAGGCCTATCAGGAAGCCTTCACACCCGAAGAAGCGATCGGCGATATGCCGGATATTCTGGGCGCCGCGAAGGGTGAACCGGTCCGCATCGAATTTTATCAGCAGGAAGGCCAGCCGGCCGGAACGCTGTCGCTGAAGATTTTCCACCGCGACGGCCATCTGCCGCTCTCGCGGCGTGTGCCGCTGCTCGAAAATCTCGGCTTCAACGTCATCAGCGAGCGCACCTTCGATATCGGCGTTGTTGCCGATGGCGAAAAGCGCGGTATCGTGCTGCACGACATGGAGTTGTCCGTTGCAGCCGGAACGACGCTCGATCTGCCGCATTACGGGCCGAAACTCGAGGAGGCCTTCCTCGCCGCCTTCTCCGGCAAGGTGGACAATGACAACTTCAACCGCCTGATTCTCGCCTGCGGCCTGACGGTGCGCGAAGTCTCGGTATTGCGCGCCTATGCCCGCTATCTGCGCCAGACCGGCATCGTTTATTCGCAGGAGCATATTTCCGAAACGCTCTATAAATATCCGGCCATTTCCCGCAATATTTTCGCGCTGTTCAAGGCCGGCTTCGATCCGTCTGTCGAGGAAAAGAAGCGGCTGAAAAAGCTGGCGGAGATTCACAAGGCGATCGAAGCGGCGCTGAGCGGCGTTCCCAATCTCGATGAGGACCGCACCCTCAGACGTTACGTCAACGCCATCGACGCGACACTGCGCACCAACTACTTCCAGAAAAATACCGATGGCACGCCGCGTGACATTCTGGCGTTCAAGTTCGATCCAAAACATCTGGATGGACTGCCAGACCCGCGCCCCTTCCGCGAAATCTTCGTTTACGGCACCGAGGTCGAAGGCGTGCATCTGCGCTTCGGCAAGGTGGCGCGCGGCGGCCTGCGCTGGTCGGATCGCGGCCAGGATTACCGCACCGAAGTGCTCGGCCTCGTCAAGGCGCAGCAGGTAAAGAACGCAGTTATCGTTCCGGTGGGCGCCAAGGGTGGCTTCTTCCCGAAGAACCTGCCCGCCGGCGGCTCCCGCGACGAGGTCTTTAATGCCGGCCGCGAGGCCTACAAGACCTATATCCGCACCTTGTTGTCCATCACCGACAATATCGTCGATGACGCGATCGTACCGCCAGCCGATACGCTGCGGCTCGACGGTGACGACCCCTATTTCGTCGTCGCCGCCGACAAGGGAACGGCGACCTTTTCCGATACAGCGAACGGCCTTGCCCACGAGGCCGGCTTCTGGCTGGACGACGCCTTCGCATCGGGCGGTTCGGCCGGGTACGATCACAAGAAGATGGGCATCACCGCCCGTGGCGCCTGGGAAACCGTAAAACGCCATTTCCGTGAAATGGATACCGACATCCAGACCACGCCGTTCACCGTGGCGGGCGTGGGTGACATGTCCGGCGACGTCTTCGGCAACGGCATGCTGCTGTCGGAAAAAATCAGGCTGATCGCCGCCTTCGATCACCGCGACATCTTCATCGATCCGGATCCCGATACAGACAGGTCCTTTGCCGAACGCAAGCGGCTTTTCGATTTGCCGCGTTCCAGCTGGCAGGATTATGACCGCTCGGCTCTCTCCGCCGGCGCGATGATCATTTCCCGCTCGGAAAAATCGGTGACGCTGACACCGGAAGCCGTCGCTGCCATCGGCATCGACAAAGCCGTCGCCACGCCCTTCGAGATCATGACCGCCATCCTGAAGGCGCCGACCGATCTTCTGTGGTTCGGCGGCATCGGCACCTACATCAAGGCGGCGGTGGAAACCAACGCCGAGGTGGGCGACAGGGCAAACGACCCCATCCGCGTCAACGCCACCGAACTGCGCGCCAAGGTCATCGGCGAAGGCGCCAATCTCGGCATTACCCAGAAGGGCCGGATCGCCTATGCGCTTGCAGGCGGGCGCTGCAACTCCGACGCCATCGACAACTCGGCCGGGGTGAACTCCTCTGACGTCGAGGTCAATATCAAGATCGCCCTCGCCTCCGCCGTCAATAGCGGTCGCCTGACGATGCCGAAACGCAACCAGCTTCTCGCTTCCATGACGCCTGAAGTGGCACAGCTGGTGCTGCGCAACAACTACCTGCAATCGCTGGCGATTTCTCTGACCGAGCGGTTGGGACTGACCAACCGAGAAGAACTCGGCCGCCTGATGGGCGCATTGGAGGCAACGGGGCAGCTGAACCGCAAGGTGGAAACCCTGCCGAACAACGCCGAGTTCAGCGAAAGATATGCCTCCGGCAAGCCGCTGACCCGGCCGGAAATCGGTGTGCTGCTGTCCTACGCCAAGCTGACACTGTTCGATGCGCTGGTGGCAAGCGCCCTGCCGGATGAGCCCTATCTCCAGCATCTTCTGGCCGATTATTTCCCGGCCAAGATGCAGAAGAACTATGCGGACGATATCCGGGCGCATCGCCTGCACCGCGAGATCGTTGCAACCGCGCTCGCCAATGCCGTCGTCAACCGCGGCGGCCCGGGTTTCGTGCAGAAACTGGCCGACGCCAGCGGACTATTGGCCGCCGACGTCGTGAAAGCAGCGGTTATCGTTGAAGATGGTTTCGGTCTCAAGCGCCTTTGGGCAGAGGTCGATGCACTTGACGGCAAGGTCGGCGGCGAAGTCCAGAACGGGCTTTACGCCACCATCACCCGCATCTTCTCCGATGCGAGCAGGCTATATCTGCAGACCCGAAGCGCGGGTGCCGCGGCGGGCGATATGGCGACCGAGATCGATCGCCTGAAAACCGCGATCAGGACGCTGTCGCCAGCAGCGGCGAAATATCGCCGCGAGCTGGGCGTGACCGAGATCGACGGCGTTCCTTCCGGCCTTCTGGAGGAGCTGGATACGCTTTCCCTGCTGGCCTATGTGCCGGAGATCATGCGGATCGCCGAAAGCGCCGGCACAACGCTCGCCCGCGCAGCGGAAAGCTACGCCACCGTCTCCTCGACCTTCCGTGTGGCACGCCTGCTGGATGCCAGCCAGCGCATCACACCGGCCGATCATTATGAGAGCCTGGCTCTCTTGCGCAGCCAGGACCAGATTTCCTCATCGAGACGCCGGATCGTCATCTCGGCGCTGACGGAATATGCAAAGGAGAAGGATCCGGTTCAGGCCTGGTATGCTGCCGACCGCGTGCGGGTCAACCGCATCGTTTCCGAACTCGGCGCGCTCAGCGAAAGCGGTGATACCAACCTCGCCCGCCTGACCGTGGCGGCGGGGCTGCTTTCCGATATCGTCCAGGCGCGCTGATCGGCGGTCTTGAAAACGCCATCCGGGTTATCGACCCGGATGGCGGCAGACAAACGGTTGCCTCGGCATGCCGCATTTTCCCCTCCCATTTCCGATAGGACGATGAATGACTGTCCCCTCCCAAAACGCGGAAACAGGGATTACCAAACGCGGTATCTGGGGATGGATCATGTTCGACTGGGCGGCGCAGCCCTTTTTCACCGTCGTCACCACCTTCGTTTTCGGCCCCTATTTCGTCGCACGCCTCACTGAGGATCCGATTTCGGCGCAGGCAACATGGAGCAACATGGCGACGGTCTCATCAATCGTCATCGCCCTCTTCTCCCCGATCCTCGGATCGATCGCCGATCAATCCGGCGCGCGCAAACCATGGATCGCCTTTTTTGCCGTCATCAAGATCGTCAGCCTCTTCTTATTATGGTTTGCAGCGCCGGGCTCACCGCTCATCCTGCCGATCATCTGCATGATCCTTGCTTCCATCGCGGCGGAATTCTCGATCGTCTTCAACGATTCCATGATGCCGCGACTGACCAACCCGCAAAATGTCGGGCGCATTTCCAACCTCGCCTGGGGCCTCGGTTATCTCGGCGGCATGGTGGTGCTGATTGCCGTGGTGACGCTTCTGGCCGCCAGCCCGCAGACGGGGCTCACCATCGCGGGCATCAACCCGCTTTTCGGCCTCGATCCGGCAACCGGCGAGGACGCCAGAATAACCGGCCCGCTTGCTGCAGTCTGGTATCTCGTCTTCATTCTGCCGATGTTTGTCTTGACCCCTGACGCCGAAAAGGGCCTGCCTTTCAAGGCAGCGATCCGCTCCGGGCTTGGGGAACTGAAAATCACGCTCCGCGAGCTTCGTTACCGCCCGATGCTGTTGCGGTTCCTGATCGCGCGCATGCTTTATCAGGACGGCGTCAATGGCGTGCTCATTCTGGGCGGCGCTTTTGCCGCTGGCATGTTCGGCTGGGCGACGATGGAAATCGGCCTGTTCGGTATCCTGCTCAACGTCGTTGCGATAGCAGGCTGTTTCGCCGCCGGGCGCGTCGACCAGAAACTCGGTTCGCGCATCACCATCCTCATCAGCCTGGCGCTCCTGCTGCTGGCCACGCTCGGCATCGTCTCCACGGAAAAAGGCTCGACCCTGTTCGGCTGGATACAATTATCAACAGCCGACAATGGCGGCATCTTCGCCACCGGCGCGGAAAAAGCCTATCTTCTCTATGGCGTGCTGATCGGCCTCGCCTTCGGCCCCGTCCAGGCCTCCTCACGCTCCTATCTTGCCCGCAATATCACCGTCGCCGAAGCAGGCCGTTATTTCGGCATCTATGCGCTTTCCGGGCGCGCCACGAGTTTCATGGCAACGCTGTCGTTTTCCATAGCCACCTATATAAGCGGCTCCGCCCATATCGGCATGGCCACGCTCATCGTGTTTTTGGGGGCTGGGTTCCTGCTTCTGCTGCGCGTACCGGAAAGAACGGCGAGCTGAAAGTCTGAAGCAGCAGCCGATGCGGTTTGATCAGACCCGGCATCGGCTCACAAAGGCAGGGTCAGAGCTGGTCGAGCTTTTGCTGCAATGCGCGCAGCTGCGCCTTCAGCTCATCGATTTCGGATGCGTTCGGCTTGCGGGTTTCCTTGGGCGCCTGCGGCATAGAAAAAGGTGTAAAACCCTGCATCGCCTGCCGGAACAGCTCCGTATTGCGGCGGATCTGCTCTTCCATCATCTGCAGCGGCGCCTGGAAATTACGGGCAAGCGAACCGTCGCCGAAGGCCTTGGCCATATGTTCCTGCATCTGGCTCTGCTGGTCGGAGAACGTCTTCATCGAATGTTCGAGAAATGTCGGCACGACCATCTGCATCTGGTCGCCGTAATAGGAAATCAACTGCCGCAGGAACGCCGTCGGCAGCAGCGTATTGCCGGTCTTGGCCTCCTGTTCGACGATGATCTGCGTCAGCACCGCATGTGTGATGTCTTCGGACGACTTGGCATCCTGGACCTTGAAGTCCTCGCCGCGCTTGACCATCTGCGCCAGATCGTCGAGCGTTACATAGGTGCTGGTACCGGTGTTGTAGAGCCGCCGGTTGGCGTATTTTTTAATGATTGTTTCGCCGTCGTGTTTCGCCATGCCCGCCTCCTCGCGATGATGGTATTTTTTTGTTTTTTGGTGTTCTTGCTCTTCCCGGCGCAAAGTGTATGCGCAAAATACGCTGTCTGACAAATGTTTTGTGCATCGCAACAGTTTGTTTTTTGCGCAGCAATTTTTCGCAAGATTCCATCGTGATTTAGCAATATCTTTTAAAGCAACTTTCGCCATTTGACTTGTATTGAAAGCTTTGCCAGTCTCCGCCCGCAAGTGAGGAGAATAGAGATGACCCTGCCTTCAATCGTGATTGCCAGCGCCGCGCGCACCGCCGTCGGCTCCTTTAATGGCCACTTCGCCAATACCCCCGCCCATGAGCTTGGCGCGACCGTCATCAATGCCGTGCTGGAACGTGCCGGCGTTACGTCAAATGAAGTCGACGAAGTCATTCTCGGCCAGGTGCTGACGGCGGGCGAAGGACAGAACCCGGCGCGGCAAGCAGCGATGAAGGCCGGCATTCCGCAGGAGGCGACCGCCTTCGGCCTCAATCAGCTCTGCGGCTCCGGCCTGCGCGCCGTGGCCCTCGGCATGCAGCAGATCGCCACCGGCGACGCGGCCATCGTCATTGCCGGCGGCCAGGAATCCATGTCCATGGCGCCCCATTGCGCACATTTGCGCGGCGGCGTGAAGATGGGCGATTTCAAGATGATCGACACCATGCTGAAGGACGGTCTGACGGACGCCTTTTACGGTTACCACATGGGCATTACCGCCGAAAACATCGCCCGCCAATGGCAGCTCTCCCGCGATGAGCAGGACCAGTTCGCCGTCGCATCGCAAAACAAGGCCGAAGCGGCGCAGAACGCCGGCCGCTTTGCGGACGAAATCGTCGCTTTCACGGTAAAAGGCCGCAAGGCCGATATCGTCATCGATGCCGACGAACATATCCGCCACGGCGCCTCGCTGGAAACCATGGCCAAGCTGCGCCCGGCCTTCGACAAGGAGGGCACGGTCACCGCCGGCAACGCCTCCGGCCTGAATGACGGCGCGGCAGCGGCACTTTTGATGTCGGAACAGGAAGCGGCAAAACGCGGCATCAAGCCGTTGGCGCGGATCGCCTCCTGGGCGACGGCGGGCGTCGATCCGCAGATCATGGGCACCGGCCCCATCCCCGCCTCCCGCAAGGCGCTGGCAAGGGCCGGCTGGTCGATAAACGATATCGGTCTTGTGGAAGCCAATGAAGCCTTTGCCGCCCAGTCCTGTGCGGTGGTGCGCGAACTTGGCCTCGATCCCGATATCGTCAACGTCAACGGCGGAGCGATCGCCATCGGCCATCCCATTGGCGCCTCCGGCGCGCGCGTCCTGAACACCCTGATTTTTGAAATGCGCCGCCGCAACGTCTCAAAGGGGCTCGCAACGCTGTGCATCGGCGGCGGTATGGGTGTCGCCATGTGTATCGAAGCGCTCTGAAAGAGCTCCGATACGTCCCAAAAAGCAATTCCGGTTCGGCAGACAATAGGGTAGAAGCGGCCTCCCATTGGCCGCATTTCTGTGGCGGTTGAGCACGACGAACGAATTCCGCAATAGATGGAAGCGCCCTTGCATGGCGAGGCGCTTGATCGACAGGTCATGGAGGCCGAAATGAGCCGGGTTGCGTTGATTTCTGGCGGGACGAGCGGCATTGGCGCCGCGATTGCCCGCGCCCTGCAGGCAGCCGGCTACCAAGTGGCCGTCAACTACGCCTTCACGACCGACCGGGCGGAAGCCTTCCAGACGGAAACCGGCATCCCTGCGTACCAGTGGGACGTGCGCGACTATGACGCCTGCGTAAATGGCATCGCGAAGGTGGAAGAAACCTTCGGGCCGGTCGAAATCCTCGTCAACAACGCCGGGATCACCCGCGATGCGATGTTTCACAAGATGACGCCACAGCAATGGCGCGACGTGATCGACACCAACCTGACCGGCGTCTTCAACATGACACATCCAGTCTGGCCAGGCATGCGCGAGCGCGGTTTCGGCCGTATCGTCACTATTTCCTCGATCAATGGACAGAAGGGGCAGGCGGGACAGGCCAATTATTCCGCCTCCAAGGCGGGCGATATCGGCTTTACCAAGGCGCTCGCCCAGGAAGGCGCCAGCCGCAACATCACCGTCAACGCCATCTGCCCCGGCTATATTGGTACGGAGATGGTGAGAGCGATACCGCAGAACGTTCTGGCCGAACGCATCGTCCCGCAAATTCCGGTCGGACGACTGGGCGAACCGGAAGAAATCGCACGCTGCGTCCTGTTTCTGGTGTCCGACGACGCCGGCTTCATCACCGGCTCTACCATGACGGCCAATGGCGGACAATATTTTGCCTGAGGCGGGTCCTCCCCGCTCCGGTCCCGCTCCAAACCAGTAAACTTTTCGTGATCGCAGCCTCGGAAATTTTGCCGCGCACAAAAACTTGAGTGTAGCTCACCGGAAAATGTTCACCACTAAGCCAATGAAAACACGATAGTTTTTGTATAGTTTAGAATGAGTCTAGAAAATCCCCGCCAACTCAAAAGGAGGTTTTTCTTGACATTTGGTGTCCTGTTTTGGTTTAAGAACGAAAACAACGTGTTGCGTCATACAGGCAGTCCATCATGCTGGTTTGCAGCTGCAATTACATCACCGATCATGAGATCCGGGACGTTATCAACGAACTCCTCGACGAGGACTGTTGGCAGCTCATCGTTCCTGCAAAAGTGTATCACGCCATGGAAAAACGCGGTCGCTGCTGCGGCTGTTTTCCCACCGTTGTCGACCTGATCATCAAGACCACCGAGGAATATCACGCCCGTCGCCACTCGACTGAGGCCGATGTTTTTGATTTTATGTCCCGCCTGAAGCGATTCCATGAAGAGAACAGGAGAGCGGACATTGAAAGGCGACAAAAAAGTCATCGAGCGGCTTAACGAGGCCCTTTTTCTCGAACTCGGTGCAGTTAACCAATATTGGCTTCACTATCGGCTGCTGAACGACTGGGGTTACACCAAGCTCGCGAAGAAGGAGCGGGCTGAATCCATCGAAGAGATGCAGCACGCCGACAAGCTCATCGATCGTATCATTTTCCTGGAAGGTCATCCCAACCTCCAGACCCTGGCTCCCCTGCGTATCGGGCAGAATGTCAAGGAAGTGCTCGAAGCCGATCTGGCCGGCGAATACGACGCCCGCACCTCCTACAAAAAGTCCCGCGACATCTGTCACGAGGCGGGTGATTACGTCTCCATGAAGCTGTTCGAAACCCTGCTGATCGACGAAGAGGGGCATATC
Source organism: Agrobacterium sp. NPDC089420 (assembly GCF_044900305.1). Taxonomy (NCBI): domain Bacteria; kingdom Pseudomonadati; phylum Pseudomonadota; class Alphaproteobacteria; order Hyphomicrobiales; family Rhizobiaceae; genus Agrobacterium; species Agrobacterium sp. NPDC089420. The sequence goes on along the minus strand of NZ_JBJDMY010000006.1, from coordinate 121,265 downwards.
GACTTCCTCGAAACCCAGCTCGAACTGCTCGGCAAGATCGGCGAAGAAAAATACGGCCAGCTCAATGCCGATTCCGCCAACGAAGCGGAATAAGCTTTTAATATCAGACAAGGAAAAGGCGGCCAGCGGCCGCCTTTTTATTTATTTGCCGGAGAGGTGGCGGAATTCCGCAACAACCCTCTCATAGACAGCGCGTTTGAACGGAACGATCAGGTCGGGCAGGCTCTCCATCGGCTTCCAGCCCCAGGCGTCGAATTCAGCCATATGACCGGTCGGCGGCGGGTCGATCTGGATTTCGCTCTCGTCGCCCTCGAAACGGAACGCGAACCAGCGCTGCGCCTGTCCGCGATATTTGCCTCTCAATCCGATGCCGATCAGCTCGGGCGGAAGATCATAGTGAATCCAGTCGCTCGCTTCCGCCAGCAGCGTCACGGATTTCATTCCGGTCTCTTCGTAAAGCTCACGAATGGCGGCTGTCAAAGGCCGTTCGCCATCGTCAATGCCGCCCTGCGGCATCTGCCACAAGTGCGGTGAGCCGTCATATTCGGAATTGCCTTCCCGGATGCGCCGCCCGGCCCAGACGAGGCCCTCGGCATTCAGAACCATTATTCCCGCACAGGGGCGGTAAGGCAAATCTTCTGCTTTGATTGTCATGGGAAACCCGCTTTGTCTGAGCACCAGAGGGCGCTGAAATGGCCGCAGGCAAGGTTTACTGTCCCGCCGGCTCCGAAACAAGCGCAGAAACACCGACAATTTCGATGCCGCGGCCGCCGGCTTCCCGGGACCATTTGGAGATTGCCGCAATGCTTTCATCGAAAGCCGATGCCACGCCAATCGCCTGGCCGTTGCGGCGAGCAATCCGCTCCAGTTCGTCGAGCTTGCGCAAGATGGAAGCCTCGGTCACCTCGCCATCGAGCAGAATATCGGCAAAACCTTGCGGGGCGGAAATGGCCTTTGCAATCCCGCCGCTCAGCGATTGTGCCGACGAACCATCGTCCAGAAACAGCAGACCACGTTTGCCGATGTCACGCATCATCGGCTCCAGCGCCGCCTGCTCGGCCAGGAAGCGGCCGCCGAGATAATTCATGATGCCGGTATAATTGGTGATTTTCGCCATTGAACGATGCAGCCGGTCGAGATTGACCTTGGCCGGATCACCGGCCAGCAGCGTGTCCGGCCCCGGGTTGGTGCCGGGATAACCGAAAGGCTCCAGCGGTATCTGGAGAAGGATTTCATGCCCCTGACGACGCGCTTCCTGCATCCACCGCTGCAGGCTGTTGCCGCTCGCGGCAAAACCCAGCGTCACGTCCGGCGGCAATTCCCTGATCGCTTTTTGCGAACCCGTCTGGCTGAGCCCGAGACCGCCAACCACGATCGCCACCCGGGTGCCGCGCGCGCCGGACCAGGGCCTTGCATATTGCTCCATCGGCCTCAGGCCGTCGGCGCCAACGACGGGCAGCCTACCGAACGCAGTCTCTTCCAGCAACTCTTCATTGGGACGCATGGCCATGCGCGGGTCCTGACCATAGGTCTGGCCACTCATCAGCACCGGTCCGTCGCCGTCGCGGGGCCGTGGAGAATAGACCGATACGACATTGCCATCCAGCATTGTCGAGCGATTAATGCTTGCACCGGAACGGCCGCTTTGTGGCTGCAAGCCCGCATTTTCACCGGACGCCGTCTCGGCAGCCTTTTCCGGAAGCCTCGCCTGGATCTCCGGCCCGGACGCCGTCTTCTGCAAATTACCTGGCGAAAGCGCCGTATAGACCGAGAGGCCGCCGATGGAAAGAACCGCACAGGCAGTCAAAAGCATAATGACGGAAAAGCGCCGGTTGATACCGGCGCTTTTTTTCTGACGACCCAGAAGCGGTTTTCGCAGGTCCGAAGGCAATGAACGATCCGTCCAAATGGTTGGGCAATCGAGAAAATGCGCCGGCTGGCCGGCGCATCTGTCTTACTGCTTGTTGACCACAGCCTTGTCCGGGTTCGGCGGGAAGGATGGATCCGTCTTGACGCCGCGCAACAGATCCAGCGCATAATTAAGCTGGATGTCGTCCTTGGCTTCCGGCGGGACGTAAGCGGAGGAGCCCGAACCTTCGTCGGTCTCGCTCTGACCCTTGATATGACCGGAAAGGCTGGATTCGCCCTCGGTCGTCACGCGGCCCTGCAATTCCGGCGGGAGCGGCTGCTCCACCTTGATATCTGGCTCGATGCCCGTGCCCTGGATCGACTTGCCCGACGGCGTGTAATACAGCGCGGTCGTCAAACGCAACGCGCCGGCCTCGCCGAGCGGAATGATCGTCTGGACCGAACCCTTGCCGAAGGAGCGCGTGCCGACGACGGTCGCACGACGCAAATCCTGCAACGCACCGGCAACGATTTCCGAAGCCGAAGCCGAACCGCCGTTGACGAGCACGATCACCGGCTTGCCGTCGGTCAGATCGCCCGCCGTCGCGTTGAAGCGGCGCGTCTCGTCCGGATTGCGGCCGCGGGTGGAAACGACCTCGCCACGCTCGAGGAAAGCATCGGAGACGTTGATGGCCTGATCGAGCAGACCGCCCGGGTTGAGACGCAGGTCGAGCACATAACCCTTCAGCTTGTCGGCCGGCACATCCGCCTTGATCTTCTTGATCGCCTTTTCGAGATCGTCATAGGTCTTCTCGGTGAAGGAGATAACGCGCAGATAACCGACATTGTCGCCCTCGACACGCGACTTGACCGCACGCACGGCAATCACGTCGCGCACGACGGTGATGTCGAGCGGCTTGTCGGCGCCCTGGCGGATGATCGTCAGCTTGATTGGCGTCTTCACCGCGCCGCGCATCTTTTCAACCGCCTGTTCGAGCTTGAGGCCGCGGACCGGCGTGCCGTCGATTTCCGAAATGAAGTCACCGGCAAGGATGCCCGCGCGGGCAGCCGGCGTGTCGTCCATCGGCGAGATGACCTTGACCAGCTCGTTTTCCATGGTCACTTCGATGCCGAGACCGCCGAACTCACCCTTGGTCTGGGTGCGCATGTCGTTGGCATCCTTGGCATTCATGAAGCTGGAATGCGGATCGAGCGAGCTGAGCATGCCGTTGATGGCATTTTCAACCAGCTTCTCGTCGTCGGGCGGCGTCACATATTGTGCGCGCACACGCTCGAACACGTCGCCAAAGATCGACAGTTCCTTATAGGTCGAAGGCCCGGCCGCCTGTGCCGGCATGCTCGCCGAATAAATCACGCTCATCGCCGTGGCGCCCATAAGCCCACCGATAAGGAGAAGCGAAACCTTACGAATCATTGTGCGCCCTTCCGGTCTTTTTTGCGGTCCACCATGGTTGGGAATCAACCGGCACACCATCTTTCCTGAACTCAATGTAGAGCGTTGGCCTGTCGGTTTCCAGCGCCAATGCTGCTGCACTCGCTACTCTTTTTGCACCCATGGAGGCGATGGGCTCTCCGGAGAACACGAACATTCCCTGGCGTGTCCTCACATTGTCCATGCCCGTCATCACCACATGATAACCATCACCCGTATTGAGGATGATCATCCGGCCGTAACTGCGAAAATCTCCGGCAAACACCACGAAGCCGTCTGCAGGCGCCGTCACGATGGCTTCCGGGCCGCTCGCAACGACAATCCCCTTGGAAAAATGGCCCGTACCGTCCGCATCGCCGAAGCGCCGCAGCACATCGCCCGCAACCGGCACCTCCAGCTTTCCCTTCAAACTCGCGAAGGGATATGCGGGCGCAATACGGTTTTTATCGGGCATTCCGGCCTCGGCCGCGGCACGTTCCTTTTCGCGTTCCGCTTCGGAAAGACGGGCCAGACGCTGCTCTTCCGCCCGCGCCTTTTCCTTCGCTTCCCGCACCGAGGTAATCTCGCCTTCGAGCGAACTGACCAGGCCTTCGAGGCTCGTCGCCTTGCTCGCCAGCTCTTCGGACCGCTTGCGTTCCGCCTCCAGCTCCGCCGCCGTCTGGGTGTTCCTGCGGTCGTTTTCGGCAATCAGCAGGTCGAGGCGTTTCTCCTCTTCCAGACTTGCCGTCATCATACCCGTAAGATCGTCCTTTTCGCGAGCGATTGCCTGCCTGAGATCGGTCAATTCTTTGAGAGCGGCGACGAGCTTGTCGGTTTCACCACGGATGCCCGGAACGACGGCGCCCAGAAGAATGGCGCTGCGCACCGAAGCAAGCGCGTCCTCCGGCGATACCAGCAGGGCAGGGGGCGGATTGCGGCCCATCCGTTGCAGCGCCGCCAGCACCTCCGCCAGCACACCGCGCCTTTCGCGCAACGACGTTTTGACACCGTCCTCGCGAACGGAAAGCTTGGCGAGGCGATCCTCACCGTCGCTGATCTTGGTTTCGAGCGTCCTGCGTCGGGCGGCAGATGCGATCAGCTCTTCCCGGATACGGGCACTATCCTGATTGAGGGCCGCAATGCTCTCTTCAAGATTGCGGGTCTTGTCTTCCGAAAGGCCGATGCTGTCGACCAGTTCCTCGAGATCCTGCCGGTTCTGGTCCCGGCGCTTTTCCAGCACCTGCAGCGCATCCGGCGACGATGCATCGCCGTCGGCCGGAACGGCGCCCGCGTCATCGCGCGAATAGGTCGGACCACACCCCATGACGAAAGCGGCCATAACCGCACCCGCAAGGGCAGCGCGCCGTTTTCGTTGAGACCTCTTGTCCATTTGAGCTTTCTTTGATGCCGAAGCAGAGGCGCCGATATTAGGGATTTTGCCGCGATCTTCCAAGAGGCCTGAAAGAGCGCGGCGGCAAAGCCGTCCGCAACCCGTCGTGTCGCGAAGCTTCATGTTGAAATTGAGACGATAATCTGCATCCGCATACCGTTCAGACCCGGTGATACGGATGGCCGGAGAGAATGGTGACGGCGCGGTAAAGCTGTTCGGCAATCAGGATACGGACGATCTGATGCGGCCAGGTGAGCTTGCCGAGGTTGAGAACCGCCGCAGCCCTGTCGTAAAGCGCGGGATCAAGCCCATCGGCGCCGCCAATGGCGATCACGAGGTCACGCCTGCCGCTATCACGCAGGTCGCCGAAAAACGAGGCGAAGGCTGGGCTGTCCAGCGCCTTGCCGCGCTCGTCCAGCAACACCAGCACCGCACCGTCGGAAAGATGTTTTTCCAGCATCGCGGCTTCTTCGCGCTTGCGCGTCTCCGCGTTCGAAGCGCGGCTTTCGGCAACCTCGATTATCCGCGAAAATTCCAGCCCGATCGCCGGACCGGCCTTGGCCAGACGCTCGATATAACGGGACGCAAGATCCTTTTCGGGGCCGGATTTCAGCCGTCCCACCGCAAAAATTGAAATCCGCATTGCAAACCTGCATTCGCCGTGACCCAACAGGGTCAAGCTCTTAACAGCATAGCCTGCGGATTCCTATGCGGCCGGCGCACTTTCCGGCCAGAGACACCGCTTCCGAAGTCAGAGGTGATCTTCGGCAAAACGATGCGCTCGATCAAAGGCTCGGCCGCATCAATGCAGCGTCTCTTCCGGCATATCCGGCGTCGCCCACATTTTTTCGATATTGTAGAAGGCGCGGATTTCCGGACGGAACACATGAACGATGATATCGCCGGTATCGATCAGCACCCAGTCTCCGGTCTCAAGACCTTCGACGCGGGCGTTTCCGAACCCTTCATCCTTCATGTCCTTGAGAAGATGCTCGCAAATCGCCGAAACATGCCTGTTCGACCGCCCGGAGACCACGACCATGTAGTCCGCAAGCGCCGATTTTCCGGCAATGTTGAGAGATACGATATCTTCAGCCTTGGAGTCCTCGAGGCTCGCGAGGACGGTTTCGAGGGCATGGCCGGCGGCATCGGCGCCACTGTCCTGGCCCTTCGGGATAGCAACAAATGCTCTTCCCTTGGCGTGTACTGTTGTCAGAGGTTTTCCTTTCCAAGAATGACAAAACAGGTACTGCGCGACGCGACTCTCTGCGTCACACAATGAAGGTGGCATCAAACTATTAACTTTTCAAGATATGGACCCTTTGACGGCTGGCCCATACATCATTTGTGATCGCTGCCGTCATTTTCGACCGTTGCGCAACGCCGTGGAGCTCAGCGTGGAGCGGGGACCGTGGATGAAAACCCAGGCCGGGGCACGTTTTTTCCATAAAACACCCGCATCGTCCTCGTCTACCCGCGCCTGGCTGAAAGCCTGCGCCATGGTGGAGGAGAGATAGGACAGGGTCGAACCCGGCCGGTCGATTACGGCAATCGGGAAAGTCTCCGCGATGGTGCGCCATTTCTGCCAGCGATGAAAGCTCTTGAGATTGTCCGCGCCCATGATCCAGATGAAGCGCACATGTGGATTTTTTGCCTTCACCTTGGCGAGCGTATTGGCGGTATAGCTCAAGCCCAGGGATTTTTCGAAGGCCGTGACCTTGATGCGGGGATCATGAACAAGCTTTTCGCAGGCGGCGATACGATCTTCGAGGGACGCCAGTTCCGAACGGCTTTTCAGCGGATTGCCTGGAGTGACGATCCACCAGAGCTGATCGAGACCCAGCCTGCGCAGTGCAATTTCCGCCACAAGCGCATGACCCGCATGCGGCGGATTGAAGGAGCCGCCGAAAAGCCCGACGACCATGCCGCGCTCCACATGCGGCATGGTGAGATAACGTCTGTCGAGGCGCTTATCGGCCGGCAAATATCACGTCCGTGTCTGGCCGGTGCCATGCACACGGTATTTGAACGAGGTGAGCTGTTCGACGCCGACGGGACCCCGCGCATGCATCTTGCCGGTGGCGATGCCGATTTCCGCACCCATGCCGAATTCACCGCCATCGGCAAATTGCGTCGAGGCATTGTGCAGCAGAATGGCCGAATCGAGTTCGTTGAAGAACCGCGCCACCACCTCAGGTTCCTCGGCGATCACCGCCTCGGTGTGGTTGGAGGAATAGGTGCCGATATGCTCGATCGCGCCCGAAATACCCTCCACCACGGCGACCGAAATGATCGCGTCGAGATATTCAGTGCGCCAGTCCTCCTCCGTCGCGGCTTTCAGGCCCTCAACCACATCAAGAACCGCCTGCGAGCCGCGCACTTCGCAACCGGCCGCAACCAAGTCATTGACGAGCGGCGCGAGATGCGTGGAAATAGCAGCTGCATCCACCAGCAACGTCTCTGCCGCCCCGCAAATACCGGTGCGGCGCATCTTGGCATTAACAACGATGCGTTTGGCCATGTCGAGATCGGCAGAGGCGTCGACATAAATATGGCAGATGCCCTCCAGATGGGCGAAGACGGGCACGCGCGCCTCGGACTGCACCCGCGCCACCAGGCTTTTGCCGCCACGCGGCACGATGACGTCCACCGTGCCATTCAAGCCGCCGAGAAGCGCGCCGACAGCGGCACGGTCTGTCACCGGCACCAGCTGAATGGCATGTTCGGGAAGCCCGGCAATCTTCAAACCCGCCACGAGGCAGGCATGGATAGCATGCGATGAATGTTGCGAATCCGAGCCGCCGCGCAGGATCACGGCATTGCCGGCCTTGAGGCAAAGCGCGCCGGCATCCGCCGTCACATTCGGGCGGCTTTCGTAAATCACGCCGATGACGCCGAGCGGCGTGCGCACCCGCTCGATCTTCAGCCCGTTCGGACGATCCCAGGCGGCGATAACCTCGCCAACGGGATCCGGCAGGGCTGCGACCGAGCGAATACCTTCGGCAATCCCGGCGATGCGTGCATCATTGAGCGTCAGTCGATCGACGAAGGATGCCGCAAGACCGGCGCTCTCCGCCGCGGCCAGATCTTGCCTGTTGGCGGCAAGGATCGCCTCCTTGGACGCCTCGATGGCAGACGCCATGGCAAGCAGAGCGCGGTTCTTCTGGTCCGTGCCGGCAATGGACAACGGTCGCGAAGCAGCTTTCGCCTGCGCGCCGATGGTCATCATCAGCGCGTCGATGTCATGGCTCTGCTTCACGGCCTGTTCAGGCATGGACCTCATCCTTCTTGGCATGTTTGACTTTGACGGCAGTGCCGGTCATCACGAGGTCGTCACGATGGATCATCGCCGCACGGCCGACGTAACCGAGGATCGCCTCGATCTCGTTGGACTTGTGGCCGATGATGAGACGCGCCTCTTCGGCATCGTAACCAGCAAGGCCGCGCGCAACCTCACGACCTTCCGAACCGACAATGGCAACGGCATCGCCACGTCCGAAATTGCCCTTCACCAGCCGCACACCGGCGGGAAGCAGGCTTTTGCCGGCATAAAGCGCCTTTTCCGCACCCGCATCCACATGGATTTCGCCAGCCGGCTGCAATTGCCCGGCAATCCAGGTCTTGCGCGCCGTCACCGGTGTACCGGAGGGCGCGAACCAGGAGGACCGAGCGCCATTTTCGATGGCCTTCAGCGGATTGAGCGTCTTGCCGGAAGCGATGATCATGCCGCAACCGGCAGCCGTGGCGATCTTGCCGGCATCGATCTTGGTACGCATGCCGCCACGCGAAAGCTCGGAAGCCGCCCCGCCTGCCATTGCCTCGATCTCGGGGGTAATGTCGGCGATCGTTTCCAGGAATTTCGCATCCGGATCGAGATGCGGCGGCGCCGTATAAAGCCCGTCAATATCCGAAAGCAGCACCAGAAGATCCGCCCCCGTCATGGTTGCCACGCGCGCCGCCAGACGGTCATTGTCGCCATAACGAATCTCGGTGGTCGCTACCGTATCGTTTTCATTGATGATCGGAATGGCGCCGATCTTCAAAAGCTGATTGATGGTGGCGCGCGCATTGAGATAACGGCGGCGCTCTTCGGTATCGGAGAGCGTCAGCAGAATCTGACCGGCGACGATCTCATGCCGCGACAGGCTTTCCGACCATGCCCGCGCCAGCGCGATCTGGCCGACAGCCGCCGCCGCCTGGCTTTCCTCCAGCTTCAATGCGCCGGAAGGCAGGCCGAGCACGGTGCGGCCAAGCGCAATGGCGCCCGAAGAGACGACCTGGACATCCGCGCCGTTTTTCTTCAGCGCGGCAATATCCTCGCAGATGGCATCCAGCCAATCTTTCTTGAGGCCGGTCTTCCGGTCCACCAGAAGCGCCGATCCGATCTTGATGACGATCCGGTGGTGGCTGGCCAGCGGCTTGCGCGTCAGGCTCATAGGCGGTCGTCCCCTTCCTCGGCCTCGCTGTCCTCATGCGGCATCGACCGGTCGGGCAGCGCGGTTTCGCCGCCATTGCTCGCCGAGACGATGACATCGCGAAGGGCGCGCAGCGCTTCCGTCATGCCGATATGTGCAGCAGCGGACAGAAGGAGCGGCGGGCGGCCGCAGGCCTTTTCCAGTTCCTTGGCCTTCTTTTTCAGCTCTTTTTCATCCAGCACGTCGATCTGCGACAGCGCCACGATTTCCGGCTTGTCGGTCAGCCCGCCGCCATAGGCATCCAGCTCGGCCTTGACCGTCTTGTAGGCCTTGCCGACCTTTTCCTCCTGCGCGGAAACGAGATGCAAAAGCACGCGGGTGCGCTCGACGTGACCAAGGAAGCGATCACCGATGCCGACACCCTCATGCGCACCTTCGATCAGGCCGGGAATATCGGCCAGCACGAATTCGCGGCCGTCAATGGTTGCCACGCCGAGGTTCGGATGCAGGGTGGTGAAGGGATAATTGGCGATCTTTGGTCGCGCGCGGGTCACCGTCGCAAGGAAGGTGGATTTGCCGGCATTGGGCAGACCGACGAGACCGGCATCGGCAATCAGCTTCAGGCGAAGCCAAACCGTTTTTTCCTCACCGGCTAGGCCCGGATTGGCATGGGTGGGCGCCTGGTTGGTGGACGACTTGAAATAGGCATTGCCGAAACCGCCATTGCCGCCGGCAGCGAGACGGAAGCGCTGGCCTTCCTTGGTGAGGTCGACGATCAGCGTCTCATTGTCTTCCTCGAAAATCTGGGTGCCGACCGGTACTCTCAGCACCACGTCCGCGCCCTTGGCGCCGGTACGGGTCTTGCCCATGCCGTGCTGCCCGATCGAGGCCTTGAAATGCTGCTGGAAGCGGAAGTCGATCAGCGTGTTGAGACCATTGACCACCTCAACCCAGACATCGCCGCCGCGTCCGCCGTCACCGCCGTCAGGGCCGCCGAACTCGATGAATTTTTCGCGCCGGAAGGAAACGGCGCCCGCACCGCCGTCACCGGACTTGATATAGACTTTTGCTTCATCGAGAAATTTCATCGGACTGCCGTTCTGTCGGTTTGCGGACGCAACGATCTGTCCGCTGCGTCAAACAAAAATATTGTCGTTTCGAATACAAGCGCTTCTCCGCAAGGTCAAAGACTATCGTGCGGCAAGCCCCTGTGCGAGACAAGACCGGCCTTTGGCAAACCGGCCCTGTTCAAAACATCGGGCCGAAAACTGTATGACGGTTTTCGGCCCGATGCTCTTCAGGTGTCAGCGACGCGGCGCAATGAATTCGTCCGCCGTGATCATCGTATCGATATGCGCCACCATGGCGGCGCGCGCCGTGGCGTAGATCTGGTGGCAGCCGGTCACCCGGAAGCCGAGTTTTTCCTGCACGCGCAGCGAAGCGGGATTATCCGCAAACACGCCGGAATGAAGGGTTACCCCCGGCATGCGGCGGAAGAATCGCTCCACCACGCCGGCAACCGCCTCGGTCATGTAACCTTTGCCCCAGTAGAAGCGGTTCAGCCAATAACCGAGATGCCACTCGCCGTGCCGCAATTCCACCGAGACCACGCCGATCAGAGTATCGTCGCCGCTGGTGATGGCGAAATCCCAGTCGGGCAGGGTGCCGGAGGTGCGCAGGACCAGCCATTCCAGCGCATCCTGCTTGTGATAGGGCGCGGGAACGCGGGCCAGCATCCTCGTCACGGCGAAATCGCCAAGCGATTCCGCAATGCTGCCGGCATCGGAAAGGCGCTGCGGCCGCAGCACCAGACGCTTTGTCTCGATGATAGGGCAGGGGCCGGGCGGCGCCAGTGTCGTGGCAGCCCGGCGGCGGGTCAGTTCGAGCGCGCTCATCCCATATCCCCCCAGCTCTTCAGCGAAACCCAGGTCTTGCGGTCCAGCCTGTACCATTCGACCGGCACCATGCCGCCGAGCGCCAGCGAACCGACCATGCCGGAACCCTGGAACTGGAAACCGCACTTCTGGATGACGCGGCGCGAGGCGATGTTGGTGACCCGGCAACGGGCATCGATCTGGTCGATTTCACGCGTGCGGAAAGCCATGTCGATCAGCGCATGCGCTGCTTCGGTCATGTAGCCCCGGTTCCAGTAGGGTTCGCCCAGCCAGTAACCGATTTCCAGCGTCTTTTCGTCTTCCTGGGGTTCCAGCGCGCAGCAGCCCAGAAACTCGCCATTGTCCATGCGGGTAATCGCATAGACGCACTTGCCAATCTCGCCAGCTTTGGAGCGTCGCACAAAATCCGCGGCGTCTTTCGCCGTATACGGGTGCGGCATACGCGACACCATGGTCGCGATATTGGCATTGTTGGCAAGATGGGCAAGGGCGTCGATGTCTTCTTCGTGAGGCTTGCGCAAAACCAGCCTCTGCGACAGTAAAACGGGGCAATCGCTCCTCGACCGATCGGGTCTTAGCCGCTCTTCGGGTGACCGTGATTGGTCAACCCTCAACAATTCAGCTTGCATGGTTCAGTCCCTCCTTGGGGGTAAAGAAAAAGGGGAGTTGGGTGGTGCCCCATCTCCCCTGTTTTCTTGACTGAACCTGATACGTCTCAGCCGGGTCGATGGGACACCGGCTGCATATGACGCTTACCGGCTTATTCTGCGGCTTCCGCTTTCGGAGCCACGGATACGAACACGCGGCCATTGGCCTTCGTGCGGAAGTTTACATTGCCAGCGGTCAGCGCAAAAATCGTGTGGTCCTTGCCGATGCCGACATTGGCGCCCGGATGCCACTGCGTGCCACGCTGACGCAGAATAATGTTGCCTGGAATGACGGCTTCGCCGCCGAACTTCTTCACGCCAAGGCGCTTGGATTCGGAATCGCGACCGTTACGCGAGGAACCGCCAGCTTTTTTGTGTGCCATTGGAGTTCTCCTTTAAACCTTGTTTCCCGTGTCGCGCCGATCAGGCAGCAACGATGTCCGTGATGCGGACGACAGTATGATGCTGGCGATGGCCGCGCGAACGCTTGGAGTTCTGACGACGACGCTTCTTGAAGGCGATGACCTTCTTGCCGCGATTGTGCTCGACAACTTCAGCCTTCACGATCGCACCCTTGACGAAGGGAGCACCGAACTTGGCGTCGGCGCCTTCGCCAACAACGAGAACTTCGGTGAATTCTACAGTTGCGCCTGCCTCTGCTTCCAGCTTTTCGATGGTCAGCACGGCGTCGGCCGCTACGCGGTACTGCTTACCGCCGGTCTTGATGACTGCGAACATTTTTTATCCTTTCATGTTCGTTCCGGCTCTGCCCGCAAATGCAAGCTGGCCGTCTTTTTATCAGTCGGAGTAGCGGAAATCCGTCAGGACCGAATGCCCCTTTGAATGTCTGCCGGTGAAGCCGCCTTTTGAAGGGCGGAATAAACGGAAGGCGCACTACGCCATCAATTTGGGTGCCGATTACGCGAGACGCCGGTTTATGTCAAGATGACGAAGGTTTGAAAAGTAACTGTAACGCCAAGAATTTCATGCTTTTTTGGCAGGTGAAGCAGACGGGTCTCGAAATTTGCCCTGCAAGTGTTTATATGGGCCTTCCAACAAGGAGCAGAAATGGCCCGCATAGACCAGACCGACGATTGGCGGGACCGCCATGCGCCGACACTTTCCGCCTTCGAGTCGCTTGCGATCGAGGCATATGGCCACCTGCCGGAAGAATTTCGCGCACTGACGAAGGATCTCATCATCGAGATCGCCGATTTTCCAACCGATGACGTGTTTGAGGACATGGCGCTCGAAACACCCTTCGACCTCCTAGGACTGTTCGAAGGGCGCGGCATTTCCGAACGTTTCACCATGGAAACGGGCGAGATGGTGAACCGCATCACGCTTTATCGCCGCCCCATTCTCGACTACTGGGCCGAAAACGAGGAAACGCTGGGCGATATCATAACCCACGTCCTCATCCACGAGATCGGCCACCATTTCGGCCTGTCGGACGACGACATGGAGCGGATCGAGGAAAGCGCCGACGAGGCCGCCGCCGATCGCTGATCGGGGCGGCTGGCGCCGCTCATTGCTCGCCGAGCTTCATGTCCGGATGGTATTCCTTGCCCTCGACCACCTTGGTCACGGCCTGACCGCAATGCATGACGCCGCTCGCGGCGTTGAAGGCATAGCTCGGGGAGCCGGCCAGTTCCCAGCCCTTGTTCAGCGCCTTGGTGACCCGGTGACAGAATTTGGAGTCGTCCGGGCCGGTGATGAAACGATAGACCTTCACGTCTTTTTTGCCTTTCCTTGTGCGATGATATCGGCCATGGCGACCAGCCTTTCGGCCTCAACCACATGCAGCCGCTCGATCATCCGACCGTTCATGTTGATGACGTTCAATTCCACAGATTCCGGTTTTGCGAAAGCGGCAAGGATGGCGCGGGCCTCTGCAACTGCCGCCCCATCCGGAGCGAAATGCCGGTTGGCCGGTTCGATCTGAGCAGGATGGATCAGCATCTTGCCATCAAAGCCCATGGCGCGCCCCTGTTCGCATTCGGCTTCGAAAGCTGCGATATCGCGAAAGTCATTCGAGACGCTGTCGATAACGTCCAGCCCGTAAGCCCGGGCAGCCAGCACCACCTGCATCATCCACGGCACGAGATAGCTGCGGCCGGGAAGGGACGGAACGCGTGTTTCCTTGCGCAGATCGTTGAGGCCGATGACGAAAGCGGCAAGCCGCGCTTGCGGCGTATGGGCCGCATCGGCAATTGATGCAGCATTAAGGACACCGAAGGGTGTTTCGATCATCGCCCAGACTTTCAGGCGCTCCGGCGCATCGGTCTCGGCCAGAAGGTCGGCCACCGCATGAATATCGGCGGGCTGCTCCACCTTCGGCAAGAGAACCGCATCCGGGAGGCAGGAAAGCACGAGTTGCAAATCCGCCTTTCCATCCGTCGTCGAGAGCGGATTGATACGGATAATGGCTTCCCGCCCGCCGAAAGGCGCGTCCGCAAACAGCCTTGCCAGATTGTCCCGTGCCTTGCCCTTCATATCGGGCGCAACCGAATCCTCCAGGTCGAGGATCACGCCGTCACAGTCGAGTTCAGAGATTTTTTCGAGCGCCCGGACATTGACGGCCGGAACTGACAGTAGTGAACGGCGTGGTTTCACGGAAATATTTTCGGAAAAATTGACGATGCCGCACTTGTGTCAAGCTTTTGTGACATCTGCAAGCTGACAATCCACTGAATCCTCTTGCAAGCCGGAAAAAGAAGGCCCACATTCATCTGGATAGAAAGGTTTGGATCATGCAAGGCATACGTTCATTTTTCATCGCCGCATCCGGCATTGCAATTCTGGCCATGGCCGCTCTTTTGACCGCCTCGCTTACGGTCGCCTTTATTGGTGTGCTCGCGGTTCTCAGCGCTGCCCGCCTTCTCTCCGCGCGCCTGAAACCGGCCCCCATTCCTGTGAAACCCCGCACGCAGCGCGACATGCGCGTCTGGAACGACGGCAAGGGCACGATTATCGATCTCTGAGATCGTCTCATCCGGTTAAAAATACCAGTGCGCCGTGCGTGGCGTACCGAAGAATGCGGGTTTGCGCTTCTAAAGCGCCGAGTTTTGCAGTATTTCCCGGCAGAGAACATTCGGCAGGCTTTGCCGCCACCGGATTTTGTTCAAGGGAAACACGGGAAGCGACAGATGGAAAAATTCACCAAGCTGACGGGCGTTGCCGCGCCCATGCCGGTGGTCAATATCGACACCGATATGATCATTCCGAAAGACTATCTGAAGACCATCAAGCGCACCGGCCTTGGCAAAGGCCTCTTCGCCGAGTCGCGTTATCTCGAAGATGGCTCGCCCAATCCGGATTTCGTGCTGAACAAGCCCGCCTATCAGAACGCCCAGATTCTCGTGGCCGGCGACAATTTCGGCTGCGGCTCCTCGCGCGAACATGCGCCATGGGCGCTTCTCGATTTCGGTATCCGCTGCGTCATCTCCACCAGCTTCGCCGACATCTTCTACAATAACTGTTTTAAGAACGGCATCCTGCCGGTCGTCGTCAGCCCCGAGAACCTCGAAAAGCTGCTGGACGACGCTTCGCGCGGATCGAACGCGGTTCTGTCCATCGATCTGGAACGCCAGGAAATCAGTGGCCCCGACGGCGGCACGATCACCTTCGAAATCGACGAATTCAAGCGCCATTGCATGCTGAACGGTCTCGACGACATCGGCCTGACGCTGGAACATTCCGGCGCCATCGACACGTTTGAAAAGGCGAACGCCTCGGTCCGCCCCTGGGCCTGACCACATTCCGCTCTTCAAAAAAGCCGATCCCCTACCAAACAGTACCGGATCGGCTTTTGCTTTGCTTGAAAAGCCGTTGAGGCGGAGATAAGAAGCCCCCGATCCCGTCCGGCTGCGATACGACTTGGCATGCGCAGGACGGAACGAGTTTGACGCCGCGCTCGCCGCCATCGAAAACCCCTCGTGATGTTTTCCGGCGCGCCGCCCAAGGAGGGTTCTCATGACAGTCCGTTCGCTTTTCCTGCTGCCCGGTGACGGTATCGGCCCGGAAGCCATGACTGAGGTCCGCAAGCTGATCGATTATATGAACAGCGCGCACAATGCCGGCTTTACCGTTTCGGAGGGCCTTGTCGGCGGTTCCGCCTATGACGCCCATGGCGTTGCGATTTCCGATGCGGACATGGAAAAGGCGCTTGCCGCCGACGCAATCCTGTTCGGCGCCGTCGGCGGCCCGAAATGGGACGGCGTTCCCTATGAGCATCGCCCGGAAGCCGGCCTGCTTCGCCTGCGCAAGGATCTCGAACTTTTCGCCAACCTGCGCCCCGCCATCTGCTATCCCGCACTTGCTGCCGCCTCCTCCCTGAAGCCGGAACTGGTCGAAGGCCTCGATATCCTTATCGTCCGCGAACTGACCGGCGGCGTTTATTTCGGTGAGCCGAAGCAGATCATCGATCTCGGCAACGGCCAGAAACGCGGCATCGACACGCAGATCTACGACACCTTCGAGATCGAGCGCATCGCCAGCGTCGCTTTCGAACTGGCCCGCACCCGCGACAACCGCGTCTGCTCGATGGAAAAGCGCAACGTCATGAAATCGGGCGTGTTGTGGAACCAGGTTGTCACTGAAACCCACGCCGCCAAGTTCAAGGACGTGCAGCTGGAACATATGCTGGCGGATGCCGGCGGCATGCAGCTGGTGCGCAAGCCCAAGCAGTTCGACGTGATCGTCACCGACAACCTCTTCGGCGACATGCTTTCCGACGTCGCCGCCATGCTGACCGGCTCGCTCGGCATGCTGCCTTCGGCCTCGCTCGGCGCACCGGATGCAAAGACCGGCAAGCGCAAGGCCATGTATGAGCCGGTCCACGGTTCGGCCCCGGATATCGCCGGCAAGGGCATCGCCAACCCCATCGCCATGATCGCGTCCTTCGCCATGTGCCTGCGATACTCGTTCAACCTGGTCGATGAGGCAACGAAGCTCGAAACCGCAATTGCCAATGTTCTGGACCAGGGCATCCGCACCGCCGACATCATGGCCGACGGTTGCCGTCAGGTCGGCACCGGCGACATGGGTGATGCGGTTCTCGCCGAATTCAAGGCGCTTTCGGCGTAACGATCGACGAAACCGGTTGGGCAGGCGGCGCCGCCGTCTGCCCCTCCTTCTTTGGCAGAAGATGCTCATACCGCCGGTCGGTCAGCGTCTTCAGAAATGCCACGATGGCATCCACCCGCTTGTCATCCAGCGCCGGCGCGGACGTCAGTTCCGTCATGGCTATATTCTCAGGCACTTCAGGCGCATCCCATGTCTTGCCGGTTTCCGGATTGATCTGACGGCTGGGCTTCTTGCTCTTATATTTCACGTAAAACAGCACCACCGTGCGCAGGTCCTTGAATACGCCATTGTGCATATAAGGGCCGGTGACGGCGACATTGCGCAGGGTCGGCACCTTGAACTTGCCGCGCTGGGCGGGATCGCCTCCCACTTCAGGATTTTGCGCCAGACCCAAGTCGATAGCGTCCGGCTTCGAGCCATTCGCGGTCCTGACCGCCGTATTGGCCGGAACGCCGATATTGAAATATTTATGGTTGGTGAAAAGACCGTCTTCCAAGCCCTTGGCCCCACGGATCTCATGGCAGGTATTGCAATTTGTGAACTGCGTCGAGGAAATCAGAACCCGGCCCAGCTCCTCCTGATCCGTCAGCTTTTCCTCGCCGCGCAGGAAACGGTCATATTTGGAATCGAAGGTGGAGAATTCATCAGAGCGCTCGAAGCTCGCCAGAGCCTTGGTCATCGCGGAATAGGCGGTTTCATCGCTCTGGAAGACATCTTTGCCAAACTGCGTGCCAAAGGCTGCAACATAATCCGGGTTTTCCCTGAGCCGTTTTACGACAGAGGCTTTGTCCGGCATGCCCATTTCAAGCGGATTGAGCGGCGGTCCACCTGCCTGATCCTCCAGCTGGGAGGCGCGGCCATCCCAGAACTGTCCACCCACATAGTCTCCCGCCGCATTTCTGCCGAAAGGCGGCGTGAATTTCGCATAGGCAGCGGTCGGCGCATTGCGGTCACCGAGCGAAATGCCATCGTCACCCAGCGACACATCCCGCCCGACCTTTTCGCTCTCCCGTGCATCGGAAAATCCGGCCGCCTGCATATGGCAGGTGGAACAGGCCATGGTGCGATTCATCGAAAGACTGGGGTCGTCGAACAGGGCCGCGCCGAGCTTCTCCAGCGTCGCGTAATCTTCTCCGCCATGGGCGGCCATGCCTTCAGACCCTGTGCCGAAGGGAGCCAGCAGAATGGATGCAGCAAGAGCGGCGGAGACAAAAATTCCGGGTTTCATCATGGGTAGCACGCTTGAGACAAAATGCGCGATGGCAGGTTCGGACCACGAAACAGAAAACGGCTTTCGATCCGGCCAGACGTCACTGAACATGGATTGCTGGAACTGTTTCCGCTTTTACATGTCCTCTGACGCGATCTATAGCACTTTCCCGTGGCCAGAGCCTACAAACTTTCGCAGCTTGCTCCACTTTGCCGCACATCCCATGGAAAGGCCATCGACGCAGACCGATCAGCTGCCTCTGGCAATGGCGTGAAAGAAGGTGCCGGAGACGAGACCCCTTCTGCCGCCCGATGGCCCGAGCGGACGGCCCTGCCCGTCGGCGATCTGGGCAAAAGGCTCGTCGCGGCCGGGATCGGTGACCCGCGCATAATGAAACTCATGGCCGCGCAGAATATCGCCCGCCGCGCCGAGCGGACCGCCTGCCGCAACCGTCGCCTGCCGATAACCGAGATTCATCTTGCGCGTCGCAAAACTGGTGGCATGCGACAGAAGTCCGGTCATGGCATGGGTTACCCCATCGGCATCCTCCAGCGCCGCACCCAGCACCATATAGCCGCCGCACTCGCCGTGCACCGGCCTTGTCGCGGCAAAACGGGCAATGCCTGTCTTGAAACCGGCCGCATCGGCAAGCTTTCCAGCAAAAAGTTCGGGATATCCGCCCGGCAACCAGCAAATATCGCAGCTCTCGTCAGGCGCCTCGTCAGCCAGAGGCGAGAAAGGCACGATTTCGGCCCCGGCCGCATGCCAATGTTTCCTGAGATGCGGATAAAGGAAAGTGAAGGCCGCATCCTCCGCCAGCGCAATGCGTTGGCCGGGCGGCGCAATCGCCGCTTCCGCCGATCCGGAAGGCACATTCACCGGCGCAGCGAGTGAAAGCAGCGCATCGAGATCGATGGATTTTTCCATCGCATCTGCCAGCCGTTCTATATGTGCATCGATTTCCGGATGTTCGCTCGCCTGAACCAGCCCAAGATGCCGCTCCGGCAGGACAAGCGAAGGATCGCGCAGGACGCAGCCGGCAACGGGAAGTCCGATTTTTTCGATGGCTTGCGAGCACAGCGTCCGGTGTCTTTCACTGCCGGCCCGGTTCAGAACCACCGCCGCCATGGTGACGGCGGGGTCGTAATGGGCGAAACCATGGGCAATGGCGGCCGCCGTCTGCGACTGGCCCGACACATCCAGCACCAGAAGCACGGGAATGCCGAACAGCCGCGCCAGATCCGCCGCCGAACCGGTACGGTTTTCCGCCACCGGAATGCCATCGAACAGGCCCATGGCGCTTTCGATCAGAACGAGTTCCGCGTCCTCGGTCTGCTGCGAAAACAGATGCTGCAGCAGGTGCGGCTGCATGGCCCAGCTATCCAGATTGAGACCGGGCGTGCCGGTGGCGAAGGCATGGAAACCTGGATCGATGTAATCCGGCCCCGTCTTGATGCCCCGTACCTTGATGCCCCGCCGGGCAAAGGCACGGAGGAGGCCGATGGTTACGCTGGTCTTGCCGGACCCCGAACGGGGTGCGCCAATGATGATCGCCCGCGCGGTCATGTCCGTGCAACTCCCAGCCGTTCGCGCATCGAGACGATCTCTCCAATGACGATCAAAGCCGGGGCTTCGAAGTTTTCCCGCTTTGCATCGTCGGCTATGCTTTCCAGCTTACCGATAAAAATACGCTCCTCCGCCGTCGTGGCCGACATGATGACGGCAACCGGTGTTGCAGCCGAACGGCCACCCTGCATCAAAAGTGCCGCAATCGCGCCGATATTCTTCAGCCCCATATAAACGACGATGGGTTCGTGCGTTTTTGCCAGCGCCGGCCAGTCGAGATCCTCTTCGGTGCCCGCCGCATGGCCGGTGGCGAGCGTCACGGCGCGGCTGATACCGCGCATGGTGGCGGGAATACGCGCGGATGCAAGAGCAGCAAGCGAAGAGGTCATGCCCGGCAATATGCGGAATGGAATGCCGGCGCGGACAAGCGCCTCCGCCTCCTCACCACCGCGGCCGAAAATGAAAGGATCACCACCCTTTAGCCGCAATACCTTTTTGCCCTGCCGGGCGTAATCGATCAGCGACGCGGTAATGTCGTCCTGCGTCGCGGAAGGCTTGCCGCCGCGCTTGCCGGCAAAGACGATTTCCGCCTGCGGACCGAGAGCCACAACATCATCGCTCACCAGCGCATCGCGGACGATGACATCGGCCAGAGAAAGCGCCAGCGCCACTTCCAGCGTCAGATACCGTACATCACCAGGCCCCGCGCCCGCGAGCCAGACATGACCGGCTTCGAAGACCGGACCTTTTGCGACGATGCTGTTTAAAATCTGCGGTATCGACATTCTTCTTGGCTGCTTTTTAACGATGACGGAAAAAGCCGTCCCGGCTATAGGAATTCATATGGAAACGGATGGAAAGACCCTTCGCCGCGGCTGGACCACGGGCACCTGCGCGGCAGCGGCCACGAAGGCGGCCTGCACCGCACTTTTGACCGGCGAGTTTCCTTACCCTGTCGAAGTCGAACTTCCAAGCGGCGCAAGACCCGCATTTTCCCTTGCGACGGAGGAAAAGGGCGAAAACTTTGCCCGCGCCGGCGTCGTCAAGGATGCGGGTGACGATCCCGACGTCACCCATGGGGCGCTGATCGAAAGCACCGTCAGACGGGGAAAGCCTGGAAGCGGCATCTCTTTCAAGGCCGGCAAGGGTGTCGGCACCGTCACCCGGCCGGGCCTGCCGCTGCCGCCGGGAGAGCCCGCCATAAACCCCGTGCCGCGCAAGATGATCGAGACCGCCATTCATGAGGTGGCGGGGGCATCGGCCGATTTCGAAATCGAAATTTCGGTTCGTGACGGCGAGAAACTGGCGGAAAAGACCCTGAACGGCAGGCTCGGCATTGTCGGCGGCATTTCCATTCTCGGCACCACCGGCATCGTCATCCCCTTTTCCTGCTCGGCCTGGATTCACTCCATCTGGCGCGGCATCGACGTGGCGCGGGCGACCGGCTGCACCCATGTGCTGGGCGCGACCGGCGACACCTCCGAAAAGGCCGGGCAGGCGCTTTACGGCCTGCCCGAGACTGCGCTGATCGATATGGGCGACTTCATCGGCGGCATGCTGAAATATCTGCGCAGCCACCCGGTCGAGCGGGTGACGATCGCCGGCGGCGTCGCCAAAATGACCAAGCTCGCCCAGGGCATGCTCGACGTGCATTCCAAAAAAGGCCTTGCCGATCTCGAAGCTTTGGCGGCTTTGGCCACGGAAGCGGGGGGAGATGACAATCTCGCCGCTGCCATCCGCCAGGCCAACATGGTCTCGCACGCCTTTCAGTTGGCCGAGCGAACGGGGATAGACCTCGGCGCGATCGTTGCGGAAAAAGCCTGGGTAACCGCGGCGGCGGCGCTGAACACGCCGGCCATCGCGCTCGATATTCTGGTTTTTGATCGTCAGGGCGCGCTGAAGGGGCGCACCGCCTCCACGCCGTCGCATCAACCCGCCGCATCGTCCTTCGGAGAGCGGAACCGACGGACATAGTCGGCGCTGTAAAGCGCGCTCTCGCGAAAATCCGTCGAGGCAAGACCGCGACCGACAAAGATCAGCGCCGTGCGCTCCACCGGCTCGGCCGCAAGCCTGCCCTCGATGTCGAACAGCGTTCCACGAATGACCCGCTCATCCGGCCACGAGGCGCGCACCACGATGGCGACCGGGCAATCGGACCCATAAAGCGGCGTCAGCTCCTCCACCACCCTGCCGATGGCATGGATGGCAAGGTGGATGGCGAGTGTCGCGCCGGTCGCGCCGAAAGCCTTCAACGTTTCACCGTCCGGCATCTTCGATGCGCGGCCGGAAATACGGGTCAGCACGAGGCTCTGCGCCACTTCCGGCACCGTCAGTTCCCGCTGCAAGGCGGCGGCGGCGGCGGCGAAGGAGGGCACACCGGGCGTGACGGTATAATCCAGTCCCAGCCGTTCCAGCCGGCGGATTTGTTCCCCCATGGCGCTCCACACCGAAAGATCGCCGGAATGCAGCCGCGCCACATCCTTGCCCGCCTTTGCCGCCGCCACGAATTCCGCCTCGATCTCATCCAGCGAAAGTGCCGCCGTATCGACGATACGGGCGCCCGGCGGGCAATAATCGATCAGGGCCTTCGGAACCAAGGAACCGGCATAAAGGCAGACCGGACAAGCCGCGATGAAATCGCGCCCGCGCACCGTGATGAGATCGGCGGCACCCGGACCGGCACCGATGAAATGAACCGTCATTGTTTTTCTCCCTGTTCGATGGCGCAGCCGCTATCGTTTGGCGCATTGCTCGTCGTTGCGATGGCGATCGTCACATCACCGACCACGAGGCGCGGCGCGACCAGCCTTGCACTCTCTCCGGCTGCCGCAAGCGCTGCCGCTTCGCTGACGCTTGGCGAACCGGTATGATCCAGGCTCGCTTGCGAAAATGTCATTATATCCGCGGCAACCGCCTCGAGCCGCTCCTGCATTACGATTTCAAGTGACAGCGACAGGACTTTCGCCGCTTCCGCAAGCCCGGCTTCTCCGGCCTTGAGCGGCGCAGTCGCCAGCGAGCCGACCGTCACGCCGAGGGCCTGCTCGGCGGCACGCACAGCCGCTATAATGGCGCTCGACCCCGTGCCTCTGCGGCAGCCTATACCGGCCACGGTCACCATGGCTTGACCCAGCGCCATTGCGTCACCGGCATGGCCGGACGCCAGCCCGACATGGAACCCACAGCCGCCGCCCGCGACACCTCAAGACGGATCAACGAACCGCCAAGCCTGGCGTGGGTGGCAAGCAACAGCGTTTCCATTTCCAGCGTCACCGCATTGGCGATAAGTCGTCCGCCCGGTTTAAGAGCTTCCATGGCACCCGCAAGCACACCCGCTTCACTGCCGCCGCCGCCAATGAAAATAGCATCCGGCCGGGGCAACCCTTCAAAAGCGGCAGGGGCTGTACCGATCATGACCTCAAGTCCCGGAACCCCGAACGTCTCCGCGTTGCGGGCAATGCGCTCGGCCCTTTCCGGATGCTGCTCTATCGCAACGGCACGAAGAGAGGGGTGGGAAAGCATCCATTCAATGCCGATCGAACCCGAACCGGCGCCTATGTCCCACAGCAATTCGCCCCGCCGCGGAGACAGGGACGATAATGTCACGGCGCGGATTTCCCGTTTGGTGATCTGCCCGTCATGTTCGAACAGGCCATCATCCAACCCTGGCGCAAAAGACAGGACACGCGCACCCTCGTCCGCGACGACGTCCATCGCCACAACATTCAACGGGTCGATATCTGCAAAGGAGAAATCGGCCGCCTTGACCTGCCGTCGCCTTTCCCGTTCTCCGCCCAGGGCTTCCAGCAGAATGAATGACGAATCACCGAAACCGCAACTCACCAGCAATTCCGCAATCAGAATCGGTGCTCGCTCGTCCGACGTGAGCGCAATAATCCTCGCACCGGGGTGCAGATGCGGTCGCATGAGATCGATGGAACGCCCATGCAGCGAAACGCAATCGACGGATTGCAATGCCCAGCCAAGGCGGGCGGCGGCCAGTGAAAAGGCGGAAGGCGAGGGGTAACACATCGTTTCCTCCGCCGCGATCCGCCGCAGAAGCGTGACGCCGACCCCGTGGAGGAATGGATCGCCGGACGCCAGGACGCAGATCCGGCGGCCGCGCAACGCCACAACATCGCTCATCCCCACATCAAACGGTACCGGCCAGGGGCACGCCTTGCCGCGAATGGCTGCAGCCGCGAGTTCCAGATGGCGTTTGCCGCCGAAAACCACTTCGGCCGCCTCTATCGCCCGGCGCGCATTTTTACCGAGGCCCTCAAGCCCATCTTCGCCGATACCGACGATGGAAAGCCATGGCTTTGCGTTCTTTTCGGTGGAAGCCTTGTCCTTTCCGGAATATTCAGACGTCATGACACGCTCCATACTCATCCTTGGCGGCACGGCGGATGCCCGTATTCTGGCTGGCGAGCTGGCCGAGGACGCCGGCTGCCGCATTCTGTTGTCCATGGCGGGACGCACGCTCTCGCCGGTTGAACAGCCAGTGCCGATGCGCAGCGGCGGGTTTGGCGGGACGGCGGGTCTGGCGGATTTCATTCGCGCCGAGGATTTCGATATTCTGGTGGACGCCACCCATCCCTATGCGGCAAGAATGTCCGCCAACGCGGTCGAAGCCGCAAGGCTTGCCGGCGTTCCGCTCGTTGTGCTTTCGCGTCCCGCCTGGCAATGCCAGCCGGGTGACAGGTGGCAGGGCGTCGACACTGTCGAACAGGCCGTTACCGCGCTGGGAAATGAAAGCAGGCGTGTATTTCTGGCGCTTGGGCGGCAGGAGCTTCTTCCTTTCGAAGCAGCGCCCCGGCACAGCTATCTCATCCGCAGCGTCGACCCGGTCGACCCGCCGCTGAAGCTGGCGAATGCGCGTTACGTCACCGCGCGCGGCCCCTTTGCGCTGGATGACGAAATCCGCATGCTTGCGGAAAACCGCATCGAGACGGTTGTTTCCAAGAATTCGGGCGGCAGCGCCAGCTATGGCAAGATCGAAGCGGCAAGACACCTCGGCCTGCCGGTCATAATGATCGAACGGCCACGACCCTTGAGCGAGGCGCCCCTGAATGGCGCGATCGTGCCGGATATAGCGACTGCCCTCACCGCCATCCGCCATCAGCTCTCCCTTCTCGAAAACCGCGGCGAATAAACGATCGGTTCTTTGCCGGAGCGCGCGATCAAACGGGTTTCCACCGAACCGACGATGATGCAGGTGGCCATGTCAGCCATGTCGCTCAAAGCTTCGGATAAGGGCACGACCCGAATGCGTTCATCCGCCCGGCCTGCGGCGCGACCGAAGATCACCGGTACCGAACCGGGCAGATGCGCGCGCAAAAGATCAAAAGCAGCGCCGAGCTGATGCGGCCGCGCCTTGCTGACGGGATTATAGAAGGCCATCACGAATCCGGCTTCCGCCGCCGCGATCAGCCGTTTTTCGATGATGCCCCAGGGCTTGAGATTATCCGATAGCGAAATGGTGCAGAAATCATGGCCAAGCGGCGCGCCGGCCTTTGCCGCGACGGCCAGCATGGCGGTCACACCCGGTACAACGGAAAAATCGATGTCGCGCCATTCGGACGGACCATTTTCAATCGCCTCGCAAATGGCCGCCGCCATGGCGAAAACACCGGGATCGCCGCCGGATACCACGCAGACCTTGCCGCCCTGCGCCGCTAGTGTCAGCGCCTGTTCGGCGCGGGAGATTTCCTCGCGATTGTCGGAAGCGTGGCGGCGCTGATGAAGACCAAGCGACAGGCGATCAAGATAAGGAATATAGCCAAAAAAGTCTTCCGAAGCTTCGACGGCGGCAAGCGCCTCCGGCGTCACCTGCCCCGCATTGCCGGGGCCGAGACCGACAACGATGAGTTTGCCGGTCATGGCTTTTCACCCGCGGAGGGCCTGGTTTTCCAGCCCGGCACGAGAACCAGCGAAAAATACGGCGCCGGTGACGCGTCGCGCTCGACAAGCGGCACCGCATGGCTGTTTGCCATGGTGCCGCGCTCGACATAGAGCGCCGCATGGAGCTTGCCGGCTTTTTCCAGCGCCCGGCGGATTTTCGGCAGGTTACGCCCGACCTTCATGATCACCGCGCCATCCGTGCCGGAAAGCCGTTCCGCCAGAATATCCTCTGCCAGCGTACCGGGAAGCACGCTCAATATGTCGTCGCCCTGCACCAACGGCAAACCGGCCATGGACCAGCAGCCGGACATGGCGGTGACGCCGGCGACCACCTCCGCATCATAGGACGGCGCAAGCCGCAGATGAAGATGCATATAGGAACCGTAAAACAGCGGATCGCCCTCCGACAGGACAGCGACATTGCGCCCGACATCGAGATGGGCGGCAATATCCTGCGCTGACTGGTCAAAAAAGGCGGCGATCGCGCCACGATAATCCTCGCCGTTCTTGTCGCTTTCGACAGTGACGGGATAGACCAGCGGCATTTCCAGCGTGCCGGGGCGGATAAAGGCCTCCACGATACCGCGACCATTGCCGCTGCCGCCCTTCTTGCAGAAGAAGGCGAGTACGTCGGCATTTTCGATGGCGCGCACCGCTTTCAACGTCAAAAGCTCGGGATCGCCGGGACCGGTGCCGACACCGATCAGCCTGCCCTTTTGATGTTCGAAAAGAGCCGCACTCACAGGCCCGCCCTCGCAACCGCGTTGATGGCTGCGGCCGTCATCGCCGAACCGCCCATGCGCCCCTTCACGATGGCATAGGGAATGCCGAGCGTACTTGCCTCCAACGCATCTTTCGATTCCGCCGCACCGACAAAGCCGACGGGCATACCGATGATGGCCGCCGGACGCGCAGCACCCTTTTCCAGCATCTCCAAGAGATAGAACAGCGCCGTCGGCGCATTGCCAATGGCGACGAGAGCGCCATCCAACTTCTCCGCCCAGAGATCGAGCGCCGCGGCCGAACGGGTATTGCCGATCGACTTTGCGATATCCGGCGTGCGCGGATCGCGAAGCGTGCAGATCACCGCATTCTCGGCCGGAAGCCGGGCACGGGTCACGCCATGGGCAACCATTTCCGCATCACAGAGAATGGGCTTGCCGGCGAGAAGCGCGCGACGCGCAGCGACAACGAAATCCGGCGAAAAGCGAAAGTGTCTTGCCGCCTCCACCTGCCCGCATGCATGGATCATGCGAATGGCGATATCCGCCTGCTCGTCGCTAAAGGCGGACAAATCCGCTTCCTCGCGGATGATGGCGAAGGAGCGTTCATAGATCGCATTGCCATCGCGAATATAGTCATGGTCGGTCATCAGTCATCCTGTCGAAGCGCCGCACCAATCACCTCTTTGCCGAGGCGAGCAAACAGGGTGGCGGCGTTTTCCCCGGGCTTATGTTCTTTTTCGTGAAGACGGGCAAGCCGCGAAAGCGCCGTCCTTTGTTGCGTGAAAGGTAAAATCCCATCGTGCGGAGCGTCGGCGCGGCCGGAAATGGCAAATGCAAGACCTTCGGCCGTGCCATAAAAGGCCAGAAGCGAGGGGGCTGGGCGCGCGCAACCTTTGCCGCAGCCGGAAATATGCAGCGTAAACGAGCCGTCGAGCAATGAGGCACATTCCCTTGAAGCAAAACCGGCCAGTTCATGGGTAGGAAGAAAGGCCGAAGCACAGCCCGGCGCACCGGAACAGACGGCGATGGACGATCGGGCATCGCCAGCCGCAATGATGAAACCGGATGCCTTGGCAATCTCAAGCAGTGTATTGCAGGCGAATTCCGGGCCGAAAAATAGCATGCCATGGTTTGCTGACGGCCGTAGAGCCCTGATGCCGAGCATATCAGCGCCCTGGCATAGGCGCGATAAATCGGAGCTTCGAACCTGCCCGAAGGCCAGCGCGGCGCCGGCGGCGAAAAAATCCTTGCCCGCGGCCATCAGTCCCAGCGGCGCAGACGGCGACCAGGCCGTCTCTTTCTCTGTCACCCGGTCCAGCAGTCGGTCACCACAAACCGCCTTGATGATCGAACGGTCCAGATCGCGGCCACGGGCGAGCGGCCCCTTGCCGGCGAGATAAAGGAGGAGCGACAGGACCACATCCGCCGCTGCCCCCGTCTCGACCGCACCTGCATCCAGCGCCTTGCTTTCCGGCCCGCCGACAAGCAACCGCCAGAAAATCCGGCCGTTCAGCCGGAACGCCTTCAGGCGAATATCGGCCAGCAAATCCACCATGGAGAAAGATCCGCCGCCATCGATGACGACAGAGGTCTTGGCGGCAAGCCTTTCATGAAGGGCGAGCCGTTCGGCCTCTTTCCGAATCTCCCCGGCGAGAAAACGACCATCGGCGACTTCCGTGTCATCCCGGCCCGCAAGCGGCGAAGTCTCGACGGCCAGCCCCTCGCGCAGCGGCAGCCCAAGCACCAGAACGTCCTTTTCCAGGGCGCATGCGCTTTCTGGCGACAAACCACGGAACTGGAGGCTGCCGCGTGCCGTGATGTCGATCAGCCCATTGCCGTGCCGCTCGGCGAGATCGCACAGTGCCATCATCGCCCGGGGCGTGATATCCGCCTCGAATGCGATGCGCGACAGAAAGCCGTCGCCGGTCCGCATGGGTGTGGAGAGCGCAGGGCACAGACCGCGGCGACCGAATGGCTGAACGGGATCGGCAGCGGCCACCATCATGCGCCCACCCTTGCAGAGCCCGGCAGCGTCAGCATTTCCAGCTCCGCATCCACCGCATTGCGGCGGCTATGCCACAGGCCGCGACGGCGGGCAGACAGGAAACGCTCGGCCATGACCTCGGCCGCCTTTGGATTTTCACGCAGGATGAAATCGCGCACCGCCTCATCACCGAAATAGGCGTCATAAAGCGCCTCGATCAGCGCGGAGGACACCGCATGGGTGGTTTCGGCAAAACCGACCAGCCGGTCCACCGTTTCGGCAAATTCCGCCGCTCCGCGCGGACCGTGCCGCATCTGGCCGGCAATGAAGCGCGGATTGACCGCCCGCGCGCGCACCACCCGCGTCAGTGCCTGCGTCATCGATCTCGCACGCGGGCGCGCCGGATCGGTCGTGTCCAGCGCCACGATATCGGCGGCGCCGCCGAGGGCGGATTTCGCGGCGGAGAAACCGCCGATGAAGGCGACATCGGAAGAACCGTCGAGAAGATCGCGGCCGGGATCGTCGCCGGTATGAACCAGAAGATCGGCCCGGCGCACCTGCTCCGTGAAGCCGGCATCCTCGAAAATGGCAAGGCCATCTGCACCGCCAAAGGCATGACTTGCCGCGTCGAGATAAGCCTGCCCAAGCTCCTCGCGTTCGTCCCATTGGCCGCTGGCGAGCTTTTCCTCGATACCGGCGCCATAGGTTCCGGGCGCAGAGCCGAAAATCCGCGCCGGAATATGCCCAAGCAGGGCCGCCTCTTCCGCCAGGGGATTGTCTCCCGGCGCCTCATCCCGCCGCGCCACGGCCCTCGCGGCGGCGTCAAGAAGCGCGATCAGCGCCGGAAACATGTCGCGGAATAGGCCGGAAATGCGAAAAGCGACGTCGACTCGCGGCCGTCCGAGGCTCGCCGGCGGCAGAACCTCGATGCCGGTAACACGTCCCGTCGCCGGATCGTGGATTGGCCGCGCGCCCATCAGATGCAGCGCCTGCGCCACGTCTTCGCCGCCATTGCGGAGGCTGGCGCTGCCCCAGAGATCGAACACCAGATGTTTCGGCCATTCGCCATGGGTTTGCAGATGATGGCGAAGCACCTCTTCTCCCGCCATCCGGCCGAGCTCGAAAGCCGTCGGCGTCGGCATGGTGCGCGGATCGGCGGCATAAAGATTACGGCCGGTGGGCAACACATCCAGCCTTCCGCGCGCCGGCGCGCCAGAAGGGCCGGGCGCGACATGCCGTCCATCGAGCGCGGCAAGCAGCGCGGCTTTCTCCGCCCTCGCACTTTCAAGCCTCAGCGGATCGGCTTCCCCTTCCGGATAACGGCCGAAAATATGCTGGCCATCCTTGATGGCGAAATCCTTCAGATCGCAGAGAAAGGCATCGATACGCGAAAGCGCCGCATCGGCGTCGTCCTTCATCCCCACACCCGCCTCAGCCGCAAGGCCGATTTCCCGCGCTTTTTCAACGATCAGTTTCGCCAGCCGGTCGCGCCGCCGCCGATCAAGCCCATCAGCCTGCGCATATTCATCGACCAGCTGTTCCAGCGCCAATTGCTCCGGCGAAAGCCCGGCATTCACCAGCACCGGCGGCACATGGCCGATTGTGACCGCGGCGATGCGCCGTTTGGCCACCGCCGCCTCGCCGGGATTGGAGACGATGAACGGATAGATCACCGGCAGCGAGCCGGTGACGATTTCCGGAAAACAATCGCGAGAAAGCGCCACCGTCTTGCCCGGCAACCATTCCAGCGTGCCATGCGCACCGACATGCACGATGGCATGCGCCTGCGCGACCTTCTGCATCCAAGCGCCGAAGGCGACGAGAGCGTGGCGCGGCGGCAGGGCAGGATCGTGGTAATCTACCCGGCGATCTTCATTGCTTCCCCGATCCGGCGCGAGCGCCACGACGATCTGGCCAAAACGGGCGGCACGAAAATGGAATGCGCCACCGGCGAGCGCTTCGTCACTTTCCGGCGCTCCCCATGTCGCATACAAGCCAGCCGCAGCGGCATCCGGCAAAGCTGCGAGAAAATCATGATAGCCGGAAAGATCAATCACCGCATTCTGCTGCTCGACACGATTGAGCAGCGCTCGCGCCGTTTGCGGAATATCCTCTACCACATAGCCGGCATCGGCAAGATCGCGCAGCATTTCAAGCACGCTTTGCGGTACATCGAGACCAACGGCATAACCGGTGCGCCCCGGCGCCGCCCCGGGATAGTCCGGCATCAGAATGACGATCCGCCGATCCTGTTTCGAAGCCTGTTTCAGGCGCAGGAATGCCGCGATACGGTTTGCCACCTGTTCGACACGGTCCGCCTCCGGCACATTCAGGAGGCTGGCGCCGCCATCCAGCCGTGGCTGTTTGAACGAAATCGCACCGGCGAGAAGCCGGCCGTCCAACTCGGGCAAGACGACATGCATCGCAAGATCGGACGGATTGAGCCCGCGTGCATTGTCCGCCCAGCCGTCGCGCCGGGTGGTTGCCATCACCACCTGAAAAACGGGAACGCCGACGCGGTCGAACAGAGTCTTGCCGCCATCATCGATCTGGCTGGCAAAGGCCGTCGCGGCGATGATGGCACCGGGCTGAAGATCGGGAAGCACGGTTTCGAGGAAACGGATGGCTTCCCCATCCTTCAGACCGCTGACAAAAATCGGCAACGGCGCAAAACCGCGCGCAGATAGTGCGTGAAACAGCGCATCGACAGGCGCGGCATCCGCCGCCAGAAGCATGGACCGATAAAAGAGAATGGGCAGAACGGGTGCGCCTGCAAGAAAACCGGCACAAGCCTCGTCCCGCGCCACGACACCCAGATCCGGTCGATAAAAGCCTGCTTTCGACAGAGGTTCGGCCTCTGTATCAGGCCATTTTCCGCCGCCTGCCAAAACAGCCAGGCCGGCGGCAAGACGCCCCATGTTTTCCTGTCCGCCCTCCCGGAATAAGGAGAGGATGGAGGTCAGCGTCGACGTGTCCACGGTGGAGGCCGTTTCGAGCTTTTCATCTCTTTCGCTGCATTCACCCGGCAAGAGCACAAGCTTGATACCGCGCCGCCGCGCCAGAATGGCGAGCTGATCGACGCCGTAACGCCAGCGCTCCGCCCCACCGAGAATCCGGATAACAATAACCCGCGCGTGCGCCGCCGTCTTTTCGATCCACAGATCGACCGACATGGGATGCCGAAGCTCGGAAAGGTTGGCGGCGGACAAAGACGGGAGGGTATTTCCCTCCCGCCGCCACGCCCGCTCAAGCCCGGCAAGATCGCTTGCCGAAAAAGACAGCATCACCACATCCGATCGGGGCTGGTTGAGATCAACCGGCTCGATCAGATCGTCCAGAGACGAGGATGTGGTGGCCAGGATATGCATGGGTCAGGCAGCCAGCATCTGTTCGATTTTTTCACGATTGATGCCTTTTTCACCGATGATGACGAGACGACTGCGGCGCTCCTCGCCCGCCGCCCAGGGACGGTCGTAATAATGGTTGACGCGGCTGCCGACCGCCTGCACCTGTAGGCGCATGGGCTTGGCGGAGACCTCGATGAAACCCTTGATGCGCAGCACATTTTCGGCAGCCGCCGTCTCGGCGATACGAAGCGCCAGCGCTTCCGGATCGGTGACGGCCGGCAGGTCGATGACGAAGCTGTCGAAATCGTCGTGTTCATGGTCGAACGCGCCATCATGGTGGGTACGGCGGTTTTCGATATCCTCTTCCACCGCAAGGCCAAGGCCGATCAGCACCGCGGGATCGATGGCGCCATTCGACGCGACGACGATCTTCGCAGCCCTCGGCAAATGATCGAGCACATGCGCCTTCGCCCTGTCGAGGCCGGCATCATCCAGAAGGTCGCCCTTGGTCAGCACGATAAGATCTGCGCAGGCCACCTGGTCTTCGAAAACCTCTTCAACCGGATCGTCATGATCGAGCGCCTCGTCATTGACCCGTTGGGCGGCCAGCGCTTCCATGTCGTGGGCAACCTGCCCCTCTGCAAGGGTGGCGCCATCCACCACGGCGACCACCGCGTCCACCGTCACACGGCTCTTGATCGCCGGCCACTGGAAGGCCTGCACCAGCGGCTTCGGCAGGGCAAGGCCGGATGTCTCGATGAGGATATGCTCCACCTTCGGCCGGCGGCTGAGGATTTGTTCGATGGCGGGCTGGAAATCATCCGCCACCGTGCAGCAGATGCAGCCATTGGCCAGTTCGACGATGTTTTCTTCCGGGCAGCTCTCGATGCCGCAGCCTTTGAGAATTTCCCCATCGATGCCGATATCACCGAATTCGTTGACGATGATGGCGAGCCGCTTGCCGTCCAGCTTTTCGAGAAGTCCGCGCAGCAACGTGGTTTTTCCCGCCCCCAGAAAGCCGGTAACAATCGTGCAGGGAACGCGGTCCAGAAGGGTGCTCATAATTTCTCCTCGGTAAAATCGAATGGGGGAACGCGCGCCACCATGCCGCGCTTCAGTGGTTCGGGGCGGCCGCGCCAGGGCATCAGGCCATCGGGGGCAGCAGCCAGCAGCCGTGCGCCGGTCAACAAATCTTCCGCGTCACCGGGGTTCAGCCCGCCGAAAACATAGGACCAGCCATTGGCACTGCGCAGCACGGCGCTGAGGCCGCGCTTGCAATTGGCAAGGCAATTGACGGAACGGACGACGACGCGTGCTTCTTCCGCTTTTGCGATCACGGCATCGGCGAGACGGGAACCGGGGCGCGGTTCGGCATTGGGATCGGCTTCATCACGACAGCTTCTGCAAACGAAGACGGTCACGCCGGACGCCGTTTCGTCCCGCGCGTTTCCGCCTGCACATGAAGATGCCGCTGAAATATCCAAACCGTATCGTTTCCCGCGCCTTGCAAAAAAATCTCGGGGGTGCGGATATCGAAAACGGCATGCGGACAGGCGCAAACCGGATGTTCGATCTGACCGACTGACCGGAGCACCCCGCCCGGCAGACGTTTTCCTGAAACGGCAGGTCTCCTGGCTCGCGGCTCTACACCCTGACACCGCCTTCCCGAACCATCGCGCAGGTCCAGTGGCTTTACGGTGCGGGCTTACCGCTCACAGTTGCGGGGGCAGCCACGGAGTGACCCGGTAATCGGGTTGGAACCGTGTTCCCTCTTAGCTTTTCCCGTTGCCGGGAAAAGACCGTCAGTGACTTACCCTTAGGCTGAACGGGCGTAAGGGTCAATGCCGCGCCCTGTCCCCCCGCGCATTGCCGGGTGCGGCAAATTGGGTATAGTCGCCGCTCCGAATGGCGGCGCCGTACGGCCCCGCGCCGCTGGATGAGAAGGAACATGCGATGACACGCGACATCAGCGACAACGAAGCCGAACGCCACCGGCAGAAAATGGTCAACCGCAAGTCGGTGCAGGATGCCGAAGTTGCGGCAAAAACCATCGAGAAAGGCCTGCTGATGATCAATACCGGCCCCGGCAAGGGCAAGTCCACCGCCGCTTTCGGCCTTGCGCTGCGCATGCTCGGCACCGGGCGGCGGGTGGGGATCGTGCAATTCATCAAGGGCGCATGGTCGACGGGCGAACAGCAGGCGCTGACTTTGTTCGGCAACAAGGTCGTCTGGCGCACCATGGGCGAGGGTTTCACCTGGGACACGCAGGATCTGAAACGCGATGTCGCCGCAGCCGCTAAGGCCTGGGAAGAAGCAAGGACCCTGATGGCCGACGAGACCATTGGCCTTCTGATCCTCGATGAGTTGAACATTGCACTGCGTTACGATTACCTGCCGCTGGAGGAGGTCGTCGAAACGCTCGTCCGCCGCAGGCCCGATCTGCATGTCATCATCACTGGCCGCAATGCCAAACAACCCCTCATCGACGTCGCCGACATGGTGACGGAGATGACGCTGGTGAAACACCACTTCAAGGCGGGCGTGAAGGCTCAAGCCGGGATAGAATTCTGACATGACCGCACGGGTGCTGATGTTTCAGGGAACCGGCTCGGATGTCGGCAAATCGCTGATGGTCGCGGGGCTTGCCCGGGCCTTCACGCGGCGCGGCTTCTCCGTCATGCCGTTCAAACCGCAGAACATGTCGAACAATGCGGCGGTGACCGCCGATGGCGGCGAGATAGGCCGGGCGCAGGCGTTGCAGGCGCGGGCGGCAGGCGTAACGCTTTCTGTGCACATGAACCCGGTTCTCTTGAAACCCCAGAGCGAGACCGGCGCGCAGGTGGTGGTGCAGGGCAAGATCCTCGGCAACGCCAAAGCCGCCGAGTATCAACACATGAAGGCCGGGCTGATGCCGCGTGTCCTCGAAAGCTTCAAGCACCTGAAACAACAAGCCGACCTTGTCCTGGTGGAAGGAGCGGGAAGCGCCTCGGAAATCAATCTGCGCGCCAACGACATCGCCAATATGGGTTTTGCCCGCGCCGCCGATGCCCCCGTCATCCTGATCGGCGATATCGACCGCGGCGGCGTCATCGCCAGCCTCGTCGGCACCAAGGCGGTGCTCGACGCCGATGACGCAGCGATGATCGAAGGTTTTATCGTCAACCGATTTCGCGGCGATCCGGCGCTGTTTGCGGACGGGATGCGGATAATTGCGGAAAAGACCGATTGGGCATCCATCGGGCTTCTGCCGCATTTTTCCGATGCCGCCAAACTGCCGGCGGAAGATGCGCTGGGGCTTTCCGGTCCGGCCCAGCAGAAGCCCGGCGCAAAAATCCGCATCGCCGTGCCGATCCTGCCGCATATTTCCAATTTCGACGATCTCGATCCATTGGACATGGAACCGGATGTGGAGCTGATCCGCATAAGGCCGGGTCAAACCATTCCCGCCGATTGCCGGCTGGTCCTGCTTTGCGGCTCGAAATCGACCATCGCTGATCTTGCCGTGCTGAAGGAGGGGGGGCTGGACATCGATATCAAGGCCCATGCCCGGCGCGGCGGCTACGTTCTCGGCCTCTGCGGCGGATACCAGATGCTTGGAACAGCCGTTGCCGATCCCGACGGCATCGAAGGGCCGCCGTCTACCGTTGACGGGCTCGGCCTGCTGGATGTCGAAACGGTTTTGACCGGTGACAAGCGGCTCGTTTCCGTGCGGGGCCGGAGTTTCGACGGTGTTGATTTATCCGGCTATGAAATGCATGTCGGTGAAACCACCTGCACCACAGGCAACCTGCCATTTTCGACGATTGACGGACATGCAGACGGCGCCGTTTCTCCAGACGGCCGCATCTTCGGAACCTATATTCACGGTCTTTTCGCGGATGACCGCCAGCGCGGCGCATGGCTGCAGCGTCTCGGCGGGCAGGGCACGGACCTGAACTACGATCAGCAGGTGGAGGCCGTCCTCGACCGTCTTGCGGCGCATATGGAAGAGCACCTCGATCTCGACAGGCTGCTTTCTATAGCGCGATAAGGATTGCAAGAAGTCCGAACAGGCCAATCATCAGGAGGTCGGCGGTCCGCGCCAGGCGAAGCGCGGTGCGAATATCGCCGGCAACCAATGTTGCCCTTCCACCTTCGCCCATGAAACGCGCCTCGATCATCTGGCCGCCATAAGAACGCGGCCCGGCAAGCGCGAAACCGAGAGCGCCGGCCAATGCCGCCTCCGGCCAGCCGGCATTGGGAGAACGGTGGTGGCGCGCATCGCGGCGGATCGCGGCAATGGCCCGTTTGGGCGACGCACCCTTTACAAAAAACGCAGCGAGGACGAAAAGACCGCCACTGAGCCTCGAGGCCGGCAGATTGACCAGATCGTCCAGCCGCGCCGATGCCCAGCCGAAGGCCTCATGGCGCGGCGAACGATGGCCGATCATGCTGTCGGCCGTATTGATCGCCTTGTAAGCCGCACCGCCTGGCAGACCCAGCATTCCCAACCAGAAGGCAGGGGCAACGATGCCATCGGAGAAGTTCTCGGCCAGGCTTTCGATCGCCGCCCGGCAGATTGCCGCTTCGTCCAGTTTTTGCGGATCGCGCCCGACGATCATCGAAACCGCCCTGCGTCCGCCTTCTAACCCTTCGCGTTCCAAAGCCATGGCGACGGCCTCCACATGCTGCTCCAGACTTTTCTGCGCCGGAAGCGAAGCGCCAAGGACCGCCACCGGCAACAGGCCGAAGGGCAAGAGAAGCAGAATCGATTGCGCAGACCACGCGAAAATCACGGTCAACCCGACGAAAACAGAAAGCGCCGCCACGCCCGCTACCTTGCGCTTTGAAAATGACGCACTCTCCCGGTTCCATTTTTTGTCCATGAGCGCGATAAGCGAACCAATCCAGGTAACGGGATGGCCGATGCGTTTGAACAGCCAGTCCGGATAGCCGGTCAGGCGTTCGATCACGAGCGACAGAAAAGCGAGAGCAAAGAACATGGGCGAAACAGTATCAGAAATGGCGCAGGCTGCGATCCGTCACGGCGGCAATCTCGGCAAGGCGCGCCTGGTATTTCCGGAAGCGCCTGAACCATGGATCGACCTTTCGACCGGGATCAACCCGCACTCCTATCCGCATTCGCCCGTTCCTGCCAGCGCATTCGCCCGCCTGCCGGAACCTGGTGCCGCCGATGAACTGAAACGACTGGCGGCAGACCACTTCGGCGCGCCTTCCGCGGGCCATGTGGCGCTCTCTCCCGGCACCCAGATGCTGATGCCTCTTCTGGCGCAGATCGCCATCCAGCGTGGAGCCCAAAACGGTGCCGTGCTTTCACCCGCCTATGCGGAACATGCGCGCACCGCCCGCATGGCGGGGCTTGCCGTCGCCGAAGTGGAAAACTTCGACGGCCTGTCGGCTTGCGGCTATGCGGTGGTGGTCAATCCCAACAATCCCGATGGTCGCATCACGGATCGCGAAGCTTTATTGACGCTCGCCCGGACGATAGGCCGCAAGGGCGGTCTGGTCGTCGTTGATGAAGCCTTCATCGAAACGGGCGCCGCCGAAAGCCTCGCGGATGCAATCAGCGGCGACGCGCTGGTGGTGCTGCGATCCTTCGGCAAGTTCTACGGCATGGCGGGTGTGCGTCTGGGTTTCGCAATTACCAATCCCGATATCGCTGTCGAACTGGAAGCCAGGCTTGGCCCCTGGGCGGTTTCCGGCCCGGCGCTGCATATTGCAACCGAAGCGCTGGCGGACAGGGAATGGCAATCATCCATGCGTCTGCGGCTCGCAGAGGACGCGAAGCGCATGAATGACCTGCTGGAAAAGGCAGGGCTGACAATGGCCGGCGGCACGTCCCTGTTCACGCTGGTGCGGGACGGGCGTGCCAAGGCACTGTTCGGCCATCTCGGCCGACATGGCATCCTGACCCGCATCTTCGATGAAAGGCCGAACGACACGCGTTTCGGCCTTCCCGGCCATGAAGAGGAATGGCAGCGCCTCGAAAAAGCGCTGTCATCTTTCAATCATCCCTCGAAGGTGTAGGTGTCGATCGACTCCGGCTTCATTTCAATGGAGAAGCCCGGCAGTTTCGGCGGCATATAGGCGGCATTGCGAATCTCGCAGGGCTCGATGAAGTGCTCGTGCAGATGGTCGACATATTCGATCACACGGCCTTCCTTGGTGCCTGAAACCACGAGATAGTCGATCATCGACAGGTGCTGAACATATTCGCAAAGGCCGACGCCGCCGGCATGCGGCCAGACCGGGAGATTGTATTTGGCGGCGATCAGCAGCACGGCCAGCACCTCGTTGAGACCACCCATGCGGCAGCTGTCGATCTGCACCACGTCGATGGCGCCTTCGGCGATGAACTGCTTGAACATGATACGGTTCTGGCACATTTCACCGGTCGCCACCTTTACCGGGCCGATGGCGGCGCGGATCTTGCGATGGCCGGCAACATCGTCGGGGCTGGTAGGCTCCTCGATGAAGAAGGGCTTGGCAAAGGCGAGCTTCTTGACCCAGTCGATTGCCTGATCCACTTCCCATACCTGGTTGGCGTCGATCATCAGGTAGCGGTCGGGGCCGATCACTTCGCGGGCGATGGTGAGGCGGCGGATGTCGTCTTCCAGATCGCGGCCGACCTTCATCTTCACATGGTTGAAACCGGCATCGATGGCTTCCTGGCAAAGACGGCGCAGCTTGGCGTCGTCATAACCGAGCCACCCGGCCGACGTCGTGTAGCACGCGTAGCCTTCGCTCTTCAGCGTCTCGATGCGTTCACTCTTGCCGCTTTCGGCTTTCTTTAGGATCGCAAGCGCCTCGTCACGGGTCAGCACATCGGTCAGATAACGATAGTCGACGATATCGGCGATTTCTTCCGGGCTCATATCGGCAACGAGCTGCCAAACAGGCTTGCCCGCCTTCTTGGCCAGCAGATCCCAGACCGCATTGACGACCGCACCGGTGGCGAGATGCATCGCGCCCTTGTCCGGTCCGATCCAGCGCAGCTGGCTGTCGCTCGTCAGATGCCGCCAATATTTGCCGGGGTTCTCGGTGACGGTGGCAAGATCGGTGCCCACCACCAGATGACGCATCGCCTCGATGGCCATGCAGCAGATGTCGTTGCCGCGGCCGATGGTGAAGGTCAGGCCATGGCCTTTCAGACCCGGCTCGTCGGTGTCGAGAATGACGTACGCAGCCGAATAATCCGGGTCGGGGTTCATCGCATCCGAACCGTCGAGGCTCTGGGAGGTCGGGAAACGCAGGTCGAAAACACGCAGATCTGTAATTTTGGTCATGGCCGGTCACTCACGGTCAGTGTCAAGGGAAATCGTTCAATCGTGATGGAAGGTTTCTTCCATCATGGCCCACCACTCGCCTTCCTTCCGGCTTTCGAGCGGTTGCTGGCAGGGAATGGTGAAAGACCACCATTCCTGGTTCTTGGGGCTTGCGGCCATCTTCGCCATGTCGGCGCTGAAATCGCTGCCGTGATATTCCCAATAGCCGAAAAGCAGATTCTCCGGCTCGCGCAGGAATATCGTGTAATTGCGGATATTGCAGTCGCTAATGAGCCCCAGAACTTCCGGCCAGACGGCGGCGTGCAACCTTTTATATTCTGCGATCATCTCCGGTTTGACACCTATGACCATGCCCATGCGCTGCATGAAAAACTCCATTATTGCTTGATGGTGGCGAGCGCCGCACGCAGCTTCGGCTGTGGCAGCCTCAATCCCAGCCGTTCCGCAGCCGCGATGATAGGGATGAATCGACGACGCTTCTTTTCATCGTGATTGCCGGCGATATCCGCAAGCCGATGCGCGAGAAACGGATTGCGCAAACGCTCGCGCAACACACCGATGTAAGCCTCCGCCTCAGCTCCCATGCCTTCAGCCGCAAAGACCGGCAGAACCTCGTCCCGCCAGAGCGTTTCCAGATCCACAGCAAGAGTGTGGTCGGCCATTGCCTGCCGCACCGTCTCGTCCTTCGCACGCGCATCCTGCAACCAGCGTTCCGCCAGATAGGAATGGCCGAGATTGAGCAGGAAAAGTTTCAGCTTTTCATAGTGGTCGAGATCGTCCGTCAACACCACGGCAGGGTGCGTGCAAGGAAGGACAAGCCCGTCCTGCTTTTCAATCGCCCATAGCGCATAGGGCTCCGCCACCGCGCCCACCGGGTCGATAGGCTCGGAAACAATGCGATCCACCAGACTGTTGGCGAAACGGCACTTCTCATTCAGATAAAAGGCAAAGCCGGCCGGCAATTGCCATTCATCGGCAAGCCGGCGAATGATCTGCTTCAGCTTTTCGCCGTTGCGCGGCACGAGCTCGCAAGGGAAGATCGACAAAGGCGCTTCCGGGTTGGTCTGGAAGCGCTCCAGCAACAGCATGCAAAGCTTGGCCGGAAAGCTTTTCGGAACCACCGTGAAATCGGCTGCAAGGCTTGGCCCATCAGCTAAATCCAGCTCATAACCACGATCGCCCGTATTGGACAGAATGACCTTGGCCATGCGGGCGAGACGCCGCACCTCGGTCCAATCGGTTGGAGCGGTCAATGCCCGCGCGACAGCCTTGCCCGGAATTTCCTCGTCCACGTCCTGCCCATCGCGGATGCCGCGAATGCGCACAGGGTAGGGCGCACCGCTGTTCAACGCGGCGACCCGCTTCAGGCTCTCGGCATTGCCGGTCGTCTGGACGATCGCAATACGCCCGAGAGCCTCGCCCTTGTCCAGCGCCTGCGAAACGAACAAGTCCGCATGCGCCAGAAGAAAGCGGCTGGTGCCGAATTGCAGAATGGGCGTATCGGACGTCATGCGACCTCCACCATGCCCTTGATGACTCCGGCTTTCGGATCGGTCAGTCCGGCGAATTTGAAGGGTACATCAGCCAGCGTCATGCGGTGGGTGATCAGCGCTTCCGGTATCTTGCCTTCCCGCAGCGCCTGCAACACCCGTTCGAAATCCTCCGGCGTGGCATTGCGGCTGCCAAGCAGCGTCGTTTCGCGCTTGTGGAACTCCGGATCATTGAAGCTGATATCGCTGGCGACGATGGATACCAGCACATAGGAACCGCCATGGCCGACAAAGGAGAACCCACGCTCCATGGCCTTCGGATTGCCGGTCGCATCGAAGACCACATCAAAGAAATCACCGCTGGTGATGTCGGAAAGGCGATCCCCGTCGCCCTCTCCGAGCGCCACCGTATGGGCAACACCGAGATGCTTTTTGCAGAAATCCAGCCGGTCTGTGCGCCCGTCGATCATGGTCACTTCGCCGCCATCGAGAACCGCGAAAACCGCCACCGCCATGCCGATCGGGCCGGCGCCGACGACCAGGACCTTCTGCCCCTTTTCGACCGCTCCACGACGCACCGCATGCGCGCCGATGGCCAGAAATTCGGTCATGGCCGCCTGATCGAGGCTCAGCCCCTCCGCCTTCAGCGCGAATTGCTGCGGCACGCTCAGATATTCGACCATGCCGCCATCGCGATGAACGCCGAGAACGCCGATATTGCGGCAGCAATTGCTCTTGCCCTTCAGGCAGGCGCTGCATTTGCCGCATGAGATATAGGGAATGACAGTGACCACGTCACCGATGGAAAGATGGCTGCCTTGCGGCGCCTCCTCCACCGTGCCGGAAAGCTCGTGGCCCATGATGCGCGGATAGGAAAGATAGGGCTGGTTACCGGTGAAGATGTGCAGATCCGTGCCGCAGACGCCGATGCGGCGAATGCGCACCAGCACGTCACCGTCGCCCCGTGCAGGCTTGGGCAGGTCCTTGGCGGTGAGTTGACCGGGAGTGTCGCAGAAAATCGCCAGCATGCATCACCTGTCGGAAAGGGAATAAAAACGGATGGCGTTGCCGCCGAAAACGGCCTCATGGTCCTCTGCCGGCACGACATCGCGGCAAAAATCCAGCCATGCCTGGTAATCGCCCGCCAGCCGCAACACCGGCCAGTCGCTGCCGAAAATCACGCGGTTTGCGCCGAACAGTTCCAGAATGGTTTCGGCATAGGGCCGCACCGCTTCCGGCAGTTGATCGCCGCGTTCGGTCAGAAGGCCGGAGAGCTTGCAATGGACATTCGAAAGAGCCGCCAAAGCGGCCATATCCCTGCGCCAGTCGCTGTAGTGACCGGTAGCAATCAGCGGCTTCGCACCATGATCGATGACAACGGGCAATTGCGGATGGCGGCGGGCGAAGGTGAGGAGATGCGGCAAATTGGTCGGCAAGACCAGCGCATCGAACGCCAAACCGTGGTTCACCAGCGCCGCCACGGCGGGATCGAGTGCCGGATCATCGATCCAGGCGACATCCTCCATACCCTGCAACATCGGACGCACGGCTTTAAACGCCTGATGTTTCGCCCGGCGGGCGATTTCACTCGCTGCATCGGCGGATTTCATATCCACCCAACCGACAATACCCTTGATGAAATCGGTCTTTTCCGAAAGCGCCAGCATGAAATCCGTGTCGGCCACGCTCTCCATCGTCTGCACCAGCACCGTGCCGGAAACCCCGGCGGCGGCCAGCAACGGCGACAGATCGGCCGGAAGAAAGTCCCGATAGATCGCGGCAAGCGACGGCGGCGGCCATTGCCCGGCGCGATCCTTCATCAGCCAGAAATGCTGGTGGGCGTCAATAATCATCGCCTCAGGCCTTTCCGCCGGGCACCGGCGCGCCTTCGGCGATCAGGCCACGCCTGTGCAGCTCGGACCAGAACTCATCCGGGATCGACTGCTCGAACCATTCGATATTGGCGGCAAGCTGCTGCGCGTTGCGCGCGCCCGACACGACCGTGACCGAAGCCGGATGGGCAAGCGGAAACTGCAGCGCGGCCGCCTGCAGCGAGACGCCCAGCTCCTCGCACACGCCCTGCAGCGCATCGACGCGGGTGAGGATGTCGGCAGGAGCATCGGCATAGTTGAACTTGCGGTTGCCGGCCAGAATGCCCGAATTAAATGCACCGGCCACAACGATGCCGACGCCGCTTTCAGCGCAGCGGTTCATGAAGGCGAGGCTCTGCTGCTCCAGAAGCGTATAACGACCGGCAAGCATGGCGACGTCGATATCGAAGACATCCATGGCGTCGCTGACGATTTCCCACTCATTGACACCAAGGCCGACGGCGCCCGTCGATCCTTCCTCACGCAGCTTGCCGAGCGCCCGGAAGCCGCCGCCGGTGGTCAGCTGCTCCCAATAATGCCGGTGCTTTTCGCCATGGGTATAGGAGCCGATATCATGCACATAAAGAATATCCGGCTTCAGAACGCCAAGCCGCTGCTGGCTCGCCTCAAAGGAGCGCAAAATACCGTCATAGGAATAATCATAGACCGGGCGGAAGGGGAGCGGCGCAATATAGGCGTCTTCCTCCGGGCCGACGGTTTCATCGGGAACCATCACACGGCCGACCTTGGTGCTGAGCGTATAGTCGCCCCGCTCATGCTCCGTCACCATGGTGCCGAGACGGCGTTCCGACCGCGTATAGCCGTAAAAGGGTGCGGTATCGAAATAACGCATGCCGCTTTCCCATGCCTTGTCGAACGCGCCTTTGGATTCCTCATAGGGCGTGACGCGGTAGAGATTGCCCATCTGGGCGCAGCCGAGGCCCATGACGGTGACATCGACGGCGCGACGCGGCAATTTACGTGTATCGGAGACTTTCATCGCAGGGACTTTCCAGCTTGTCTTTGGAAGGACGCGCCGCATCAAGGCGGCGCGTTATCACGCCATCAGTAAAGAACGTTCTTGGCTTCAGGC
Organism: Agrobacterium sp. NPDC089420; assembly: GCF_044900305.1. Taxonomy (NCBI): domain Bacteria; kingdom Pseudomonadati; phylum Pseudomonadota; class Alphaproteobacteria; order Hyphomicrobiales; family Rhizobiaceae; genus Agrobacterium; species Agrobacterium sp. NPDC089420. The sequence goes on along the minus strand of NZ_JBJDMY010000006.1, from coordinate 78,077 downwards.
TTGTCGATATTGTCCTTGGTGACAACAACGACGCCGGTATCGACGAACTTCTCGACCTTTTCCTTGTTGATGAGCTTGGAGATGGTCTCTACGCCCTTTTCACCCATCTGATAGGAACCCTGAACCACGATGCCGGCGAGCGTGCCGTCCTTGACAAAGCCCTGAAGGTCCTGATTGCCGTCGAAGCCGATGGCGACAACCTTGCCGGCCTTGCCGCTCTGGGCGAGCGCGCGGCCAACGCCGATGGCCGTCGGCTCATTGGCGCCGAAAATGCCCTTGAGGTCGGAATTGGCGGCCAGAACGTCGGTGGTCTGGTTCAGCGCGGTCGCCATCTGCGACTGCGAATAGAACGGGCCGACGATCTTCAGGTTGGAATTCATCTGGATATAATCGGTGAAACCTCCGACGCGGCCGATTTCCGAACCGGCACCGGCGACATAAGACATGACGGCGATCTTGCCTTCCTTGCCCACCTTGTCGATCAGCGCCTGCGCGGCCAGTTCGCCGGCTTTCTTATTATCGGTCGCGAGGAACGACTGGTAATATTGCTCCGAGCCGCTCGCCAGCTGAGAGTCGATCAGCACCACTGGAATACGGGCTTCCCAGGCCTTCTTGACGGCCGGCACCAGCGCGTCCGGATCGGAAGGCGCAAGCACGATACCCGCAACCTTACGGTTGATGGCGTTTTCAACCATGTTGACCTGGTCGGCAATGGCGGATTCGGCCGCCGGACCCTGGAAGGTCATGGTGTTACCGGAAGAGTTCTTCATCGCCGCATCGGCGCCCTTCTGGACGTTCTGCCAGAAGGTGGAATTGACGGTCTTGACGATGACGGCGATTTCGCCGGCCTGCACGGTGGAAACGCTCCACAGCGCAATTGCGGATGTCAGAAGGGCAGTCGCAATTTTCTTCATTTCTTCCTCCGTGATGTCGGCATACCGGGCCTCCCCTTGCCGATCTCTTTGCGGAAAGGGTCCGCAGGCCCTTGATCAGCGGCGATTGCGCAACTGGTCGATCCAGACGGTGACCAGAATGACGAGGCCGATGATGATCTGTTGCGTGAAGGCGGAGACGCCGTTCATGTTGAGACCGTTGCGCAGGATGCCGATGACGAAGGCGCCGATGGCCGTACCGGAAATCGTACCGACGCCGCCGATCAGCGATGTACCGCCGATAACCGCGCTGGCAATCGCATCCAGCTCATACATCACACCCTCGTTCGGCTGGGCGGTGACGAGGCGCGACATCAGCACGCAGCCCGTCAACCCCGCGAGCGTGCCTGACAGGATGTAGGTGAAATTGGTGACGCGGGCGACATTGACACCGGACAGGCGCGCGGCATCCGCATTGGAGCCGACGGCGTAGATGTGGCGGCCGAGGATCGAGCGGTTGAGCATGAAGGAAACCGCAAGCGCAATCACCACCATCAGGATGACGGGGTAGGGGATGCCGGGAAACACCACATTCGGAAAGCCGTCGTCACCGATATTGACGATGCGGAAGAGAGCGCCATTGCCGAGTTCGCCGAAGGATTCGCCGAGACCGGAGACGGCGCGCGCACCGGTGATCTGCAGCGCCACGCCACGGGCGATCAGCATCATGCCAAGGGTGGCAATGAAGGGCGGCAGCTTGAAACGGGTGACAAGCAGGCCGTTGATAAGGCCGCAGAGCGACCCCGTCAGTATGCCGAGCAGCATGCCGACCGGCACCGGCATGCCGAGTTCCTTCACGGCGAGCGCGGCGACGACGCCGGCAAGCGCCAGCACCGAGCCGACGGAAAGATCGATGCCGCCGGTGATGATGACACAGGTTGCGCCAATGCCGAGAAGCGCGATGGAAGTCACCTGCAGCGCGATCGTCATGCCATTATTGACGGTGAAGAAAGCGCTGCTGGTTGCGGAGAAGACCGCGACAAGCGCAAAGAGGCTACCGAGCGCCGCAAACTTCTGGATAATATCCTTCTGGCGGTCGCTGACAGCAAAGCTCTTCTTGGGTTCTGCAATATTGGCCATGTCGTTCCTCACTGCGCGGCCCGGCCGTAACCGGACGCATACCGCATGATTTCTTCCTGATTGGTCTTGGCGGTGTCGAGCACGCCCGTGATCCGGCCCTGATGGAAAACGGCGATACGGTCCGTCAGCCCGAGAATTTCAGGCAGCTCCGAGCTGATGAGAATGACGCCGATGCCCTGCGCGGCCAGTTCGTCCATGATCTTGTAGATCGCGAATTTAGCGCCGACATCGATGCCGCGTGTCGGCTCATCGAAGAACAGCACCCGCGATTGCCGGAACAGCCATTTGCCGATGATGATTTTCTGCTGGTTGCCGCCCGAAAGCAGCCGCACCGTCTGTTCGATCGACGGGGTGCGGATATTCAGGAGGTCGACGTAACGTTTCGCCACATCGTCATGCTTCCTGAAGTCGATCAGGCCGAAACGGTTGGAAACCTCGCCGAGATTGGCAAGCGTGGTATTGGCCGCGACCGACATCTTGATCGCAAGACCGTCGCTTTTGCGGTCTTCCGAGAGATAGGCAATACCCTCCCGGATGGCGTCCTGCGGCGAGTTGATCGAAAGTTCGCGCCCGTTGAAAACGATCCTGCCCGCATCGAGCGGATCGGCGCCGAAGATGGCCCGGGCAACCTCGGTGCGGCCCGCACCCATCAGCCCGGCAAAACCGAGGATTTCACCACGCCGCAGCGAAAAACCGACATCATGGAACACGCCGCTGCGCGTCAGGCCTTCGACGGAGAAGATGATGTCCTCCGCCGGGCGGGACGTGCGTTCGGGAAACTTCTCCTCCAGCGAGCGTCCGACCATGCGCGTGACGATGTCATCGACGGTGATCGACGCGAAATCGTCAGTCGAAATATAACGCCCATCGCGCAAAACCGTAACACGGTCGACGATTTCAGCCATTTCATCGAGACGATGGGAAATATAAACGATCCCCACACCGGATGCCTTGAGATCGCGGATAACCTTGAACAAAAGCTGCGTTTCCTGCTCGGTCAGCGACGAGGTCGGCTCGTCCATGATGAGCACTTCCGCGTCAAGAGAGAGCGCCTTGGCGATTTCGACCATCTGACATTGCGCGACCGAGAGGCCGCGCACGATCTGGTCGGGATCGATATCGACACCCAGCCGATCGAGACAACGCTTGGCGTCAAGCCGCAGCTTCTTGCGGTCAACGAGAAAACCGCGGCGCGGCTCCCGTGCAAGATAGATGTTTTCGGCGACGGTAAGATGCGGAACGAGGTTGAGTTCCTGGTGAATGATGGCGATGCCTGCGGCTTCGGATTCGAGTGGCGATACATATTGCACCTTCACGCCCTTGTGCAGGATGGTGCCGTCGCTCGGCTGATAGACGCCGCTGATGATTTTCATCAGCGTCGATTTTCCTGCGCCATTCTCGCCGCAGACCGCATGCACTTCGCCGCTCAACAGATCGAAATGCACATTCGACAGCGCCTTGACGCCCGGGAATTCCTTGCTGATATTTTCGAGACGCAGGAGGACCAAAGGCTCCGCGCGCGCCATCTCCCCAGGCGAAAATTCGCCCCGAATTGTCGATGCGCCCTGCGACATTAAAAAACCTCCACCCGCACTCCCCGCTCCACCGGGGGTCATGAACAGGCCAAATGGTTAGGCCGGTTTTGGAGAATGGTCAAGCCAATTAGGTCAAAAAGTGAAGATGCGCATTTAAGAGAAAGGAAAGTCGTCAAAGTTGACTTTAAAATAATGACGTTTTTTCAATTATTTGAGTAATTTCTTGCGTATTGCTGCACTTGGCGTTACGGTAAGGCCAAATATCAGCATCACAAAGGCTTCAGCAAAAAACACATGAGTGGTCAGGCCAAAATAGCGGAACCGCGCCGGCTTTATCAGCAGATTGCGGACCAGATACGCGAACTCATCGATCTCGGTGAATTCCTGCCCGGCACACGGCTTCCTGCCGAACGAGAACTGGCCCAGAAGCTCGGCGTATCGCGACCCTCGCTGCGCGAGGCGCTGATTGCGCTTGAAATCGATAATACTGTCGAAATTCGCATGGGTTCCGGCGTTTATGTGTCGGCCGAAGCGCTTCAGACGACCCATCACACCAAGTCGATGGGCGACAGCCCCTCCGAGCTGATGCAGGCACGGGCTGCGCTGGAGGGCGCTACCATCGTGCTGGCGGCAAGCCGGATGACCGATGAAACGATCACGACCCTCCGTCAGATCCTCAATACCATGCAGAGGGAAATCGAGGCCGGACGCAAACCTCTCGATCAGGACCGGCTGTTTCACGTCACCATAGCCGAACAGTCCGGCAACAGCGTCCTGGCGCGATTGGTGGCGAACCTGTTCGATGAGCGCCACAGCCCCATTTCAGCGCAGCTGCGCGTGAAATTCGAAGACCGCGACACCTGGACTTATGCGCTTCAGGAACACGAAGCGATTCTGGCCGCGCTGGAACTCAAGGATCCGCTGCTGGCACAGGCGGCCATGCATACCCATCTGGAAGGCTCGAAACGGCGCTGGGTGGAAAACTGATTTAAGAACATAGCAGGCAATATACCGGGAGGAGGAAAACCCGTGAGTGAGAATTCCGAGGCAACCATTTTGCTGAACGCCAACGACAATGTCGCGGTGGCGCGGCGGTCCATTCCGGCCGGTGGTGCGACGGGCAGGGGCGATCTGACGGCGCTGGAATTGATCGGGCGTGGTCACAAGGTGGCCCTGAAGTTCATCAGATCCGGAGACGAGGTGCTGAAATACGGGCAGGTGATCGGCATTGCGACCCAGGATATCGAGCCTGGCCGGCATGTGCATCTGCACAATCTCGCCATGGTGCCTTCCGAACACGCGCATCAGTTCAGCGTGGACATCGAGGAGAAGGGCATGGTGCCGGAAGCCGCGCGCCGTACTTTCATGGGTTATGACCGTGGTTTCGGCGGCGTCGGTACACGCAACTATATCGGCGTCATCGCTTCGGTGAACTGTTCCGCCACCGTGTCGCGTTATATCGCCGATTATTTCAACAAGCAGGGCGGCCTTGACGGCTTCGACAATGTCGATGGCGTCGTGGCCCTGACCCATGGCGGCGGCTGCGCGCTGAACACTAAATCGGAAGGCTACCGCCTGCTGATCCGCACCATTCAGGGTTATGCCCGCCATCCGAATTTCGGCGGTATTCTGCTGATCGGCCTCGGCTGTGAAACCAACCAGATCGCCCCGATCCTCGAACATTACAAGATGGAGGAGGGTGAGCGGCTGCGAACCATGACGATCCAGCAGCATGGCGGCACGCGCAAGACGATCGATGCGGCGATTGCCGAGATCAAGGCCATGCTGCCGATGGTCAATGCCGCACGCCGCACCGAGCAACCGCTTTCGAAGCTGAAGGTGGCGCTGGAATGCGGCGGTTCGGATGGTTATTCCGGCATATCCGCCAATCCGGCCCTGGGTTATGCATCCGACCTCATTGTCCGCAACGGCGGCACCACGGTTCTGTCCGAAACGCCCGAAATTTATGGCGCCGAGCACCTGCTGACGAAACGCGCCGTCACGCCGGCAGTCGCCGAAAAACTGTTGCAGCGCATAGACTGGTGGCGGGACTATACCGCCCGCAATGGCGACGAACTCAACAACAATCCCTCCCATGGCAACAAGCTTGGCGGCCTGACCACCATTCTGGAAAAATCACTGGGCGCAGTCGCCAAGGGTGGCTCCATGCCGCTGAAGGCGGTTTATGAATTCGCCGAGACCGTGACGGAGCAAGGCTTCGTCTTCATGGATACCCCCGGTTACGACCCCGTCGCCGTCACCGGCCAGGTCGCCGGCGGCTGCAACGTCATCTGTTTCACCACCGGGCGCGGCTCGGTTTCGGGCTTCAAGCCGGCTCCCTGCATCAAGATCGCCACCAATTCCGAAATGTATGAACACATGAAGGAAGACATGGATCTGAACTGCGGCGAGATCGTCACAGGAGCGGAAACCATCGAAGAATCCGGCAAACGAATTTTCGAGCATATTCTGGCTGTGGCTTCCGGCGACAAGACTGTGAGCGAGATTTACGACTATGGCGACAATGAATTCGTGCCGTGGCAGGTTGGGGCGGTGACCTGAACCTGCAGCGGTACCAAGATTGTCCCACGTGAAACAAAAGGCCCGGAAATCGCTTTCCCGGCCTTTGTTATTCCTGACTATTTCCGCGCTTAGTGGCGGAAGTGGCGCATGCCGGTAAAGACCATTGCCACATTATGCTCGTTTGCAGCATCGATCACTTCCTGATCGCGCATCGAGCCACCGGGCTGGATAACAGCGGTGGCACCTGCGGCAATCGCAGCGAGCAAACCGTCGGCAAAGGGATAGAACGCCTCTGAAGCGACGGCGGAGCCGCGTGTCAGCGGTTCGGCAAGGCCCAGAGCCTTGGCAGCATCTTCCGCCTTCTGCGCCGCGATACGGGCCGAATCCACGCGGCTCATCTGGCCGGCGCCAATGCCCGCCGTCTGTCCATCCTTGGCATAGATGACGGCGTTGGATTTCACGTGCTTGGCGATCTTGAAGGCGAACTTCATGTCCTCAAGCTCCTGTGCCGTCGGTGCGCGCTTGGTGACGACCTTGAGATCGAGATCCTCGACCATGCCATTGTCACGGCTCTGTACCAGCAGGCCACCCGAAACGGTCTTCGCCGTAATCCCGGCTGCGCGCGGGTCGGGCAGGCCGCCGGCGGTCAAAAGGCGCAGGTTCGGCTTGCGGGCGATGATGGACTTGGCTTCTTCGGTGACGTCCGGCGCGATGATGACTTCGGTAAAGAGCTTGACGATCTCTTCCGCCGTTTCCGCATCAAGCGTGCGGTTCAAGGCAATGACGCCGCCAAATGCGGAGACAGAATCGCACGCCAGCGCCCGCCGATAGGCTTCGGCAAGTGTCGGGCCGGTTGCGACGCCACAGGGGTTTGCATGCTTGATAATGGCAACAGCGGGCGCGTTTTCCGGCAGGAATTCCGCCACGAGCTCGTAAGCTGCATCCGTATCATTGATATTGTTATAAGAAAGCTGCTTGCCCTGAAGCAACGTCGCGGTTGCGACGCCGGGGCGTTTTTCGCCGGTAAGGTAAAACCCGGCGCTCTGGTGCGGGTTCTCGCCATAACGCATCTTTTCCTTCAGCGCGCCACCGATAGCGCGGTAATCCGGCGTCTCGATGGAAAGGGCTTCCGCGAACCAGTTGGAAATCACCGCATCATAGGCCGCGGTTCGGGCGTAGGCCTTGGCAGCAAAGCGCTGGCGCAGCGCATAGGAGGTCTGCCCGTCATCGGCCTGCAGGGCCTCCACGAGGGCAGGATAATCTGAAGGGTCGGTCACGACTGTGACATAGGCATGGTTCTTGGCGGAAGCGCGGATCATCGCCGGGCCGCCAATATCGATATTCTCCACCGTCGTCGGATAATCGCCGCCCTTGGCGCGAACGTCCTCGAAGGGATAAAGATTGATCACCGACAGATCGATCGCCTCGATACCATGCACCTTCATCGCCTCGACATGCTCGGCATCATCCCGGATAGCGAGAAGCCCGCCATGAACATTCGGATGCAGGGTCTTGACGCGGCCGTCCATGATTTCCGGAAAATTGGTCACGTCGGAAACATCCGTCACCGGCAGTCCCGCGTCGGCAATGGCCTTCGCCGTTCCGCCGGTGGACAGCAGCCGAACACCAAGCTTGGAGAGAACCGTCGCCAGCTCGATGATATCCGTCTTATCGGACACGGAAAGAAGCGCCGTGCGGATTTTGACCTTATCGGGGGCGGGGATTTTTTTGGACACGACGGCCATCGGGCATACTCCGTTGAACGGGGAGGACAGGCTGGAAAGGGATTGATCCAGCAATTGCCGCCGCGTTAACACAGCTTACCGAATTAATAAACAGCGGGGAGGGTGTACCGTGAAAACTATGACGGTTTTTGCCTGCCGCCGCCGGCGATTGTCTAGGCCTTGCGTTCGATGATCCAGCGAATTTCCCGCGTGTTGGCGAGATTGAAAGGCAGCTCGATCTGCTGTGATGGCCGCATGCCGGAGGCGTCGGCCATGAAGACATCCTCCGTCACGAACACCTCCATTCCCGGCGCGGAAAACAGCCAGCTGGTTCCATCTGCCGCCTCCAGGTAAACCGACTCCTCGTCGCGCTGATGAAGTTGAATATGGGGGTGGACATGGAAACGTGAAACCGCCGAGATCGATTGCAATTGCGTTTTCGCCGCATTGTCGTCGGCACGAAGCAAGTCACGTCCCTTTATCTTGGTGCCCGCCGCATTCAATTCGATTTCGCGTTCATGATAGCAGCCGAAATTCTGTAAATATCCATCATGTGACGCCCGCAGCACATCATTGCCGCTTTCATCCGTTCCTCGTTCGCTATCCACCTGGCTGACGCCCGAAATCATGATCGGACCAAGCAGTCTGGAGCGCGACAATCTGCAGGAGGAGGTATCCGCAAGCGTCACGGTGGAATGTGCCGCCGTTGACCGGCTGGCCCGCTGATATTCCGGCGCGGCATTGCGCGGAAAACCGGAATTGACGATGAATCGGTTCTTGCCGCAGGACATTTCAAAGGACAGGCAACCCGAATGGGCGTTGCGCGAAAGTTCGGCCGAACCGGGATAACCCGTGTCCACGATAATGACCGTTTCGTCTGTCGCAAGTCGGTGGTAATTCACATCCGGCAGGAATTTGGACGGTCGGCCAGCCGTTTCGTCATAACGGAGCACGGAGACCAGTTCGTTGGCCAATGTCGCGGTCGCGCCATTAAATAACGCAAGATCGCCGCCCTGATGCCGGAAAAACCGGATCGCCGGGAACATCCGGTCTATCGCCGGCACCAATCCCGACGGCAAATCGTGACCGAGGTTGATGTAGCTTTGCCGAAGCGGCAGAAGATCGAGCAATAGATCCAGCATGACGCGCGGATTGCGCGACACATGTCCGCCGTCGGGCAAGATCTGGCGTTCCATTTCCTGAGCCAGCTTCATTCCATGCCGAGTGATACGCGACAGGCGTGCGGGCATGGCGATGGATGCCATGGCGAGCGCTATTCTGATCCGCAGTCTCGCTTCGCCATCCGGTGCGTGTTTGACGATCCTGTCGAGATAACGCACATGAAAGGCAAGGCTTTTCAGGAAACGGCGATAAAAACTCGCATCAGCCTCGTATAAAACGACAGGAGAATGGGAGAGCCAGGCGATCAGCCGTTGCGCTGCAATCTCCGGCGACCATGCGGTGCCCGTAAGCCTCTTGCCATAGATGCTGATCCACTCCGCAACGATGCGGCGCGCCCGCTTGCAAGCCTCACTCGACCTGTCTGACCGGATATGGCGCAGCCAGCTGAATGCATGCAGCCGCTCTTCGAAAACGGGCGATGGATAATCCACCTGAAATGGCGAGAGCCCATCCGTTTCCACGACACGCCCGGCAAGCGCAATCCGGCCCCGCAGCAATTCCTCGGCAAAATAAGGATCGACCGCGCGAAGATCGGTCGGCGCCGCCACCAAACCATCGGGAACGCGGCTGATAAAACGGGATAGGTAAAGACGCACGGGAGTAAGGCCGACACACAGATGCCGATACGCCATCCGTGAAAGAAGACCGGCCGCACTCATGCTGCCTGCAAAGGACCCTGACAAGCTATGTTTCCCGTTTCACATGTTTTGTTTTTATCAGTGAACCGTGATGACCGGAACGTTATCGATAAATATCTAATGATTCGCGAAAGCTTGGCTTTTTTCTAATTCTTACGCAAGACACAGCTAAAAAACCCGTCGACGCCACCGAACATATCCGGCGTCGTCCGCAGGTCTCCCTCGGGACTGATCGCCGCTTCCATTCCCGGCCAATCCTCTTTGCGAACCGCAAGACGCGACACGTCGGGATATTCCGCCAGCACCTCGGCAATCATCGCTTCTCCTTCCGAAGGATCGAGCGAGCAATTGGAGAATACGACAACACCGCCAGGCCCTACCAGCGTCAGTGCGTGGCGCAACATCTGCCCCTGAAGTGCCGCAAGCTTGGCAATATCCGTTTCATCCTTGGTCCAGCAGACATCCGGATGTTTGCGCAGCGTTCCGGTGGAAGAACAGGGCGCATCGAGGAGAACGGCGTCGAAAAGCTGCTCCGGTTGGTATTTCAACATGTTGACCTCCACCGTCTCCGCTTCGAGGCCAAGCCGGTCGAGATTTTCCCTGAGACGGCGCAGGCGATTGCCGGATTGGTCCAGCGCCGTCACCTTTGCACCCGCAAGCGCGAGCTGTGCCGTCTTGCCGCCCGGGGCGGCGCAAAGATCGGCCACACGCTTACCGGAAATATCTCCCAACAACCGGACAGGCATGCTGGCTGCGAGATCCTGCACCCACCATGCACCCTCGGTGAAACCTTCGAGCGAAGGGATCTGACCTTCGAATTTACCCAGCCGCACACTGCCGTTCGGCATAACCGTGCCGCCCAGCTTCTCCGCCCACAGAGCGGGATCAGCCTTGACCGTCAGATCGATCGAAGACGGCGTCAACTGCGCCTCGGAAATCCTCTGGGCCACCTCAAGGCCATAAGCTGAAACGAGACGTGCATGGAACCAGTCCGGCAATACCGAAACGGCCGTGACAGCCTTTTCAATGTCCGTTTTTTCACGACCCAGCCGCCTGAGAACGGCATTGACCAGCTTGACGAAGCGCCGGTTGCGCGGGTCGCGATGCGCCTGTTCGACGGCCAGATCGACGGCGGAATGATCGGGAACATCGAGATACAGCATCTGTGCGGCGCCAACGACGAGCACATGGTGCAGAGATCGAGCACCTTGCGGCAACGGGCCGTCGAGCAACATCGACAGTGCCGTCTCGATCCGGGGCAGATGGCGAAGCGCGCTGTTGACGATCGCTCTTGCCAGCGCGCGGTCGGCAGGCGACAAGGCGCGATAGATCGGATTGCCGTTTTCGCTGTCCAGCATCCCATCCAGAGAGGTCTTCTTTTCCAGCACAGCCGCGAGAATGCGGGTTGCGGCAATGCGTACGGCAAGACCGGGTTTATCCTGGAAAGACGAAGGGCCGTCTTCACGGCCCCTACCATGGGCCGGCCGCGGTTTTCTGGCCCGCGCCGGCTTATTCTGCATATCGGATGTCAAGACCACGGCCCTTTGCGCTGGTTTTCATTGCCTCGTCCCCAACCCGTATTGGGGACGGAACCTGATTTGCGCAGAGGTCTATCACCCGAAGGCGGCGGCGTCGATGCTCGCGGGGAAAACTCCTGTGCCATGGCGTGCAACGCCGCCACCCGGTTTTCAGTGTTCGGGTGTGTGGAGAAGAGATTATCCATGCGTTCGCCGGAAAGCGGGTTGATGATGAACATATGCGCCGTTGCCGGATTACGCTCGGCATCGTCGTTGTGAATGCGCTGCGCCATACCGGAAATCTTCTGCAGGGCCGAAGCGAGCCAGAGCGGATTGCCGCAGATTTCAGCGCCGCGCCTGTCAGCCGAATATTCACGCGTGCGGCTGATCGCCATCTGAACGAGCATCGCAGCAAGCGGCGCCACGATCATCGCTGCCAGCACACCAATGAAACCGAGCGGATTATTGTTGTTTTCCCGGTTGCCGCCAAAAAAGAAGGCAAAGTTGCCAAGCATGGAAATGGCGCCCGCGAGCGTGGCAGTGATGGTCATCGTCAAGGTATCGCGGTTCTGCACATGCGCCAGCTCATGCGCCATGACACCGGCCACTTCTTCCGGCGTCAAACGCTCCAGCAGCCCCGTCGAGGCGGCCACCGCAGCATTTTGCGGATTTCGTCCCGTGGCGAAAGCGTTGGGTTGCGGGCTGTCGTAAATATAGACTTTAGGCATCGGCAGGCCCGCATTGTGCGAAAGATCGCGGATCATGTGGAAGAACTCCGGCGCATTGGCCTCGTCGATCTCCCGCGCCCGATAGGCAGAGAGGACCATCTTGTCCGAATTCCAATAGGAAAACAGATTCATACCGGCCGCGATGACCAGGGCGATCATCATGCCGCCCTTGCCGCCGATCAGAAAACCGACACCCATGAACAATGCCGTCATGAAGGCCAGAAGCATTGCCGTGCGCATCACGTTCATCCGTCAAAATCTCCTTATCGATAGCCCGAAATATTCCGGGGTTTATAAAGCGTGTCTGATTATATAATCTGGTAAACGGCAAACATATTTCAATATCCCGTCATAGGGAGGATTTCTCATGCAGGATGCGGATAACGACAATGGCGCGGAAAAGCGCAGACGGCTTTCACCGGCGGCGGAACGGGCCTTGAAAGAGGCGGAAGAACGGCGAAGGCATCAGGCCGATCTTCAATTGCCGCCAGAGACGGGTGGCCGCGGCGGTGCCGAACCCGTTCGTTTCGGCGACTATGAAATAAAAGGCCGAGCCATCGATTTTTGAGCCGCGCAAGAACAAAAATACCCGCCTATGGCGGGTATTTTCAATGAAAACAGAGAGTTGGTTATTTCTGTTCCAGCAACCTGCAGACCGCCTCCAGCTGTTCAAGCGTACGATATCCGATACGGATCTGTCCGGATCCGCCCTTGTGGCTGATCTTCACATCGAGTCCCAATGCATCCGACAGGCTGCGCTCCAGCGCAATCGTATCCGAATCCTTTTCAGCCGCCGGCCGCTTCTCGGCGGCCTCACCCTGCGATTTGATATCGTTTTGTGCCAGACGTTCGGCATCGCGTACCGATAATCCCCTGGAAACGATCGTCCGCGCCAGATTTGCCGGATCGGATGTCGAAACAAGCGCCCGGGCATGACCAGCGGAAAGGGAACCATCCGCGAGCATATCCCTTACCGGATCGGGAAGTTTGAGAAGTCTGAGGCTATTTGCGACGTGGCTGCGGCTTTTGCCGATAATCTCGCCGAGATCATTCTGGGTGTAACCGTGTTCGGCGATCAGCTGCTCGTAACCCATCGCTTCTTCCAGCGGATTAAGGTCTGACCGCTGTACGTTTTCGACAATGGCGAGTTCAAGCGCAGTGCGATCATCCACATCGCGAACAATGACAGGCACATCGGTAAAACCAGCCAGTTGCGCAGCACGCCAGCGCCTTTCACCGGCAATAATCTCGTATCGGTTGACTCCAACCGTTCGTACCACCACAGGCTGAACAATTCCGTGCTGACGAATCGAGGCAGCCAGATCCTGCAGCTCATTCTCGTCAAAGTGGCGACGCGGGTTTCTTTGGCTACGAGCGATGAACTCGATCGGGATAGTACGATCGGCATTGACCGCGCGCTGTGGCTCACCCACGGGCACGGGCTGATCCATTTCTCCGATCAATGCGGCAAGACCGCGCCCGAGCCGACGCTTGGAAAGATCATCACTCATAAGATATTACTCCATACATTCCGGCAACGTCAGGCCGCCTTGCGCAAACGTTCTCTCTGGATCACTTCGGATGCCAGTTGCAGATAAGCCTGGCTGCCGGCGCATTTCAGATCGTAAAGAATTGCCGGTTTACCATAAGACGGCGCTTCGGAAACACGAACATTACGGGGAATGAGCGTGTGGTAAACCTTTTCTCCAAGATGGGTGCGCACATCGGTAACCACCTGTTGCGCAAGATTATTACGCGCATCGAACATCGTCAGAACGATACCCTGAATATCGAGCTGGGGATTGACGGAGCCACGTATCTGGCTGACCGTATCCAACAACTGGCTAAGCCCCTCTAGCGCAAAAAATTCGCATTGCAACGGGACAAGCACGGAATGCGCCGCAGTCATGGCATTCATGGTCAGAAGATTGAAAGACGGCGGGCAATCCACCAGAATATAGGAATAGCCTCTCGCCTCCTGAGTTTCCATGGCCGCACGCAAAAGGAAGACGCGATTAGAGACATTCGCAACCTGCATCTCGAAACCGAGCAAATCCATTGTCGAAGGCACGATGTCGAGATTGGGAACAGCGGTAGGAACAGCGACTTCCGCGATATTGTGATCGCCCACTAGAAGATCATAGGACGAGAGCTTCCGCTCCTTGCGATCTATCCCCAGTCCGGTACTCGCATTCCCCTGCGGGTCGAGATCGATGATCAGGACGCGCTCACCAATAGCCGCCAGCGCTGTCGCCAGATTGATAGCGGTGGTTGTTTTGCCAACGCCGCCTTTCTGGTTTGCAACTGCGATAATCCGGTTTTTTTCAAAAGTCATGCCGCACCTGGTCAGTTCGTCAGCGCCTCAACATGAGATTGCTGATTTCAAGAACAACAGAATCTGCCTCAATGGCACTCTGATGTTTTACCAGATCAAACTCCCAGCGACCATGCGCTTTCTGCACTTCGGATTCATAATCCCGGCCTTTATTAAAATAGGCCCTTAAATTGGGATTATTCTGCGCCCATGGAGCGATGTAATCGAAAAGCAGATCCAATTCGGCAAGGGCACGGGCTGAAACGGCATCGCAATTTTCGACAATTTCCGGCGACTTTTCGATCCGGACGGGATGAACCGCGCCTCTTGCACCCGTTTCCTTCAGCGCAATACGGAGAAACGCAGCCTTTTTATTGTTGCTTTCAACCAGATCAACCCAGCCATCTCCCAACTCTGCCAGAAAAATAGCGGTAATCACTCCCGGAAATCCGCCACCGCTGCCCAGATCAATCCATTTTTGCGGCTTGGGAGATAGTTGAAATATCTGCGCGCTATCGGCGACGTGTCGGCTCCAAAGCTCGGTAAGCGTAGAAGGTGCAACCAGATTTGTGGTGTTGTTCCACTTTTTAAAAAGCTCGACAAAATGCTCGAGTCTCTCTTGTGTTTCACGTGAAACACTCTGGCCGTTTATCTTCATCATCCGACTCGCTATTGGTGCATGTGTAATTTCTCGTCTCGCGCTACGGACGTTTTCCGCAGCAAAGCGAGAAGCAGCGATATCGCAGCCGGCGTCATACCGTCAACACGCGCCGCCTGGGCAATATTCTCCGGACGCGCCTTTTCCAGCTTTTGTTTCAATTCATTGGAAAGGCCGGACAGACTCCGGAAATCAAAATCACCGGGGATTTTTCTGTTCTCATCACGTTTAATATCAACGATATCCGCGCTCTGCCGATGCATGTAGACGGCATAATTGGCTTCGATCTGGAGAACATCGGCAACCTTGTCGCGGATCGCATTCAATTCTGGCCAATGATGTCTAAGAGTGTCCAACGTCATCTCAGGATAGGCCAGCAATTCATAAATAGACCGTCGCTGGCCGTCCTGATTGAGTTTCAGCCCCTGTTTCGCAGCTTGGGAAGGACTGATGGACATACTCTTCATCAGCGCACGACCTTCATCCAGATCGGAAACAAACGTCGCAAAGCGCAGTTCGCGTTCCCCGCCGATGATACCAACCGCCTGCCCTACCGGTGTAAGTCGCAGATCGGCATTGTCCACCCGCAGGGAAAGCCGATATTCTGCCCTGGATGTGAACATACGATAAGGCTCGCTCACACCTTTGGAGGTTAGATCATCGATCATCACGCCGATATAGGATTCGGTCCGGCTGAAATATAAGGCGTCGGCATCACTCGCATAAAGCGAAGCATTCAGGCCCGCGACGAGGCCCTGGGCGCCGGCTTCCTCATAACCCGTCGTACCATTGATCTGCCCGGCAAGAAACAGACCGGCAATTTTACGGCATTCCAGCGATGGCTTCAGTTCCCGTGGATCGACATAGTCATATTCAATGGCATAACCCGGCTGCAAAATCGTAACGCGCTCAAGGCCGGGTATGGTACGAATGAACAGTTCCTGCACAGAGGCCGGCAATGAGGTCGAAATACCGTTCGGATAAATCGTATGATCGTCCAGGCCTTCCGGCTCCAAAAATATTTGGTGGCCATCGCGCTCGCCGAAACGCGTGATCTTGTCTTCGATCGATGGGCAATAGCGCGGTCCGACACCTTCGATCTGTCCAGAATACATGGCGGAAAGATGGATATTCTCCTGAATGATCCTGTGCCCTGCCGGAGTGGTCCGCGTTACGCCGCATTCAATCTGTGGGTTTGCAATGTGATCGGTCATGAAGGAAAAGGGAACCGGATCCTCATCCGCAGCCTGCCGTTCAACCGCGTTCCAGTCAATGGTACGCCCATCTAGCCGGGCAGGGGTTCCGGTTTTCAGCCGGCCCATTACCAGACCAAGCCGTGAAAGCGTCGCCGAAAGGCCAAGGGATGGCTTTTCACCGACCCTGCCGGCGGGAATCTTTTCGGAACCGATATGAATAAGGCCACGCAAAAATGTGCCGCTGGTTAATACAACAGCGCCACAGGGAATCCGGCTACCATTTGCCATGATGACGGCAGAGACCCGCCCGTCGGCCATTTCAATATCATAGGCGTCGCCTTCAATAATGGTGAGATTGTCGATGGCAGCGATTTCATGCTGCATCGCTTCCCGGTACAGTCGGCGATCGGCCTGGGTGCGCGGTCCTCGTACCGCCGGGCCTTTCTTGCGGTTGAGCATGCGGAACTGGATGCCGGCCGCATCGGCAACCCGCCCCATCAGGCCATCCAGAGCGTCGATTTCTCGCACAAGATGCCCCTTGCCCAAACCGCCTATCGCCGGATTGCACGACATCACGCCGATCGTCTCGCGCTTATGGGTGACAAGCGCAGTCTTCGCACCATGACGCGCAGCAGCCGCGGCCGCTTCGCTGCCCGCATGGCCGCCGCCGATAATGATGACATCAAATGACTGGTGCATAGTGTTGCGCCTTATTCCAGACATTGGTGCCGCCGCTTCTGGGCGCCAATGTTTCACGTGAATCATTTCCCAATGCAGAATTCCGAGAAGATCACGCCGAGCAAGTCTTCCACATCGACCCGACCGGTAATGCGCCCGAGCGATGTCGCCGCAAGCCTTAGATATTCAGACCTTATAGCAAGGTCCAAGGTCTCGGAATCGAGTGCATCACTAACATAGTTCAGCGTCTCTTCAAGTCGTTTTTTATGGCGTGCGCGCGCCGGGACCAAACTGTGAATGACGCCAATCTGCGCTTCGATTTCCCGTTTGATCGATAAACGTAGATCTTCGAGACCAAGGCCCTCTTTCGCCGAGATGGACAAGTCGAAATCCTCCCGCGTGATGGAGGCGGAAAGTGCCGCTTTGGTTCGAACGCGCAAATGACGCTGCGATCCAATCTCCCATACGGATTGTTTCGGAGACGAATCGTTATCCTGCAACAACAAAACGAGATCGGCGCTCTCGGCCGTCAACACCGCCCGCCGAACGCCTTCCTGTTCCACCACATCCTTGGTTTCGCGAATTCCTGCCGTATCGAATATCCGTACCAGATACCCATCCATATTGATATCGACGCTGAGCACGTCTCGCGTGGTTCCGGCTATGTCGGTGACGATGGCGACATCGCGCCCGCTCAGCGCGTTAAGAAGCGTCGATTTCCCGGCATTCGGTTCTCCAACCAGCGCCACTTTGAAACCATCACGGATGATCTCGCTGCCTCCGCCACCTTGAACATGTCCGGCGATTTCGTCCTTCAGCTCTGTGACCGCCTGCCAGACCTGGGCAGCAACAGAATCTGGAACATCGTCCTCATCGGCAAAATCCAGCTCCGCCTCAATCAGTGCACGGGTACGGGTCAACCGGTTCGCCCACCCTTCATAAAGCGCTGACAACCTGCCGGTACTTTGCTCCACCGCCAGCCGCCGCTGCATCTCCGTTTCGGCCTGCAACAGATCTGCCAGCCCCTCGATTTCAAGAAGGTCCATCTTACCATTGTCGAAGGCGCGTCGGGAAAACTCGCCGGCTTCTGCGGGTCGAACCCCTTCGAAGCTGTCAAGCTCCCCGAAGATCACCGACATCACCGCTCGGCTGCCATGGCAATGGATTTCCGCGCAATCTTCACCCGTAAAGGACTTGGGTCCCGGAAAAACAACCACCAGCACCTGATCGATAATCTCGTCGTTTCGATTGCGAATCGAATACAGGCTGGCCCGTCGGGGCGAAGGAAGTTTGCGAGCTGTTAATGCGGTTATGACGTCAAAGGTTCGTGGTCCACTGATCCTGATGACGGCAACGCCGGCCGGCAAGGCGCCGCTTGAAAGCGCATAGATCGTATCGGCGGACGCTGGCATGACTTACCTCGGTTTAAAACAGTCAAGCCGCATCCGAATGAACGGACGCGGCTTTAAAGATTCGCTGGTGAATCCGGATAAACTTCGAATCAGGTATTCATCGATTCGAAGAAATCCGAATTGTTCTTGGTCTGCTTCAACTTGTCGATCAGGAATTCGATGGCGTCCATCGTGCCCATCGGCGCGAGAATACGGCGAAGAACGAAAATCTTCTGCAGGTCCTGGCGCGGCACCAGCAAATCTTCCTTACGCGTGCCGGACTTCAGAATATCCAGCGCCGGGAAGATGCGCTTGTCGGCAACCTTGCGGTCAAGCACGATTTCCGAGTTGCCGGTTCCCTTGAATTCTTCGAAGATAACTTCGTCCATACGGCTGCCGGTATCGATGAGCGCCGTTGCAATGATCGTCAGCGAGCCGCCTTCCTCGATGTTACGCGCAGCGCCGAAGAAACGCTTCGGGCGCTGCAGGGCGTTGGCATCGACACCACCGGTCAGAACCTTGCCGGAAGAGGGAACGACCGTGTTATAGGCACGTCCGAGGCGCGTGATGGAATCAAGCAGGATCACCACGTCACGGCCATGTTCGACAAGACGCTTTGCCTTTTCGATGACCATTTCAGCGACCTGGACGTGGCGCACCGCCGGTTCGTCGAAAGTGGAGGAAACAACCTCACCCTTTACCGAACGTTGCATGTCGGTGACTTCTTCCGGGCGTTCGTCGATCAGCAGAACGATCAGATAACATTCGGGATGGTTCGCCGTGATCGAATGCGCGATATTCTGCAGCAGGACCGTTTTACCCGTACGCGGTGGCGCGACGATCAGTCCGCGCTGGCCCTTGCCGAGCGGCGCCACGAGATCGATGACACGCGAGGAGAGGTCCTTGGATGTCGGAACATCCAGCTCCATCTTGAAGCGCTCATTGGGATAAAGCGGCGTCAGATTGTCGAAATGAACCTTGTGGCGGATCTTCTCGGGATCATCGAAATTGATCGTGTTGACCTTGAGAAGCGCGAAATAACGTTCGCCTTCCTTGGGACCGCGGATCGGCCCTTCGACGGTATCGCCGGTCTTCAGCGAGAAGCGGCGAATCTGCGAAGGCGAGATATAGATGTCATCGGGGCCGGGCAGATAATTTGCGTTGGCGGACCGCAGGAACCCGAAACCGTCCTGCAGGACTTCGACAACGCCCTCGCCGATGATTTCGATGTCCTGGCTCGCAAGGACCTTGAGGATTGCGAACATGAGCTCCTGCTTGCGCATGGTGCTCGCATTTTCAACTTCCAGGGATTCGGCAAAAGTCAGCAAGTCGGTAGGCGATTTGCTCTTAAGTTCCTGAAGCTTCATTTCAGCCATGAAGAGAAGACCGTTTGATAATGTAATGTCGGGGGAGGGCGTGTTCGCGAATCAGATGCTGTGGGAAATACCGCAGATGACTGAATAATTCACATGCCACGAAGATGAGTGGCCCGAAAATAGCGATTGAACACGGCCGCTGCAAGAGGAAAGCACGAATTCCGCGAAATTTATCGTCACCCCCTCCTAACCGAAGGGTTTCACAACCACAAGTATGACAATCAGGATCATCAGCACGGTCGGAACTTCGTTCATCAACCGCCAGTGCCGGGCGGGTCTCGTGTTTTCATCCCGCGCGAAGCGTTTTGCGCTCCGGGTGAAATAGACATGGGTTGCGGTCAAAAGCACCACCAGCCCGATCTTCGCATGCAGCCAGCCGCCGGAAAAACCGTAAACCGACCATGCGAGATAAAGGCCCAATATCCAGGATATCATCATCGCCGGGTTCATGATGACCTTGATCAGTCGCTGCTCCATCACCTTGAAGGTCTCGGATTGCTGCGAACCGGCCGGCGCATCGGTGTGATAGATGAAAAGACGAGGCAGGTAAAAAATCGCCGCCATCCAGGAAATCACGGCAATGATATGCAGCGCCTTGACCCACAGATAGAGATCGGCCGGGTCGGCGTAAAACAGCGACGCAATGAAGACGACAAAAATACCGAGCGCTATACCGGCCCGCAAAGCCGCCCTGTTACCGGAACGGGCAGACGTCTGTTGCTCGTCGTTCATATCAAGGCTCCGCCGCCGCGCACCCTTTGCACCAGACGGGTGACGTTTTCAGGGTCGGCCTGCGGGGTAATACCGTGACCGAGATTGAAGATCAGCGGTCCCTGTCCAAGAGCCTGCAGCACGGCGTCGATGCCATCCTGCAAGGCCTTGCCGCCGGCCACCATCAACATCGGGTCGAGATTGCCCTGCACCGGGCCGTCCTTCTGCAAATCCCTGGCAAAACCCAAGGGCACCGCCCAGTCGAGACCGATGGCATCAGCGCCCGTCTTGCGACGATAATCCTTGAGGAGATAACCGGCCCCTTTTGCAAAGGCGATGATCCTTGCAGCAGGCCGACGGGCACGCACCGAGGCAATGATGCGGGCAACCGGTTTTATCGCATAATTCTCGAATTCCTTCTCGCCCAGTACACCGGCCCAGGAATCAAAAATCTGCACCGCATCAGCGCCGGCATCGATCTGCGCCACCAGATAATCGGCAGAAATATCGGCGAGGAGTGCGAGCAGCTTTTCCATGGCGGCAGGCTCCCGATAACCGAACAGCCGCGCCGGCGCCTGGTCCGGCGTCCCGTGGCCGGCAATCATATAGGTCGCAACCGTCCAGGGTGCGCCGCAGAAACCGAGAAGTGTCGTTTCCTGCGGCAAAGATCCACGCAGGCGGGAAACGGTTTCGAAAACGGGTGAAAGATGCGACATGACATTCGTCGCATCGAGCTTTCCAATACCATCGGCATCGATCGGGTCCATGGCTGGACCTTTTCCTTCGCTGAAGGATACGTTGCGATGAAGCGCATCCGGTATCACCAGAATATCTGAAAAGAGAATGGCGGCGTCGAGCCCGAACCGGCGAATGGGTTGAAGGGTCACTTCCGTCGCCAACTCGGGATTATAACAGAGATCAAGGAAACTTCCGGCGTTCTTCCGCGTTTGCCTATACTCCGGAAGATAGCGCCCGGCCTGGCGCATCAGCCATATGGGCGGCGGTGTGACCGTCTGTCCATTCAACACCGTCATTACCTTGCGTTCGCTCATGGCACCCAGCTTCTAAAAAAATAAAATCAAAGAGATTTAAAAGATTTTCTATTTCTTAGAGTCTGTGGGTAGCAAGGATTAAAATCATTCCAGTCGAAATGCCGCAGCCAGAGCTTTCAGAAGAGAGCGAAGGATATTATCGGCCTGAAATTTTCAAAGACGTGGGAAAACGGAGATTTATCAAATTATTTCAATAGTTTATTTATTTGAAACCAGGAGCCTTGTCTGTGGACAATCTGGGGACGGATTTGAACGCTTTCATATTCCTCCCATAATTCACAGCCTCCCTTGATGATGATTGAAGCGGCTTGCGGATTGTGGAAAAACACCGCCTTATTCACGGCGCGGTTCGGCCCGCAGGACAATTCGGACATTTGTCCCGGTTTATCAACAGCGGGAGAAAAACAGCGTGGAGAACAAAAAAAGCTTCTTCCATCTGCACCTGATTTCGGACTCAACGGGAGAGACTCTGATGTCGGCCGGCCGCGCCGTCTCCGCCCAGTTCCATGCCTCCATGCCGGTGGAACATGTCTATCCGATGATCCGCAACCAGAAACAGCTCGCGCAGGTCGTGGACCTCATCGACAAGGAACCGGGCATCGTTCTCTATACGATTGTTGATCAGCAGCTGGCCGAGTTCCTCGATCTGCGCTGCCACGCGATCGGGGTGCCCTGCGTCAATGTCCTTGAACCGATCATCGGCATTTTTCAGACCTATCTCGGTGCGCCGTCCAGGCGGCGGGTCGGCGCCCAGCATGCGCTGAATGCCGATTATTTCGCCCGCATTGAAGCGCTCAATTTCGCCATGGATCATGATGACGGCCAAATGCCGGAAACCTATGACGAGGCCGATATCGTCATCATCGGCATCAGCCGCACGTCGAAAACACCGACCAGCATCTATCTCGCCAATCGTGGAATAAAGACCGCCAATATACCGGTCGTCCCCAATGTGCCGCTGCCTGAAAGTCTTTATACCGCCACCCGGCCGCTGATTGTCGGTCTTGTTGCAACATCCGATCGCATATCCCAGGTGCGTGAAAACCGGGAACTGGGCGCTACGGGCGGATTTGACAGCGGCCGCTACACGGATCGCGCCACAATCATGGAGGAGCTGAAATATGCGCGCGCGCTTTGTGCCCGCAACAACTGGCCGCTGATCGATGTCACCCGCCGCTCCATCGAGGAAACGGCCGCCGCCATCCTTGCCCTTCGTTCAAGGACACGATAATCCGGGCCGCATCATTCGGAGCAGACAGTCGATGAAACAAGAGTTGATCCTCGCCTCGTCCAGCGCATCCCGCCAGATGTTGATGCGCAATGCAGGGCTGACATTTTCGGCAATACCGGCGGATATTGACGAGCGTGCGCTCGACGAGCGGTTGGAGCGAGACGGCGCGCGCCCGGAAGAGGTTGCACTGGAACTCGCCAGGGCGAAGGCGCTCGCCGTCAGCGCCTTGCACCCCGAAGCGCTGGTTCTTGGATGTGACCAGACCATGGCGCTTGGCGCTCGGGTCTATCACAAGCCGAAAACCATGGCGGAGGCGCAAGCGCATCTGCTGTCTTTATCGGGCAAGGTTCATCGCCTGAACAGCGCGGCTGTTCTTGTGCTGAAGGGCGATGTCCTGTGGCAGACCGTTTCCAGCGCCGAGCTTGCCGTCCGGACTTTGAGTGCTGAATTTGTATCCCGTCACCTAGAGCGCGTGGGTGACAAGGCCCTGACCAGCGTCGGCGCCTATCAGCTTGAAGGCGAAGGAATCCAGCTATTCACTGCGATCGAGGGGGATTATTTCACGATCCTCGGCCTGCCGCTGCTGCCGCTTTTATCGAAACTGCGCGACATGGATGTCATCGATGGCTGATTCACGTGAAACATTAACCATAAATGCCTTCGTTGCCGGTTATCCGATCAAGCATTCCAGGTCGCCGATCATTCATTCCTATTGGCTGAAGAAATTCGGCATCGATGGTGCTTATCGGGCCGTGGAAATTTCTCCGGAAGATTTCCCGGATTTCATCGCGCAGCTGAAGCAAGGCAAGGCGGATATGCCGGTTGGCGGCAACGTCACCATTCCCCATAAGGAAGTTGCCTACCGCCTGGCGGATAGGCCGGATGCCCTGGCGGAGGAACTAGGCGCTGCCAACACCATATGGGTGGAGGAGGGCAGGGTCCACGCCACCAATACGGACGGTTACGGTTTCGTCGCCAATCTCGATGAGCGGCACCCCGGTTGGGACAAGATCGACCGGGCGGTGGTCTTGGGTGCCGGCGGCGCCAGCCGTGCGGTCATTCAGTCCTTGCGTGACCGGGGCATTGGTGAAATCCATGTCCTCAACCGCACGGTCGAGCGCGCCCGGGAACTGGCTGATCGTTTTGGTTCGCGGGTTTTTTCCCATCCACAGGCGGCGCTTCACGAAATCATGGGTGGGGCAGGGCTTTTCGTGAATACGACATCGCTCGGCATGGACGGAACCGAGGCCCCGGAACTTGATTTTTCGCCGCTCGCCGCCGATGCGGTCGTGACGGATATCGTTTATGTGCCGTTGAAAACGCCGATCCTGAAGATGGCGGAACAGCAGGGTATGGCAACCGTGGATGGGCTCGGCATGTTGCTTCATCAAGCAAGACCCGGTTTCAAACGGTGGTTCGGCGAAATGCCGGAGGTTGATGAAACGCTGCGTTCGCTCATCATCGAGGATATGGAGAAACATGGATGATCGTCATCGGTCTCACCGGCTCGATTGGAATGGGAAAAACGACGACGGCGAAGTTATTTGCCGAAGAAGGTATTCCGGTCCTCGATTCCGATGAGATCGTGCATGGTCTCTATCGGGCGGAAGCCGTTGCCCTGATCGAAGCCGCCTTTCCGGGCACCACCGTTTCCGGCACGGTGGACAGGCAGAAACTTGGCGATGCGCTGAGGAAGAATCCGGCTAATTTCACCAGACTGGAAGCGATCGTCCATCCGCTGGTTCGCAAAAGACAGGAAGCCTTTCTGGCGGAAGCGGAGAAAGATGGCCGGCAATTCGCTGTCCTCGATATTCCGCTGCTGTTTGAAACCGCGGCGGAGAGCCGGGTTGATAAAGTGGTGGTGGTGAGCTGCGCGCCGGAGATTCAGCGTGAACGGGTCTTGTCCCGCCCCGGTATGACGCAGGAAAAATTCGAGATGATCCTTGCCCGGCAGATGCCCGATGCCGAAAAACGCCGGCGCGCCGATTTTATCGTCGATTCGGGAAATGGTGTCGAAGCGGCACGGGATCAGGTAAAAGGAATATTGCAGAAACTGGCCGCCGAGTCGCGGCGCGGAGAGAAAAATGCGTGAGATCATTTTCGATACGGAAACCACGGGACTTGAATCGAAGCTGGACCGGGTGATCGAAATCGGCGGTATCGAGCTGATCAATCATTTTCCCACCGGCCGCACGCTGCATCTTTATATCAGCCCGGAAGATCGCAAGGTTCATCCGGATGCGCTTGCCGTCCACGGCATCACCGATGAGTTTCTGAAGGACAAACCGAAATTCGCCGAGGTCGTGGATCAGATTCGTGACTTCTTCGAAGGCGCACGCTGGGTGGCCCATAACGCCACATTCGACATGGGCTTCATCAATGCGGAATTCGCCCGTCTCGGTATCGAACCCGTCGCGCCCGACCTGGTGACGGACACGCTTTCCCTTGCCCGCCGCAAACATCCCATGGGGCCGAATTCGCTGGATGCGCTTTGCCGTCGTTACGGCATCGACAATTCTCACCGTACCAAGCACGGCGCGCTTCTCGACTCCGAACTGCTGGCTGAAGTCTATATAGAGATGATCGGCGGGCGCCAGACGGCGCTCGGTTTCGGCTCCGCTGCCAAGCAGGAAACCATTGTCATTGAGGAAGATGTACCGCTTGAGCCTTTGCAGAGGCCGAAGACTTTGCCGTCAAGGCTGGATAGCGAAACGATTGCGGCGCATGGCAAGCTCGTCCTCGGCATGGGCGATAAGGCGATCTGGAACCGCTACCAGAATTGATGCCGTGAAAAACGGTCGATACGGACAAAGAAAAACCCGGGCGAAGAACCCGGGTTTTGTTTTTCCATCGATGCTGATGGGCGTCAGTTCGGTACGGCCTGAACCTTGGCCTTGGCCTGTTCTTCGGCAACCCGCTGAGCAAACATCTGCGCGAAATCGATCGGATCGATCATCAGCGGCGGGAAACCGCCATTGCGGGTAACATCCGCGATGATCTGTCGGGCGAAGGGGAACAGCAGGCGCGGGCACTCGATGAACAGCACCGGCAGCATATGCTCCTGCGGGAAGCCGGCAATGCGGAAGACGCCGCCATATACCAGCTCGGCCGCGAACAGAACCTTGTCGCCATCCTTGGCTTCTGCGTTCAGCGCCAGAACAACGTCGAAATCCGAACCGGAGATCGGGTTTGCATTCACGTTGACGTTGATGTTGATCGACGGCGCATTGTCACGGGCCTGAAGCGAGCGAGGAGCGCCCGGATTTTCGAAGGAAAGATCCTTGATGTACTGGGCAAGAATGTTGAGAGAAGGACTAACTGCGCCCTGTGCGCCATTTTCAGCGGTCATTACGGTTCCTCGCGGCGTGAATTCGTGGAAGGCGGTCTATCATTTCGACCATGGCCTTACAACCCTTCGTGATCGGGTCTCGTACCGGGCCTTCAGGGTTTGGGCAGGTCGCGGTCATTCGGTTTGTTCGACCAGGGAGACTGTTTGGGTTCTTCCCGATGGAACTCTTCTTCGTCCAGATCCACCACCTTCGAATTGCCCGCATGCCCCGGGCCATTGCGAAACCCGGAATGGTCACCCGGCTCGGGACCGGTCCGCTGCCCGGATTGCCGGAACGAGCCCGCGACAACGACGCGTGGTCCGAAAGCCTTCCAGAAAAAGCGCCGCACCGCCGGAGACAGCAGCAGAAGGCCGAGAATATCGGTAATGAAACCGGGAATGAAAAGCAGGATGCCGGCAACCACCCGCATGGCGCCATTCACCAGCTCGTCCGCCGGCTTTGCGCCGGTGCGGCCCGCATCCTGAAGATTTCTCACCAAGCCGATCCCGCCGAGGCGCAGGATGAGCAGGCCGAGAAACGACGTGAACAGGACGAGCGCCAGAGTCAGCCACAGGCCGATCGCCTTGCCGACGATGATGAAGCCGGCAATTTCGAGGATGGGCATCATCAGGATGACGATGGGGAGAAAGGAAAAGCGCATCTTCTAGCCTTGCGTGTGCATCTCTGGCAGATTGCCGGTTCCCGGGACACCGATGATTGAATCTGCACATTTGAATGATGATAAGATGCAGACTATATGATGGTGTGGTTTTCGAATTTAAATGGCGGTTTTGGTAAAAGATGGGCTTTAGCGACTTTATCACATTGTTTTTTCTCGTTGCAGCGGTGCTGATCTTTCTTCAGCTGCGCAGCGTTCTCGGCCGCCGTACGGGCAATGAAAAGCCGCCGTTCGATCCCTATAGCCCCCGCGATGTGGCGAAAGGCCCCGTCACGGATGATAACAAGGTCGTGACCCTGCCGAGGCGCAGCGAAACGGAAGATGATGAAAACCGCTTTGCCGAGGCCGATGCCCTGGCGCCGGTGGATAGCGCCCTGAACGGATCGCTGCGTGAGGTCATGACCAGGGATCCGTCTTTCCGGCCGAAGGAATTCCTGAACGGCGCGCGCATGGCCTATGAGATGATCGTCATGGGTTTTGCCGATGGCGACCGCAAGACGCTCAAGAACCTTCTGTCGAAAGAGGTCTTTGACGGCTTCGAGGCGGCGATTTCCGAGCGGGAAGGCCGCGGCGAAGTCGTGAAGTCGACTTTCGTTGGCATCGAAAAAGCCGACATTACCCAGGCCGGCATTCGCGATTCCGAAGTGCAGATAACCCTCAGAATTGTCAGCCAGCTGATTTCGGCCACCTATGACAAGGATGGCAAGCTGGTCGATGGTGATCCGGATACGGTTGCGGAAGTTGATGACATCTGGACCTTCTCGCGTGATGTCCGTTCACGCGATCCGAACTGGAAGCTGATCGCTACCGAATCCGAGCAATGAATACGCCGTTTTCGATCGATGAGGTGTCTTTCCGCGATCTGCCTGGATGGCGGGAAGACGATCCGGGCAAGCTTTTTGCGGCGATGCAAACCATCCTGTCGCATCTTCGAAACGCGAAACCTTACCGGACAGGCGCTCTCGGGGTCACCGCGGCCGAGTTGGTTTCCTTGCTGGAGGCGGCCGAGGCGAATGAAGCCGATAGTCCCGAACAGGCCCGCCATTTTTTCGAGCGCAACTGCGTTCCGTTCAGGATTTGCCCTGCCCAGGGAAAACGCGGTTTTGTAACGGCCTTCTACGAACCGGAACTGGAAGTATCGTCAAAGCCCGATGATATATGGCGTTATCCGATTTACCGCAGGCCCGCGGAACTGGTGGATATTGGCGACGATAATCGTCCTGATGACTTCGATCCCACCTATGCTTTTGGCAGATCGGGTGAAAATGGCATTTCCTATTTTCCTGACCGTAGGGCGATCGATGAAGGCTATCTGGAAGGCAGGGGTCTTGAGATTGCCTGGGCAAGATCGAAGGTCGACCTTTTCTTCGTCCACGTCCAGGGTGCCGCCCGCCTGGTATTTCCGGATGGCTTGATAAAGCGCATCACCTATGCGGCCAAGGCCGGTCATCCGTTTTCGCCGATTGGCCGGCTGCTTCTCGATCGAGGAGAACTCGATCCGAGAACGATCTCTATGCAGACGATCCGCAAGTGGCTCGCCGACCATCCGGATGAGGTGGATGGCGTGCTGTGGCAAAATCGTTCCTTCATTTTTTTCCGGGAGGCGGATGTCGCCGATCAGGAAATGGGACCGATCGCTGCCGCCAAGGTTCCGTTGGTCGCCGGGCGGGCGTTGGCGGTCGACAGGCTCATTCATACCTTCGGCCTCCCTTTTTTCATCCATGCGCCGACGCTGACGCATCTGGACAACGGAAAACCCTTTGCCCGGTTGATGCTGGCGCTCGATACGGGTTCAGCCATTGTCGGACCGGCACGCGGCGATATATTCACCGGCTCCGGTTTTGAAGCGGGAGAGCTTGCCGGCACGGTGCGCAATGACGCCGATTTTTATATACTGCTGCCGCGTGTTGCTGCGGAAAGGTATCGGCGATGAGAGGCAGTCGCAAGCTTGGCAGGGAAGAACGTATTCTGTGGGGCAAGGTCGCGAAAACCGCGCGACCGATCTCCGGCAGACTGGAGGACTTGTTGGCTTTCGACGACATGGAGGAAGCCCCGGCCGAAACCTTTGTCCCGCAAACCGGCAAAAGCGACTTTCCGCGCATGCTCGCCGAACCGGTAGAGCCGCCGCCATCGGTGCCGGATAAAAAACCGAGAATTCATCAGCCGATGGAAAAACCGGTCAAACGCAAGCTCACCCGTGGCCGGCTGCCGCTGGAAGGGCGGATCGATCTGCACGGCATGTTCCAGAGCGAGGCCCATGCGGTGCTGCTCGATTTCCTTTTGCGCGCGCATGAACGGGGGCTGAGGCACGTGCTGGTCATCACCGGCAAGGGGCGTTCCATCGGCAGCGATGGCGCGTTGAAAAGGGCGGTGCCGATGTGGTTTTCCAAGCCGGAATATCGTCATCTGATTTCGTCCTACGAGGATGCGTCGGCCAATCATGGCGGCGATGGCGCGCTTTATGTGCGGCTTTCGCGGCGACGGGGTGAAAAATCATGACGCCCTTTGCGGAAGCCGTGCGGCAGCTTCGCGAACGCAAGGGCGTGACGCAGAAGGAAATGGCTGCGGCCATCGGCGTGTCTCCCGCCTATCTCTCAGCATTGGAACATGGCAGACGCGGCAAGCCGAGTTTCGATCTGCTCCAGCGCATCGCCGGATATTTCAACATCATCTGGGACGAGGCGGAGGAATTGTTCTTTCTGGCCGGCTCCTCCGACCCGAAAGTGGTGATCGATACGATCGGCCTGCCGCCGCAATATACGGCTTTCGCCAATCGCCTGGCGCGGGATATTCGCAAGCTGTCGCCGAGTATGATAGAGGAACTGTCAGCGGTGCTGCAAAAAAGCCGTTCTTGCGATTGAAACCCCCTCTATCCCCTGCTTTATGCAGCATCCTGAAGCATGCGGCCTTTGGGATTGGGTGTAGAATTTCTATAGTCGCATGTCGGATTTGAGTGATTCGCTGGCTTCAGGCCTTCTCACTGAAAGCCTGGCCAGGAAACTTTGGAAAGAGTACTTATGACCGAAACATCGTCAAGCGAAGTCGGCGCGAACACGGAATATGGAGCCGATTCGATCAAGGTCCTCAAGGGTCTTGATGCCGTGCGCAAGCGGCCCGGCATGTATATCGGCGATACCGATGACGGTTCCGGCCTGCACCACATGGTCTACGAAGTGGTCGATAACGCCATCGATGAGGCGCTTGCCGGTCATGCCGATCTGGTGACGGTGACGCTGAACGCGGATGGATCGGTGACGGTGACCGATAACGGGCGTGGCATCCCGACCGATATCCACTCTTCCGAAGGCGTTTCCGCCGCCGAAGTCATCATGACCCAGCTGCATGCAGGCGGAAAGTTCGACCAGAACTCCTATAAGGTGTCGGGCGGCCTGCACGGCGTGGGCGTTTCGGTGGTCAATGCACTTTCCGTCTGGCTGAAGCTGAGGATCCGCCGTAACGGCAAGCTGCACGAAATCGGCTTCACCCATGGTGTCGCCGATGCGCCGCTTTCCGTCATCGGCGAATATGAAGGCCGCTCGGGCACGGAAGTCACCTTCCTGGCGAGCCCTGAAACCTTCACCATGACGGACTATGATTATGGAACGCTGGAGCATCGCCTGCGCGAACTCGCATTCCTGAATTCCGGCGTTCGCATCCTGCTGACCGACAAGCGCCATTCTGATATCAAGCAGGAAGAGCTGCTGTATGATGGCGGCCTCGAAGCCTTCGTCCGTTATCTCGATCGCGCCAAGAAGCCGCTGGTCGACAAGCCTGTCGCCATCAAGGGTGAAAAGGACGGCATTACGGTTGAGGTCGCACTCTGGTGGAACGACAGCTACCACGAGAACGTGCTTTGTTTTACCAACAACATTCCCCAGCGCGACGGCGGCACGCATATGGCCGGTTTCCGCGCGGCGCTGACGCGTCAGGTCACGTCCTATGCCGAAACATCCGGTATTCTGAAAAAGGAAAAGGTCAGCCTGCAGGGTGAGGACTGCCGTGAAGGCCTGACGGCCATTCTGTCCGTCAAGGTTCCCGACCCCAAGTTTTCCTCGCAGACGAAAGACAAGCTCGTTTCGTCGGAAGTTCGCCCGGTGGTGGAAAGCCTTGTCAACGAAGCGCTTTCCACCTGGCTGGAAGAACATCCTTCCGACGCAAGAATCCTTGTCGGCAAGGTCGTGGAAGCAGCGGTCGCCCGCGAAGCCGCCCGCAAGGCGCGCGAACTGACGCGCCGCAAGGGTGCGCTCGATATCGCCTCTCTGCCCGGCAAACTTGCCGATTGCTCGGAGCGCGATCCGGCGAAATCCGAACTCTTCCTCGTCGAGGGCGATTCCGCCGGCGGTTCCGCCAAGCAGGGCCGCTCACGCGAAACCCAGGCGATTCTGCCGCTGCGCGGCAAGATCCTGAACGTCGAGCGCGCCCGTTTCGACAAGATGCTGTCCAGCCAGGAAATCGGTACGCTGATCACCGCGCTCGGCACTTCGATCGGCAAGGACGAGTTCAACGCCGACAAGCTGCGTTATCACAAGATCATCATCATGACGGATGCTGACGTCGACGGCGCCCATATCCGTACCCTGTTGTTGACCTTCTTCTTCCGCCAGATGCCGGAGCTGATCGAGCGCGGCCATCTCTATATCGCCCAGCCGCCGCTCTATAAGGTCACGCGCGGAAAATCCGTGCAGTATCTGAAGGACGAAAAGGCGCTGGAAGAATATCTCATCTCCATGGGTATCGAGGAAGCATCGCTGACCCTCGGCTCGGGAGAGGTTCGGGTCGGTGCGGATCTGCGCGAGGCGATTCTCGATGCGGTGCGCATGCGCTCGCTGATCGACGGGCTGCATTCGCGTTACAGCCGCTCGATTGTCGAACAGGCGGCCATTGCCGGCGCGCTGAACCCCGAGCTTTCGGCCGATGCCGCCCGTGCTGAGGAAACCGTTGCCGAAGTGGCGCGGCGTCTCGACATGATCGCGGAGGAAACCGAGCGTGGCTGGTCCGGCACGGTGCTGGAGGATGGCGGCCTGCGCTTCGAGCGCATGGTTCGCGGCGTCAAGGAAGTCTCGACGCTCGATATGGGGCTGCTCGGTTCGGCCGATGCCCGTCATATAGACCAGCTCGCGGTCCGCACGCGCGATATCTACGCCACGCCGCCGGTGCTGCAGCGCAAGGACGGCAGCCTGGAGCTGGCTGGACCGCGGGCGCTTCTGGACGCGATTTTCGCCGCCGGCCGCAAGGGTCTCTCCATGCAGCGCTACAAGGGTCTTGGCGAGATGAATGCCGAACAGCTGTGGGAAACGACGCTGGATGCGAATGTCCGCTCTCTGCTGCAGGTGCGGGTGAGCGATGCGACCGACGCCGACGGCCTGTTTGCCCGCCTGATGGGCGACGAAGTGGAACCGCGCCGCGACTTCATCCAGGAAAATGCGCTCAGCGTCGCCAACCTCGACATTTAATCCTGTGGAGCGTCTCGCGTAACGATTCACGTGAAACGCAAATTTAACAAAAGACCCGGCGCCACTATGTGCGCCGGGCCTTTTTATGCGGGGTACCGGATATCAATCGGCCTTGCCCGTGAAACGTCCTTCAAAAGCCACGTCGGCAAGCGGCAGGCGCTTGCTGGGTATTTCACGTTCCGCCAGATCGTCTGGAAGGATGGATTTGTCGGTCAGCGTGCCGATGGCGATCCCGGCTTCCACCTTGTAGCCTTCCGGAATATTCAGCGCCTCAACAATCCTGTCTTTCAAAATGCCGCCCATGCCGTGGGCATGGTAGCCGAGCAGATGGGCCTGGATGGCAAGCGAGAACCAGGCCGCGCCGGCATCGAAAGAATGGGTCGCAGATGGCTTTTTCTCGCCTTCGCGCGAGATATTGTAGTTCCGCGAGACGACGAATAGCAGCACGGAGGCATTTTTCGCCCAGCGCTGGTTTCCTTCCATGAGAAGCTCCACGAAGAGTGGCCAGTCTTTGCTGCCATGATGGGCATACACAAATCGCCACGGCTGCAGGTTGGACGCCGAGGGCGCCCAGTGCGCCGCATCCAGAATGGTCAGCAGATGCTCTGGCGGCATGGCGCTGCCATCGAAGGCGCGCGGAGACCAGCGATCGAGGAAGAGGGGATCGACGGGATATTCGGATTGCCGGTTATTGCTGTTCGTCACGGGCCATGTCCTTTTGATTGACGGGGAGGAAAAGGTATTTTTCGAAACTTGGCGCAGTCAAGGGGTGACAAGTATGAATGCATCGTTCATATATGCATCACCTTGTCTGACAACCGGGAGAGAGTTCCATGAAATTGATGCGTGTTGGCCAGCCCGGCCAGGAAAAGCCTGCCATTCTCGACGCGGAAGGAAAAGTCCGCGACCTGTCCGCCCATGTGAAAGACATTGGCGGCGAAGCCATTTCTCCCGAGGGTCTCAAGAAGATCGCCGCGATCGACCTGAGCACCCTTCCGGTGCTGAACGAAGATCGCATCGGCGCCTGCGTTGCGGGAACCGGAAAATTCATCTGCATCGGCCTCAACTTCTCCGACCATGCCGCCGAAACGGGTGCGACCGTACCGCCGGAGCCGGTCATTTTCATGAAGGCGACCTCGGCTATCGTCGGCCCGAATGACAACGTCACCATTCCGCGCGGTTCTGAAAAGACCGACTGGGAAGTCGAGCTCGGCGTCGTCATCGGCAAGACCGCCAAATATGTCTCGGAAGCCGATGCTCTCGACTATGTCGCCGGTTATTGCGTTTCGCACGATGTGTCCGAGCGCGCATTCCAGACGGAGCGTGCAGGTCAGTGGACCAAGGGCAAGTCCTGTGACACTTTCGGCCCCATCGGCCCCTGGCTGGTGACGAAGGATGAAATCGCCGATCCGCAGAACCTTGGCATGTGGCTGAAGGTGAATGGCAAGACCATGCAGGACGGCTCCAGCAAGACCATGGTTTACGGCGTCGCCCACGTTGTCTCCTATCTCAGCCAGTTCATGTCGCTGCATCCCGGTGATGTCATCTCTACCGGCACCCCTCCCGGCGTCGGCATGGGCCTGAAGCCGCCGCGTTACCTGAAGGCTGGTGATGTCGTGGAACTCGGCATCGAGGGCCTCGGTTCCCAGAAGCAGAGTTTTGTTGCCGACATCTGAGTGCCGGACGGCATTCAACGGAAAGTGAGGCGCCGGCGGGAAACCGCCGGCGCCTTCGATTTTGTGCACATGCGAAAAGCTGCTATGGTCAGGAAAAGAGCTTGATCCGCGAGGAGGCGCCATCAGTGTTCTACCATCTTTATGAAATGAACCACGCGGCCATGGCACCGCTGCGCGCCGGCGCCGACATGATGCGCCAGGCCTGCAACAATCCTCTGAACCCGCTTTCCAGCACGGCTTTCGGACGAAGCCTCGATGCCGGTTTTGAGGTCTTCGAGCGCATGACGCGCCGTTACGCAAAACCGGAATTCGGTCTCGGCAGCACGATTGTCGATGGCGAGACCGTCAATGTTGCCGAAGAGACCGTCTGGTCGCGTCCGTTCTGCAATCTCGTTCATTTCAAGAAAGAACGCGATCCCGCCCGCCGGTCCGGTCCGAAGGTGCTGCTGGTGGCGCCGATGTCCGGCCATTACGCCACCCTGTTGCGTGGGACGGTGGAGGCCCTGCTGCCATCGGCGGATATCTACATCACCGATTGGGCCGATGCCCGCACGGTGCCGGTGAGCGAGGGGACTTTCGATCTCGACGATTATATCGGCTATGTCATCGAGATGTTGCGCGAGATCGGGCCTGGTGCGCATGTGGTCGCCGTCTGTCAACCGTCGGTGCCGGTTCTGGCCGCCGTTTCGCTGATGGAGGCGGATGGGGATTCCTTTTCACCGGCATCCATGACGCTGATGGGTGGACCGATCGATACGCGCATCAACCCCACTGCCGTCAACGGTCTTGCCAAGGCGAAACCCATTGAATGGTTCCGCGACAATGTCGTCATGCAGGTGCCGTGGCCGCAGCCGGCTTTTGGCCGCAATGTCTATCCGGGCTTCCTGCAACTGTCCGGTTTCATGTCCATGAACCTCGACAAGCACATGACGGCGCACAAGGATTTTTACCTGAACCTCGTCAAGAATGACGGCGATTCCGCTGAAAAACACCGCGAATTTTACGATGAATATCTGGCTGTCATGGATCTGACGGCGGAGTTCTATCTGCAGACGGTGGAAACCGTCTTCATCGACCATGCGCTTCCGAAAGGGGACATGCTGCACCGGGGCAGGGCGGTCGATCCTGCGGCTATTCGCAAGGCCGCATTGTTTACCGTGGAAGGCGAGAATGACGATATTTCCGGCGTCGGACAGACGAAGGCTGCGCATGATCTCTGCCGGAACATCCCTGCAGACAAACGCGCCCATTACATGCAGCCGGATGTGGGACACTATGGCGTGTTCAACGGGTCGCGGTTCCGTAAGGAAATCGTGCCGCGCATGCTGGATTTTATCGGTAAACACCAGACCGCTTAGGGCGAGACGACAGGCGGTGCCGCGCATTTGCATGGCCAAGCGCGTGACGAATCGGCTATGAAGGGTCCATGTTTTCGCTTCTCAGAAAATCCCTGAAGTCGCCGGCGGCAAAGAAGGCCGCGCCGAGCCAGCGCACCGTTGCGGTGGCGGGCCGGCAGGTGCCGATCACGGTCAGGGAAAATCCGCGTGCGACGCGTATTACCCTGCGGATCGAACCGGGCGGCCGGGCGCTGAAGCTGACGGTCCCGATGGGTCTGCATCATCGCCAGGTCGATGATTTTCTGGAAAGGCATCAGGGCTGGCTGGAAGGCAAGCTTCTGAAATTCAGCACCGATGACGGTTTACGTCCCGGCGCCACCATTGATATTCGTGGCGTAACCCATCGTATCGAGCATACCGGCAGCCTGCGGGGGTTGACCCACATCGCGAAAGACGCCGATGGCGTCGCCGTTCTGAAAGTCAGCGGCGCGCCCGAGCATCTGAATAGACGGATCGCGACGTTCCTGAAAAAGGAAGCAAAGGCCGATCTCGAACGGCTGGTTGCCGTTCATGCAAGTGCGGCCGGCCGGCCGGTGCGGTCCATCAGCATGAAGGATACCCGCAGCCGCTGGGGTTCCTGTTCCCATGATGGAAATTTGAGCTTTTCCTGGCGCATTGTCATGGCTCCGGAACAGGTCATCGATTATCTTGCCGCCCACGAGGTCGCTCATCTGAGCGAAATGAATCACGGTCCGAAATTCTGGGCCTTGTGCGAAAAGCTTTGCCCGCACACCGATGAAGCCAAGGGCTGGTTGAAACGCCACGGCTCCAGACTTCACGCCATCGATTTCGATTGAAACCGGCGACCTGGATCGCCATCTGGATTCACGTGAAACATTCCATCAGGGGTGGATGCGATTTGGCTCGACTCTTGTCGCATTTCATGTCAGGTCGCGGGTATGAAACCGGATATCAAGATTTGCGGATTGAAGACACCGGAAGCGCTGGAGCGCGCCGTCAGGCGCGGCGCGTCCCATGTCGGTTTTATCTTCTTTGAAAAAAGCCCGCGCAACATCGAACCTGATATTGCCGGCAAGCTGGCGCAAGCCGCCCGTGGCGCCGCCAGGGTGGTCGCCGTCACCGTCAATGCCGACAATGATTACCTCGATGAAATCGTCGATCTTGTAAAACCGGATATACTGCAATTGCATGGCAATGAGAGCCCGGAGCGGCTGCTGAACATCAAGGCGCTGTATGGCCTGCCGGTGATGAAGGCCATTTCCGTTCGCGATGCCGCTGATCTTGCCAAAATCGACCCTTATATCGGCATAGCCGACCGTTTTTTGCTGGATGCCAAGGCGCCAGCCGGTTCCGACCTGCCGGGAGGCAACGGCGTCTCGTTCGACTGGACGATCCTGCGCTCACTTGACGGCAGCGTGGATTACATGCTTTCCGGGGGATTGAACAAGGATAATGTCGCCGAGGCTCTGGCGGAGACCAGGGCGAGCGGACTGGATTTATCGTCCGGTGTGGAAAGCGCGCCGGGCATCAAGGATTTGTCCAAGATCGATGCTTTTTTCGATGTGGTGAATGATTGGTCGAAAGGCCCAAAGGGAGCTTGAAGTGAACGACGCGCCAACACCCAATTCTTTTCGTGCTGGTCCCGATGAGGACGGCCGCTTCGGCATTTACGGGGGACGCTTCGTTGCCGAAACGCTGATGCCGCTTATCCTGGATTTGCAGGCGGAATGGGACAAGGCCAAGAGCGATCCCGAGTTTCAGGCCGAACTGAAATATCTCGGCGCGCACTACACTGGCCGCCCGAGCCCGCTTTATTTCGCGGAGCGTCTGACGGCGGAACTCGGCGGCGCGAAGATTTATTTCAAGCGCGAAGAGCTGAACCATACCGGCTCGCACAAGATCAACAATTGCCTCGGCCAGATCCTGCTGGCCAAGCGCATGGGCAAGACCCGCATCATTGCCGAAACCGGTGCCGGCCAGCATGGCGTCGCCTCGGCAACGGTGGCCGCACGCTTCGGCCTGCCTTGCGTCGTTTACATGGGCGCGACCGATGTTGCCCGTCAGGCCCCGAATGTGTTCCGCATGAAGCTTCTCGGCGCCGAGGTGAAGCCGGTCACGGCCGGCCATGGCACGCTCAAGGACGCGATGAACGAGGCGCTGCGCGACTGGGTCACCAATGTCGAGGATACCTATTACCTGATCGGTACCGCCGCCGGCCCGCATCCCTATCCGGAAATGGTCCGCGATTTCCAGGCGGTCATCGGCGAGGAAGCCAAGGCGCAGATGCTGGAGGCGGAAGGCCGCCTGCCGGATCTGGTCGTGGCAGCCGTCGGCGGCGGCTCGAACGCCATCGGCATCTTCCATCCTTTCCTCGATGACAAGAATGTCCGCATCGTTGGCGTCGAAGCCGGTGGCAAGGGTCTTTCAGGCGACGAGCATTGCGCCTCGATCACCGCCGGTTCGCCGGGCGTGCTGCATGGCAACCGTACCTATCTGCTGCAGGATGAGGATGGCCAGATCAAGGAAGGCCATTCGATCTCCGCAGGCCTCGATTATCCCGGCATCGGGCCAGAACATTCCTGGCTGAACGACATCGGCCGCGTGGAATATGTGCCGATCATGGATCATGAGGCGCTGGACGCCTTCCAGATGCTGACCCGCCTCGAAGGTATCATTCCGGCTCTGGAGCCAAGCCATGCGCTGGCCGAAGTCATCAAGCGCGCGCCAAAAATGGGCAAGGATGAAATCATCCTGATGAACCTTTCCGGTCGCGGCGACAAGGATGTCCACACCGTCAGCAAGTTCCTTGGAATGGATGTATAAGATCATGACTGCACGTATGGACAAGCGCTTTGCCGATCTGCGCGCTGAAAATCGCCCGGCCCTGATTACCTATTTCATGGGCGGCGATCCGGATTTCGAAACCTCGCTTGGCATCATGAAGGCGTTGCCGGAAGCAGGCGCCGACGTTATCGAACTCGGCATGCCGTTTTCCGACCCCATGGCGGATGGCCCGGCCATCCAGCTGGCGGGCCAGCGCGCGCTGAAGGGCGGCCAGACGCTGAAGACCACGCTTGATCTCGCCCGCGAATTCCGCAGGCAAGATGATGCAACGCCGATCGTGATGATGGGCTATTATAATCCGATCTATATCTATGGCGTCGAGAAGTTTCTGGACGATGCGCTGGCGGCCGGCATTGATGGCCTGATCGTTGTCGATCTGCCGCCGGAAATGGACGATGAACTCTGCATTCCGGCGCTCGCGCGCGGCATCAATTTCATCCGTCTGGCGACGCCGACCACGGATGGCAAGCGTCTGCCGGCCGTCCTTAAAAATACCTCAGGTTTCGTGTATTACGTCTCGATGAACGGTATCACCGGTTCAGCGCTTCCCGATCCCTCGTTGATCTCAGGCGCTGTCGGTCGTATCAAGGCGCATACGGAACTGCCGGTATGTGTCGGTTTCGGCGTCAAGACGGCCGATCATGCCAAGGCGATCGGCGCCGTGGCGGATGGCGTGGTGGTGGGTTCCGCCATCGTCAACCAGATTGCGGGCAGCCTGACCAAGGACGGGCAGGCGACCGCCGATACCGTGCCGGCCGTCACGACGCTGGTAAAAGGACTTTCAACGGGCGTGCGTGCATCGCGCCTTGCCGCTGCGGAATAAGCGCGCGGCCCAGTCAGGAGTAGACAGTTGAACTGGATCACCAATTACGTTCGGCCCCGGATCAATTCCATGCTTGGCCGCCGCCCCGAGGTTCCGGAGAACCTGTGGATCAAGTGCCCGGAAACGGGTGAGATGGTCTTCCACAAGGATTTGGAAGACAACAAGTGGGTCATCCCCGCTTCCGGCTACCATATGAAGATGCCGGCCAAGGCGCGCCTCGCCGATCTTTTTGACGGCGGCGTCTATGAGGCGCTGCCGCAGCCGAAGGTGGCGCAGGACCCGCTGAAATTCCGCGATTCCAAGAAATACACCGATCGCCTGCGCGACAGCCGCGCAAAGACCGAGCAGGAAGACACGATCCTTGCCGGCGTTGGCCTGCTCAAGGGCCTGAAGATCGTTGCCGTCGTGCATGAATTCCAGTTCATGGGCGGTTCGCTCGGCATCGCCGCCGGCGAGGCCATCGTCAAGGCGTTCGAGCGCGCCATTTCCGAGCGTTGCCCGCTCGTGATGTTCCCTGCATCCGGCGGCGCCCGCATGCAGGAAGGCATTCTGTCGCTGATGCAGCTGCCGCGTACCACCGTTGCGGTGAACATGCTCAAAGAAGCCGGCATGCCCTATATCGTGGTTCTGACCAACCCGACGACGGGTGGTGTGACAGCCTCCTATGCCATGCTGGGCGACGTCCATATCGCCGAACCGGGTGCCGAAATCTGCTTTGCCGGCAAGCGCGTCATCGAGCAGACCATTCGCGAAAAGCTGCCGGAAGGCTTCCAGACCTCGGAATACCTGCTGGAGCACGGCATGGTGGATATGGTCATTGATCGTCGCGAAATCCCCGACACGCTGGCCAATCTGCTCAAGATCATGACCAAAGCGCCTGCTGATAACGCAAACACCGTCGTTCCGCTGGCCGCTTCGGCCTGAGGAAAAAAATATGCCGCCCGGAGGCATAAACTGCCTTCGGGATGATGCTATAACGTTGCCTGATTTCATTTTTGGGGCGGCGGAGAAATGGCAAACAAAACGCCTGAAAGGCGAACGGAAGACATGACGAAGCCCGCGATCGGTGAGGCCGAAAAGATCATTGAAGAGCTGATGCAGCTCCACCCCAAGGGGTTTGATCTTTCACTCGACAGAATTTCCCGTCTTCTCGAAAAACTCGGCAATCCGCAAAACAGAATGCCGCCGGTGATCCATGTGGCGGGCACCAACGGTAAGGGTTCGGTAACGGCCTTTTGCCGCGCACTGCTGGAGGCGGCAGGGCTTTCCGTTCATGTTCACACCTCGCCGCATCTCGTCAACTGGCATGAACGGTATCGTATCGGCGTCGCCGGCGATAAAGGCCGTTTTGTCGAGGACGACGTTTTCGCCGACGCGCTGCGCCGTATTGAATCAGCCAATGCGGGCCAGACGATCACGGTTTTCGAGATCCTGACTGCTGCGATGTTTGTGCTCTTTGCGGAACAGCCCGCCGATGCCGCCGTCGTTGAGGTTGGTCTGGGCGGCCGCTTCGATGCCACCAATGTGATCAACAATCCGGCCGTTTCCGTCATCATGCCGATTTCGCTGGACCATCAGGCCTATCTTGGCGACCGTGTGGAACTGATCGCCGCCGAAAAGGCCGGCATCATGAAAAAGGGTTCGCCGGTCGTCATCGGTCATCAGGAATATGATGCGGCGCTGGAAACGCTCATCGTCACGGCGGAGAGGCTCGGCTGCCCAATGTCGGTCTACGGGCAGGATTTTTCCGCCCATGAAGAATTTGGCCGCATGGTCTATCAGGATGAATTCGGCCTGACCGATGCGCCGCTGCCGCGGCTTCCCGGACGCCATCAGCTCGCCAATGCCGCTGCCGCGATCCGCGCCGTGAAAGCAGCCGGTTTCGAAGTGACGGAACGGATGATCGAAAAGGCCATGACGTCAGTGGAATGGCCCGGCCGTCTTCAGCGCATCCTGACCGGTAAAATCGCGGAAATGGCTCCGAAGGATGCGGAAATCTGGGTCGATGGCGGTCATAACCCCGGTGCCGGCGAAGTCATTGCCGAGGCCATGGCGGGGTTTGAGGAAAAGACGCCACGCCCGCTTTTCATCATCGCCGGCATGATCAACACCAAGGATCCGGTGGGCTATTTCAAGGCCTTCGCCGACATTGCCGAATATGTCTTCACCGTGCCGATCGGCGGTACGGATGCGGCGATTGATCCCGTCGTTCTGGCACATGCAGCCTTCGACGCCGGACTGGTTGCGGCCCCCACATCGTCGCTCACCCATGCTCTGGAGGAGCTGTCGCGTCGTGTCGATCCCGAAGGACCACCACCACGCATCCTGATCGGCGGCTCGCTTTATCTTGCCGGAAACGCGCTCGCCCTGAACGGCACTGTTCCCCAATAAAAAAGCCCGGCATTATCGCCGGGCTTTTTTAGTTCCATAAGACTGCACTTATGCGGCGCTGGAAATCCAGGCGGAAAGCGCGGTCTTGGGAGCAGCGCCAACCTTGATATCAGCCACTTCGCCGCCCTTGAACATGGCGAGCGTCGGGATCGAGCGAACGCCGAACTGAGCGGCCAGTTCCGGGTTTTCGTCGATGTTGAGCTTCGCAACCTTGACCTTGCCGGCGAGCTCGGAGGAAATTTCCTCAAGGCTCGGTGCGATCATCTTGCACGGACCGCACCATTCGGCCCAGAAATCCACCACGACGGGTTCGGCGGATTCGAGGACTTCGGACTGGAAGTTGGCGGCATCGACTTTTACGGTAGCCATATCTGGCTCTCCTTTCAGCTAAACTTTTCCGCTATCGATGTGATGCGGGCGCGTCGGAATTTCAATGCCCCGGTATCTCACTTTGTCTTTATTGCGGCAAGGGCCTCCGCCATGGCATCGTCGCCAACCCGCACAAAAGCGGCATTTTCGGTATAGATCAGCGCGCAGACAAAATCCTTGCCGGGATAGAGCGGTGCCAGGATTTCACGATAGATGGCAAGCTGCGCGATGTGGGAAAAGGGGATCTCGCGTGCTTCGCGCGGCGGCACGCGGTTCGTCTTGTAGTCGACCAGAATGACCCGATCACCCTCCACCGCCAGCCGGTCGATGCGGCCGGAAACGGCATAGTACTGTCTGCCGATTGTCAT
Organism: Agrobacterium sp. NPDC089420; assembly: GCF_044900305.1. Classification (NCBI taxonomy): domain Bacteria; kingdom Pseudomonadati; phylum Pseudomonadota; class Alphaproteobacteria; order Hyphomicrobiales; family Rhizobiaceae; genus Agrobacterium; species Agrobacterium sp. NPDC089420. The sequence continues at coordinate 36,321 of NZ_JBJDMY010000006.1, read as the reverse complement.
CGTGCCCATGATCGATATTTCCGCACGGCTGTTGGCGGAAAAGGCCGGTTGCACTGCCGGTTCAGACAGGACCCGCAAAACCGCCTGTATCAAATGCTCGCGTTCGGCGGCGGGCCAGAAACGGGCTGCTCGCTCGGCATAGCGGCGGGCTGCCTCTTCACGCTCATTTTCCGCAAAATCCGGCAGCGCCTGCAGCATTCGATGCACCAGCCGGCCGTGTTGCAGGGCAAGGCTGGATGCCTCCGCTTTTTCCCCGAACAGCGGCGAACGCACGGCCAGATCATCCGCGCCGTCATCGATGATGGTGCCGGCACCGGAGGGGCTGAGCGGCCTCGGCAGGGAGGGCAGGGGCGGCAAGGGAACGAGAAGCCCCTCCGGAAGAGTACGGTCCTCCTCCTGCTGCTGCGTCTCCGGCGACATTTGCGGGGCGAATGCGGGGCGAGCCTCGGATTTACACCATAAAAGCCCCTGCCACTCCTCGCCATCGGCTGCGAACATTTGTGGTCGGCAATGTTCCTGATCATCCGCAAGCGCCGCCTTGACGATGGCGTGCCAGCATTCGGGATTTTCCTTTTGGCCGCGATAACCGCAGACGACCAGATGATCGGCGGCGCGCGTCATCGCCACGTAAAGCAGCCGGCGATATTCATCCTCCGCAGCCGTCTTCAGCCGCTCTTCATCCGAGCGGATGAGATGGTTGGAAAAGCCGCTGCCGGGCAGCCAGATGGGGAAGGTGTCTTCGCCGGCTTCTATGAAGCGCAGTTTCGGCACATGGCTATGGTTGAAGGCCTTCGAGCCGCCATCAACGACAAAAACCACTGGCGCTTCAAGACCCTTGGAGGCGTGCACGGTCATGATGCGCACTTCGCCGCGATCCTTGTCCTGCTCGCGCTTCACTTCCGGTGAATCGGTCTCCAGAACGGAAAGAAAGGCCTGCAGGCCGGGCAGCCCCGTTCTTTCGTGATCCAGCGCAAAGGACAGGAACTCGTCCAGAACATCGCTCGCCTCGTTGCCGAGCCTTCCGAGAAATTTCTTGCGGCCGTCATGCAATGTCAGAACCGCCGCGAAGAAATCATGCACGGTGGCTGTTTTGGAGAGCGTGATGAATCCTTGCAGCCTGTCGGTTACGATGGAAAGGCGACCGGTTTCTTCCTGCGAAAGGACTTGCAGCCTCTGCCACACGCTCTCCGTCTCGGATCGTGTGGCGGCTATCTCGAAGACATCATCTTCCGTCAGGTTGAAAAGCGGGCTTTTCAGCAGTGCCGCCAGCGAAAGATCATCCTCCGGCAGCACCACGAACCGGCCGAGCGCCAGAAGGTCCTGTACGGCGATATGGTCGGTCAGGCGAAGGCGGTCGGCGCCTGCAACGGGAATATTCTTGCGCCGTTTCAGCTCACGGGTCAGCGCATTGACGAAGGCATGGCGTTTTCTCACCAGAACCAGAATGTCGCCCGGCTCGACGGTGCGTTCCACGCCCTTTTCGATGATGGTCTCACGTCCGATCATGTCGGCGATGCGCGCTGCGATGCGGCGCGCGATGATGGTGGCCGGCGCACTTTCCCGCAGCGCATCGAAAGGTGCCGTCCAATCTTCCTCGTCTTCTGTGGTTTCCGGCGCCACCATGTCCCAGACTTCCACCGTGCCGGCATGTCCGGCGCGGTTGGAGCGGTGTTCCACCGGCTCGTTGTCGGCGCTAAGACCGCTGGCATTTTGCGGGATCGAAAAGACCTGGTCGACGGCGGCCAGTACATCCTCCGTCGAACGGAAGGAGAGCGGTAGGCGAATACGGTGAAAGGCCTGCTCCACCGAATCAACGCGCCTTTTGGTCTCGTCACGCTCCTGCGAGAAGCGTTCCGGCCGCGCGCCCTGGAAGGAATAGATCGACTGTTTTTCATCGCCCACGGCAAATAGCGTGCGCCGTCCCATGCGGGCGCTTTCGCCGGTAAAGAAGTCCGCCGCCAGCGACTGGATGATCGACCATTGCACCGGGCTGGTATCCTGCGCCTCGTCGACCAGAATATGGTCGATGCCCTGATCGAGCTTGTAATGCACCCAGGCGCCAGCCGTGTCGCGATTGAGGAGATTGGCGGCGCGTTCGATCAAATCCTCGAAATCGAGCTGGCTTCGCTGTTTTTTCAGATCCTCGAAATCGCCGATCAGCCTCTTGGCAAGAACAAGGGCACATTTGGTCGCCGCCAGCATCCGCACCAGACGATACCGATTGCGGCAGGCAACGACATGGTCGCGGGAAAGCGTCAGCGCATCGACAAGATCGGGGGCGGATTTCTGCATAGCCTTGTTGATGATATAGGCATCCGACTTCTTTTCGCCCTTGGCCGTCAGCAAGGCAGCTTCGATGAATTCCATCCGCCGTACCGGGTCCGGCTGGCGTCTTGCTTCCCTCAGCGCATAAGCCACGTCCACGACACGCGATCCGCCCACCTCATCGGCAAGGGTGAGATAGGTATCGAGCGCAAGCCCCGAGAGGCCGGGCAGGGGCCAGAATGCGGCTGCGGCCGTTTCCTCGGTTTCACCCGGGTCAATCTGCATTGCCTGCCGAAGACGGGCATCGATGCCGCCCGATTGATTTGCCGCAAGCAGAAAAGCACGCAGGCCGCTGCGATTGGCGACGATGGCGGAAAGCAGCGCTTCCAGCCCGCTTTCGTCCGCGCGATCGAGTACGTAGGCGAGCGCCTGTGCCAGTTCCGCATCGCCTTCCGTGGAAACCGCCATCAGAAGAGAGCGGCGCGCTTCGGCCAGCAGCGTGGTGGCGGCGCGATCATCGAGAACGGAAAAATGACCGGCGACATTGGCCTCCAGCGGGAACTGGTGCAGCAAAGCCTCGCAGAACGCATGAATGGTCTGGATTTTCAGCCCGCCCGGCGTCTCCAGCGCCTTGGCGAACAACCTGCGCGCTTCCGCGAGCTTGATGCGATCCGGTATTTTGCCTTCGATGGCGGTGATGCGGTCCTTGAGATCGGAATCCGGCAAAGTAGCCCATTCCGCCAGCCGGTCGAAGACACGGCTCGACATTTCGGATGCCGCCGCCTTGGTGTAGGTGAGGCACAAAATCGCCGACGGGCGGCATCCGGCCAGTAGCAGGCGGATGACACGCTGGGTCAGCACATGGGTCTTGCCCGAGCCCGCATTGGCCGACACCCAGGCGGAACTGGCGGGATCGGAGGCAAGCCGCTGTCGGGCGCTGGTCCAGTCGATCCAGCTCTCAGGCGTATCGGCGGCGGGGCCGGCGTCGAAGGGGTCAATCGTCATCGCCGTCTCCCGGTTCTGCCGTCGACCATTCCGAAACACGGGCGAGGTGATCATATTCCCCGCCATAGGATTGCTGCTCTTCCGGCACCAGCCGCGAGGCAAAGCCGTTTTCGCCCTCACGTAGCGAGCGGACGAACCTGGCGAGCTGGTCGATCGATTCGGTCGCCAGTTCCATGGCCGATTTTGGCGGTCTCTTGCCGCTTCGGCTGGAATGTTCGTTATTGACCTGATCGGCAAAAAAACGCTCCCCCGGCCGAAGGCGGACGTAGATGAGGTTTTCCGGCACGGGTGATCCGGCTTCGCGGAACGCGCCTCGCATCAGTGCCGCCGCTTCCAGCGCAAGCTGCGGGTCGAGCAGGGCGCGCGCCTGATTGACAGATGGTGCAAGCCCGGTCTTGTAGTCGATGATATCCGCCTGACCGTTGGTCTTGATGTCGATGCGGTCGGCGACGCCGGTCAGCCTTATGCCCGCCTCGGCGATTTCCTGCCCGGCGCGCGCCTCGAAAAAGCTGTGGCGGATGGCTGGATGGCGGTCCTTCTCCCAGTCGATGAAGGCGCGCGCTACCGCCGCAAAACGTGGTCGCCAGATGACATCCACATGCGGCGGCAGGTTTTCCGCATCGAAACAGTCATCCAGAATGCGCTGCATGGCCTCAAGCGAGGCCGGCGTGCCGGGAATGTGACCCTCACGGGAATAACGCTCGATAATCGTGTGATAGAGCGTGCCGCGGTCGGCGGCGTTCGGGTCGCGGTTGAACGGATCGAGCGGATCGAGTTTCAGGATGCGCCGCGCGTAGATCGAATAGGGATCGCGCCGCAGCCGTCCCACCTCGCTGAAGGAATAACGGGTCGGCTGCAGATCGGCCGGCGGTTTTGGGGCAGGGCGCTTGGCCGCTTCCTGCTCGATGCTTTCATCGATCAGGCCGGCCCAATGCCGATAGGTCTCGCCGCGTTTCCTGAGTTCGCCGGCAAAATCCTCCCCGCCGAGAGCCAGCAGCCGTTGCAGCCAGCGGGAGGCGACGGCGGGGGTGGAGCCCTGTCTCAGCGCCCGGGTGTAGAAGATATGCCTTGTGCCGTTCGCCATTTCGAAGTCATGAGCCAGCTGCCCGATACGCCGTTCCGGCGGCTCCAGCCCGATGGCGGTTTTCATTGTGCGGGACAGGAACGGATTATTGGCTGTCTGACCCGGCCAGAGCCCCTCATTGAGACCGCCGATGACGACGGTGTCGACGCTTAGCAGCCGCGCTTCGAGTGCGCCGAAGATGAAAATGCGCGGATGGCGCATGGACCGTGGCTTGATGGATTCCCCGGCCACCAGCGCTGCGAATATATCCGCCCATTGCGGCCCGTCCGCGTCGAGGATCTCACCGCTTTCCATCAATTCGCCGAACAGGCCGGAAAGCGTATCGCCGGCTTCCCCTGACCATAATGCGGCCAGATCGTTGCTGTCATCCGCACAGATGGCTTCGATCACGCGGCCGGTCCGCTCTGCCCAATCGGAAAGCGGCAATTTATCGGTAAAGGCCCGGCCCGACCGGTCGCGACGGACGAAGGCGGAGCCGAGCGGCTCGGTCGCCGCGGCAATCCGCCGTGCCAGATCACGTGCGGTTTCGACGCTTCCCTCCGGCAGCGCCACCCGCCAGGCGGGGGGGTGCCGGTCGTCGCGTTGCGCCAGGAGCTGTGCATCGAGAACCGCTTCCAGATTGCCGATTTCGGTTTCAACGCGGCCGCCGCGCAGCGCGATCAGCTCCAGCGCTTTTGAGGCTTTTGCGAAAGCGTCCCCGCAAAGCCCGAAACGGGCGAGCGGGTGTTTCAGAAGCGAAATGATCGGCACCGGGTCTCCGGGCCTGAGGATTGCCTCCAGTGCCAGTTGGGTCAAGCCGGCCTGCGGCGTGGCGGAAAGTGGCGTACCGGCCGAATCGTCGGCCTCGATGCCAAAGCGCTGCAACTCCGTCGCCACCCGCCGCGCCAGTCCCCGATCGGGCGTTATCAAGGCGGCTTGGGATGGTCGCCCCGTGCCCGGCGCCTCCAGCGCCAGCCTGAGCGCGACCGCGATGGCGGTTGCCTCTTCGCGCTCGTTGGCTGCTTCAATCAACGTGGCTGTCGCGAATGCCGCGTCGAAGAAGCCTGGATCCCTGTCTTCGCGCCAGCGGTTCCAGTCGCTGGTAGATTTGGCCGGCGCCAGTGCTGCCGAAAACATGGCTGCACGTTTTTCGAGGTCGTTATCGATGGTGCCGATCTGATCCACGTCGTCGCGCAGGATGCCGAGCTTTTGCAGCAGCATGTAAAGCCCGTATTGCGAATGGGTACGGCTCGAAGGATCGGTTGGGTCTTCTGCAATCGCCTGCCATTGCTCCTCGGGCATGGAAAGATCGAGGCCTGGAAGCACGACGGTGCCTTGCGGCAGCGCGGCGACGGCAGCGATGAGATCGGCGGCGGCCGGAATGGAGCCCGTGGAGCCAGCCACGATGATCGGCCCCGTATCCGGCAATTTGGCGAGCCGGTTCGCTTCCGCCCGCAGGATGGCGTTGCGATGCCGGCCGGCCGAGGAACGGTTGAGTTCGGCAAGCCGCGCCGGCCAGAAGACGCTGGCTATCTTCAGGAAATCCGCCGTCAGCTGCCACCATTGGGCGTGGTCGCCGGTATCGAGATGCTGAAGCGCCTCCCAGTCCTTTTCTTCGGTATCCATCGCGTCGATGACCTCGCCGAGCGCACGCGCCAACCAGATGGCGTCGGCGGGGCTTGCGGGGGCGACAAGCGGTGAATCCGAATGGATCGCCCGGATGGCGTCCGGCAGGCTGTTGCGCCAGGCGAGGATGAGGCGCGCCAGTTCGATCAGCCGGCCGGTGCCGGAAATCGGCGGCGCGAGGTCCATGATCTCGGGATTTTCGATATCGAAAAAGCCACTATCGTCATCCGTTTCGCCCAAGGGCCGGATCAACGGCAGAATGGCGGATCGACCGCCCAGAAGATCAACGAATTCGGAGCGCAGCACGCGGGCCGAGCGCCGCGTCGGCACGTAGATCGTGACCTTGGCCAGTGAAAGCGGATCGGCAGGGTCGTATCTATAGCCGGCTGTCAGTCTCCCGTCGCACAGCGTTTCCGCGAGCGTTTTAAGGAACGGTGTTCCCGCAGCGATCGTCAGGACGCGCTTTGCGTGGGGGATGCGTGTCATGCAGAGCGTTTTTCCCTGAATTGCCGGATGATGCGTTCCGCGTCTTCTATGGCGTCCGGCGTGCCGACAGTGATCCAGTGGCCATCCAGCGTCAGTCCGAAAAGCCGCTCTCTTTCTATGGCGCGGTCGAAATAGATATTCAGGTTGAAGGCATCCGCCGGCGCATCGTCAAGCAGGCGCGAATCCATGGCGATGGCGCCGGCATAAACCACCGGATTTGGATCATCGTCGCGATAACGCGCCAGTTTGCCGTCCAAGGCAAGGTTGAAATCTTTCTTGCCGTTATGGCCTGTGGTGCTATCCATATCGACACACAGCAGTGCCATATCCATGCGGACAGGATTGAAGAATTGCGCAAGCTTGCGCAGATTGCTGACCGCATTCAGCTGCTCGCCGATCCAGAAAAGATCGGCATTCATGACGAAGACCGGGCCGGGCTCCAGAAGCTTGAGACCTTTTGCGAGCCCGCCGCCGGAATTCATCAGTTGCGGCCGCTCATCTGAGATCAGGATTTCCGCATCGGTGCGGTGTCCGAGGTGGGCGATCATCTGTTCGGCATGGTGATGCACATTGACGACGATCGTTTCGGCTCCGGCTTCGACTAGAGCGTCAAGCGCGTAGTCGATCATCGGCTTGCCGGCGATCCGGACGAGCGGCTTCGGGATCGTATCCGTGATCGGGCGCATCCGCGTGCCGAGCCCGGCGGCCAGCACCATCGCGTTTTTGATCGTCATCGTGGTCAACCGTCTTTTAGTCGTTAAATTCCATGCCCATGCGGACGCACCAGTCCCGAAGAGGCACAAGTTCCGGATGCGAAAACGCGGCGGTGAGATAGCGGAACGTCCTCGGCATATGTTTCATATAACCGGGTTTTCGATCCCGTTCCAACAACCGCACCCAGATGCCGGCAAGCTTGCAGTTTCGCTGCGCAGACATAATGGCGAAAGCCTTGAGAAAAGCAGCCTCATCGAAAGAAGGCGTATTTCTTCTGCTCTCAAGATAATGCAGAAGCAGGCGTGCTTGCAGTACGGGTTCGATGGTAACCCGGGCATCCTGCACGATGGAAGCCAGATCATAGGCAGTCGGGCCGATCATCGCGTCCTGAAAATCGATCAGGCCGACCTGTCGGATGCCGCTGTTCTGCGGCTGCCATATCAGATTGGGCGAATGAAAATCGCGCAGCACAAGCCCCGTTTCGCAGCCGGCAAGCGAATCGATCAGACCGTCCCATAAGGCGTTATAGTCGTTCTTTTCGCTGTCGGTGAGCGGCTTGCCGCGCTTGTGCGGTAGGTACCACTCCACCAGCAGGGAAACTTCGATTTTCATCGCCTGCCGATCAAACGGGGGAACCTCATAGGTGCTGCCGTCACTTACCGGCAGCAGCGCGGGCCGCGGGGTTTCATGAAGGGCGGCAAGACAGGCCACGCTTTGCAGATAACGGTCCTCCATCGGCGTCCCGTCAGACGCCAGCACCCCTTCCTGCCCGAGGTTTTCTAGCAGGAGAATGCCCTGGTCGGTATCGGCCGCCAGAATCTCCGGTGCGCAGAAGCCGCAATGTCGCAGATAATCGCCGATCGCCACGAAGGAGCGGGCATCCTGGGCAAGATGGGCGATTTCCGCATAGGTCTTGCCGTCGGCAACAATCGCACCTCTCATGGGGCGTCGCCAGTCCATCAGGATAAGGTCGGGACCGTCGGTCGAAATGGTTTCATAGGCGCGTGTGGAAGCATCGCCGCTCAAAAAGCGGCGGACCGCGTCGCCCCGGCCATTTTGTGCCAGGAACTTGCGGATGCCGAAAACACGGTCGAGCCGCGCCTTCTGTTGGGCGGGGGCCTCCATCACCGCCACGCGACCTTCCCCCGAATGCGTCAGCCGCAGTTTTATGGTCTGGGCCGGCGGCAAAATATCTGCGGCGATTTCGGGCCATTCAATGAGGCAGACGCCATCTTCCAGCAACTCGTCGATACCGAGCTCATCCAGTTCCGAAACATCCGAAAGCCGGTAAAGATCGAGGTGGGCAACCGGAATGCGCGCGGCATAGGTCTGGATGATGGTGAAGGTGGGGCTCGGAACTTCGAGATCCGGCTGGCCCGCCATTGCGCGGATGAAGGCGCGGGCAAGTGTGGATTTGCCGGCGCCGAGATCACCGATCAGCGCCAGACAATCGCCGGGCTTCAAGGCCAGCGCGAGGTCTTCACCCAGCCTGATGGTGTCCTCTTCTCCTGCCAGCGAAATGGTGATCGGCAAGACGTCTTCGCTCATTCTGCGGCGATGGAATGCGGTCGGGTGCCGGATGGGATGCGGCAGGTGACGATGGTGCCGTTGCCGGGCCGGCTGTCGATGCTGACGGTGCCGTGATGGAGGCTGACGAAGCTTTCGACGATGGAAAGGCCAAGCCCCGCACCGGTCCGCCGGCCGCCATTGCCGCGCGTCGCGAAACGGTCGAACACCGTCTTCAGCATGTCTTCGGGAATACCCGGTCCCTTGTCCGCCACCGAGAAGACGAAATCCCCCTCGCTGCGCTGGCAGGAGAGCTCAACAGAAGACCCTTCCGGCGCGAAATTGATCGCATTGGTCAGCAGCTTGATGAGGATCTGCTTCAGGCGCTGGTGATCTGCCACCAGGCTGCCGAGATGGGCCGGCGCGACGATCTCGAGTGAGATGCCGCTTTCCTGCAACCGGTCGGCGATCTGCACGGAAACGTCCTCGAGCAATTCGTTCAGATCGTGATCCGAATAATTCAGCTGCATGATGCCGGCATCGACGGTCGCGAGATCGAGAATATCGTTGACGATGGTCAGAAGAACCGAGGACGAGGTGGAAATATGATCGAGATATTCCGCCTGCCGTTCCGTCAACTGGCCGATGCCGGGCGTTTTCAGAAGGTCGGTGAAACCGATGATATTCGTCAGCGGCGAGCGCAGCTCGTAGGAAACATGCTGGACGAAGTCATTCTTCAATTCATCGGCCTTGAGGAGGGCGTCGTTCTTTTCCTTGAGCGCCCGCTCTGCCCGCACGCTGTCGGTCATGTTGACGAATGTCAGCATGGTCTGCGCATCCGGCAGCGGAATGATCGCATAGTCGAGCACAAGGCCTGAAAGCAGCTCAAGCGTGCCCTGCCGTGACGGCCGTTCGTCATCGAAGCTGGTGATGAACTGGCTGAAGGAGCGCCAGCCATCCGGCCTGTCATAGGATTGCGCGCAGGCGGTTTCGATGGCGCGGATATGCGTGCCGGTTTCCGCCTGCCCGGCGGTCACGCCCCAGAGCGCCCGGAATGCCGGATTGGAGAGGCGAATGCGGCCATCGGCACCGAACACGGCGACACCTTCGGCCAGATGGTCGATGGTTTCGCCCTGCACCTTTACCAAGGTGTTGTAGCGCATCTGCAGGTCGACCTGCTCGGTCAGGTTCTCGAAAACCCATGTCGCGCCGCCCTGCGGATGGGCGGTTGCGATCACGCGCAACGTCTGCCCGTTCGGCAGGTGCCATAGGTCCGTCTTTGTATCGAGCGAACGGTAGACGGAAAGCGCCGTTTCCTTCCAGTTTTTCCAGTTCAGCTGTTCCGGCAATTTGCCGGCAGTGCGCAGCCTGTCCAGAAGCTCGGAATTGTCCGGCCCGGATTCGAGGAAAACGAGGTCGAGGCCCCAGAGAGTCGCAAAAGCCTGATTATAGAATTGCAGCCGCTGCCGGCCGTCGAAAATGGCGACGGGCGTCGCCAGGTGATCGAGCGTCTCGGCATGGCTCTTCAGCACCCGCTTGAGTTCCTCGCGGATGGTTTCGGCCTCGGTGGCATCGATGGCGATGCCGGCGGACCCACCCGCCGTCTTGATGTCGACGACGTCGAAGAAGGTGCGGTTTCCGGAAACGACTGTCGAGATACGATCGTGATAGGGCGATTCCGGTGTCGCGGATGCGCGTATCTTCTGCCGGGTGACGGTGTTCAGAAGTTCGCGTTTTTCCTGGACGGCCTGCTCGGCATCGCGTGCATCCACCGCCTGCGCATAGGCGTGGTTGACCCAGATGAGGTCGCCTTCGCCGTTGCGCCGCCACACGGGCTGCTCGATGGAATCCAGAAGCTCCTGAAATGTCGAGACGGAAGCGATCAGGCGCTCGCGCTCCACCTGCAATTCGGCCAGTTCGGCACGCAGATTGTTGAGCGCGATGAAACGCGCAAAGGCGTTGCCCCCGGAAACCCGGCCCTGGACCTCGATGACTTCGCCGCGTTGCGTCTCGATGGTCAGATCGAAACTCTGTGCGTGGCTGCGCAGCTTTTCGATCGATTTTTCAAGCTGGCCCGCGGAAGAGGGTTTCAACCAGCGACCAAAGGCCAGAAAATCCTGATCCGCCTGCGGCGCGCCTGTCTCGGCCGGCAATTGCCCGAGAAATTCCGGCCGCTTGTCCGCGCCGTCCCAGATGACGATGCGACGGCTTTTATCGGAAATCAGCGCCTCGTATTTCGCCATCCTGTGGTGGGACTGGGCAAGCGCCTGGCGGTACTCGCTGCTCTCGGCCTCGATATTTCCGCGCTGACGTACCAGCCAGACGACGGAAAACAGTGTTGCCGAAAGCATGCCGACGAAAAGCGAATAGGTGATGGTTTCGCCGGAGGAGAACAGCCGCGCCCCGGTCTTTGCAACAAGGCCGTCCTGGGCCAGCGCGACATTTGCCGAACCGGCAAGGATCGTACCCGACATCAGCACGGGAAGCCGTGAAAAGCCCGTCCGGACCGCGCAGATCGCCAGCCGGCAACGCGCCAGAGCCTGCGCGCTCAATGTCACGCCAGCCTGCGTGTTTTCAACGCGTTGAACCGTCTGCTCGCGCAGATCCGAATTGTGAACCGTCATCCCCGGTCTGTCTCCGTCCTATGTGCCGCATCTTCGACAAGACATCCCATTTCGTCCCCGCCGCCCTTTGGCGTGTCCGAATCAAGTCTGATGACAATACCGCCTTCATAAATCTGCGGAAAGAGAGCGCGCAAAAAAGATGCCGTAGGCTTTGTCAAGCGCACGGCATCTAGATATTGTGTAATTTCAGTGGATATTAACTATGAAATTAATATCTGTAGTGTTCCGCCTTGAACGGACCCTGCTTTGAAACGCCGATATAATCTGCCTGGACATCGGAGAGTTCAGTCAGGCGCACACCAAGCTTCTCGAGATGAAGGCGCGCGACCTTCTCGTCGAGGTGCTTCGGCAGTACGTAAACATCGTTCTTGTATTCGCCCTGCTTGGTGAAGAGCTCGATCTGGCCCAGCACCTGGTTGGTGAAGGAGGCCGACATGACGAAGGAGGGGTGGCCGGTGGCGTTGCCGAGGTTCAAGAGGCGGCCTTCCGAGAGCAGGATGATGCGGTTGCCCTTCGGGAACTCGATCATGTCGACCTGCGGCTTGATGTTCGTCCACTTGAGGTTACGCAGCGAAGCGACCTGAATTTCATTGTCGAAATGACCGATATTGCCGACGATGGCCATGTCCTTCATCTCGCGCATGTGCTCGATGCGGATCACGTCCTTGTTGCCGGTGGTGGTGATGAAGATATCGGCGGAGGAAATGACGTCCTCCAGGCGAACGACCTCGAAACCGTCCATGGCCGCCTGAAGCGCGCAGATCGGATCGATTTCGGTGACCTTCACGCGGGCGCCGGCGCCCTGCAGCGAAGCGGCCGAACCCTTGCCCACGTCGCCGTAACCGCAGACGACGGCGACCTTGCCGGCCATCATCACGTCGGTTGCGCGGCGGATGCCGTCGACCAGCGATTCCTTGCAGCCGTATTTGTTGTCGAACTTGGACTTGGTGACGCTGTCATTGACGTTGATCGCCGGGAAGGGCAGCAGGCCCTTCTTGCTGAGGTCGTAAAGACGGTGAACGCCGGTCGTGGTTTCTTCGGTGACACCCTTCAGCGCGTCGCGCTGCTTGGTGAACCAGCCGGGCGAAGCCTTGAGGCGCTTGTTGATCTGCGCGAAGAGGATTTCCTCTTCTTCAGAGCCGGGATTGGAAAGCACATCCTCGCCGGCTTCGGCGCGTGCGCCAAGCAGGATGTACATGGTGGCGTCGCCGCCATCGTCTAGGATCATGTTGGAGAGACCGCCATCGGTCCACTGGAAAATCTTGTCGGTATATTCCCAATATTCCGTCAGGCTTTCACCCTTGACGGCGAAAACCGGAATGCCGGCCGCCGCGATGGCCGCCGCGGCATGGTCCTGGGTCGAAAAGATATTGCAGGAGGCCCAGCGAACATCTGCGCCGAGTTCTTTCAGCGTCTCGATCAGAACGCCGGTCTGGATCGTCATGTGAAGCGAACCGGAAATGCGGGCACCCTTCAGCGGCTTGCTTTCGCCGAACTCCTTGCGGCAGGACATCAGGCCCGGCATTTCGGTTTCGGCGATGTCCAGTTCCTTGCGGCCGAATGCGGCAAGGTTGATATCGGCGACGATGTAGTCCTTCTCAAGGCTCATGAGGTTCTCCAGATCAGAAACGCCGTGCCTTGCGGCCCGGCTTTTAAACGTAGCAGCGGTTTAGCAGGCCGCGAACGATCTGGCAATAATGATATAAAGAAGTCTTTATGTCTTTATATGGCGCCGTTTCAGGCTTCTTCGCCGAAGCGGTCGGCGACCAGCGCCTCCAGCGCGGCCAGCGCTTCTTCCGCCTGGTTGCCGCTAGCCTCGACATAGACGCTGCATCCCGGGCTTGCTGCCAGCATCATCAAACCCATGATCGAGGTGCCGCCAACGGTCATGCCGTCCTTGGAAACCGTGATTGTCGCGTCGAACCCCTCGACCATCTGCACGAATTTCGCTGATGCCCGGGCATGAAGACCGCGCTTGTTGATGATCGGCAATTCCCGGGAGAGAGGCGACATGGGGCTGACTTCTTATTTGCCGCTCAAAACGCGGCTGGCGACGTTGATATATTTGCGGCCGGCATCGGATGCATCCTGAAGGGCCTTGTCCATATTGTCTTCGCTGCGAACACCGGCGAGTTTGATCAGCATGGGAAGATTGACCCCGGCGATGACTTCGACATTGCCGTTATTCATGACGGAAATTGCGAGATTGGAGGGCGTGCCGCCGAACATGTCCGTCAGGATGATGACGCCATTGCCGTCATTGGCGCGCGTAACGGCGTCGATGATATCCTGCCGGCGTTGATCCATGTCGTCTTCGGGACCGATACAGACCGTCTCGATCAATTTCTGGGGACCGACGACATGCTCCAGCGCATGGCGAAATTCCTCAGCCAGCTTGCCATGGGTGACAAGCACTAGTCCGATCATGAAATGCTCCCTTGCACACGCACTCTCATTGCCGACTATCGCAACGCGGCAATCCTGTCCATCGGTGGGATTTCATCTTGATGAGGAAAATGCGAATCGCAAGCCTAAAATCGCCCGAATCATCGGGACTTCACATTCGTTTTAAAAAGATTCTGAGCAAGTGCAGCAAATTTTCCATAGGGCGCAAGACTGGAAAGCGGAATGCGCAGAAGCGGAAGTTGCCCGCCGCAGGGCGGCGAAAACACCTCGTCATCTTCGGGAAGTCTTGGATTTGTCCCTGAAAGAACTGTCGTGACGGCAAAATCTAGTGGAGCGCAGGCAACGCTTTTTATGGAAACAATGCCGCTGCCGCGCAATTCCAGCAGGCCGGCGATCGTTTCCGGTCGCTCGGCAATGATCGTTTCGCCGTCGCGATACACGAAAATCTGATCGTCCGCGATCAGCGCCGCCGGCAATCCACACCGTTCGGCTTCCGTCAGAAAGCTGAAGGCAAGTTCGCTTTTGCCGCTGCCGGAGGGTCCGGTGAAGAGAATGCCGGTATTGTCCACGACGATTGCGGTGGCATGCAGGTTGAAGCGTTCAGCGTTCATGGGTTTCGGCCGCCGGCAGCGACAGGGTGAAGCGCGCGCCGGAAATCACGCCGTATTTGTCGACGACATTTTCCGCCCTCAGGCTGCCGCCATGGGCTTCTGCGATCTGGCGGCTGATGGAAAGACCAAGTCCGGAATTCTGGCCGAAGCCTTCGCTTGCCGGTCGGTCGGTGTAAAACCGTTCGAAGATCCGGTCGATGTCTTCCGCCTGAATGCCGGGTCCGTTGTCTTCCACCTGCACGAGGCAGCGATCCTTGTGGCGTGACAGGCGCACGGTGATGCGGCCGCTTTCCTCCGACACGAAAGAACGGGCATTCTCGATCAGATTGGTGACGATCTGGCTGAGGCGAAGATCGTGGCCATTCACCACGAAGGAGGTCTTGCTTCCCGCCTTGCGGTCCACCGTATAATCGATCGTCACACTCTTTTTCTTGGTGCCGATCTGGCGGGATATATCGACCAGCCCCTTCATCAGCACATCAAGATCGACAGGAGAGGCATCGGCGCGCGCCAGTTCCGCGTCGAGCCGCGACGCATCCGAAATATCGCTGATCAGCCGGTCGAGGCGGCGCACGTCGTGGAAGATGATTTCGGTCAGCCGCTGTTTCGACTCGTCGGTCTTGGCGCGCGGCAGGGTTTCCACGGCGCTGCGCAGCGAGGTCAGCGGGTTCTTGAGTTCGTGGCTGACATCGGCGGCGAAGCTTTCGATGGCATCGATGCGGTCGTAGAGCGCCGTCGTCATTTCACGCAGCGCAATCGAAAGATTGCCGATTTCATCCTGGCGCGCCGAAAAGTCCGGTATCTCCTCGCGGGTTCTCGCCCCGCGGCGCACGCGGATAGCGGCGGCGGACAACCGCCGCAGCGGCGTGGCGATGGTCGAGGACAAAAGCAGCGACAGTACGATATTGACCAGCGTGGCGATGCCGAACACGCGCATGATGGCGAGCCGTTCCGCATGCACGATCTTGTCGATATCGCCGGCCTGCGTGGAGAGCAGCAGAACACCCAGCACCGCCCGGAAGCGCTGTACCGGCACGGCGACCGAAACGATCAGCTCGCCTTTTTCGGTCACGCGCACCACCGCGCCGCGCACGCCGGTCAGCGCATTCATCACTTCCGGATAGATCGAGCCGTCGCCGCCCGGCGCTTCCTTGTATTGCGGCAGGCTGCTCGGCTGCAGCATGCGGTTGAACATGCTGGTGAACCAGTCGCCCCAGGTCTGGGTTTCCGGCGTCACCGGCGGCAGATCGAAGCGTAGAACCTGCCCGCGCGAATAAAGATGCCGCGAATCGAGCAGGAGGTTGGCGTCGGCATCGAACAGCCGCGCGCGGGTGCGCGTCGGCGAAATCAGCCGCCGCAGCACCGGCGCCACCCGTTCCGGGTTGATCGGGAAGCTCAAGTCCTCGTCATTGGGAGCGGGCGTGATGCTCTGCCCCGCCTGCAATTCGAGAAGTTTTTCCGGGTTGATGGTGATCGAATTGGTGTCGACCGAGGCGGATGCGGAAATTGCGCCGGCGATGATTTCACCCTGCGTCAGAAGGCTTTCCACCCGCGCATCGATCAGCCCCTCGCGGAACTGGTTGAGATAAAGAATGCCGCCGACCAGAACGACCGTTGCCGCGACATTGAAGAAAAGAATGCGGCGGGTGAGGCTGGAAAACACCGCATTGCCGAAAATGCGCCGGATGATCGTCAAAGGATGGATACGATGGCGGCGTTCGCTGCCGCGTTCTTCGGCATCGTCGCTATCCGAGACGGTTTCCGGCGTTTTCTTCAGCACGTATTCAAGTCCTCGCCACCACTCTTGGGGTGGTCTCTTCCGATTTGCGCGCCGATTCAGGCCGCTTCGCGGAAGCGATATCCTACGCCATAAAGCGTTTCAATCATATCGAAGTCGCCATCGACCAGTTTGAACTTCTTGCGAAGCCGCTTGATATGGCTGTCGATGGTGCGGTCGTCCACGTAGACCTGCTCGTCATAAGCGGCATCCATCAGCGCGTCGCGGCTTTTCACCACGCCAGGCCGCTGCGCCAGCGAATGCAGGATGAGGAATTCGGTGACGGTGAGCGTGACCGGCTCGCCCTTCCAGGTGCAGGTATGCCGCTCCTGGTCCATGGCCAGCTGCCCGCGTTCCAGCGTGCGCGCCTGCTGGTCGGCCGTCGGCTTCAGCGTGCCGCCGGCAGCGGGCGAGGCGTCGCGGCTGCTGGCGCGGCGCAGGATCGCCTTGACGCGTTCCACCAGAAGACGCTGCGAGAAGGGTTTGGTGATGAAGTCGTCGGCGCCCATCTTCAGGCCGAACAATTCGTCGATCTCTTCATCCTTGGAGGTAAGGAAGATCACCGGCAGATCCGACTTCTGGCGGAGGCGCCGCAAAAGCTCCATGCCGTCCATGCGTGGCATCTTTATATCGAAAATGGCGAGCTGCGGCGGACGGGCGATCAACCCGTCAAGCGCGGAGGCGCCGTCCGTATACGTTTCGACCCGATAGCCTTCGGCTTCAAGCGCGATCGATACCGAAGTGAGGATATTCCGGTCATCGTCGACAAGCGCGATCGTCTGCATGTAGTTGGTCTCCATCGTCATTTTCTCGTAACTCCCGACATTCAC
Source organism: Agrobacterium sp. NPDC089420 (assembly GCF_044900305.1). NCBI lineage: Bacteria > Pseudomonadati > Pseudomonadota > Alphaproteobacteria > Hyphomicrobiales > Rhizobiaceae > Agrobacterium > Agrobacterium sp. NPDC089420. The sequence goes on along the minus strand of NZ_JBJDMY010000006.1, from coordinate 19,408 downwards.
CCAGCCAAGGTTGTGCGCCGTGAGCCACTCTCTTGAGTATAAAGGTGGAACAAATTGTGGCAAAGGAAAACTCGCACCAAATCGGAGGGCGCGCGACGAGGGGATTTCGTAAAAACGCCGGAGCTGGATTTTAATGCGTCTTCAACCGATTTAAAAAGAAATAAAATCTTTTAAATCGATTAATATATTGAAATCACTAAGTTTTTTAAAGTTTGGCTCTTGCGTTTCCAAAAGCCGCCACGTATTTTCCGTGAAAATTTCAACAGCCTTATCGTCATTAACAAGGAACGCGTCATGAACGAGCTTGGGGTTCATAATCCTGCCAATGGAGTTGCGGAACTCGGACTGGGTGAGGCTTCCCGCGTCTTTTATAACCTCAACGAGAGCGAATTATACGAAGAGGCAATCCGCAACGGCGAGGCCGAACTGACCATCGATGGTGCATTGCGCGCCGTCACCGGCCAGCATACGGGCCGTTCGCCGAAGGATAAATTCGTCGTTCGCGACGCCTCCACCGAAGACAATATCTGGTGGGACAACAACAAGCCGCTGTCGCCGGAAAATTTCGAGCTGCTGCGCCAGGACATGCTGGCCCATGCCGCCGGCAGGACGCTTTACGTGCAGGACCTGATCGGCGGCGCCGATGAGGAAAATGCGCTGCCCACCCGCGTCGTTACCGAGCTCGCCTGGCATTCTTTGTTCATCCGCAACCTGCTGATCCGGCCGAAGCGGGAAAAGCTGGCGGGCTTCAAGCAGAAGCTCACCATCATCAACCTGCCGAGCTTCAAGGCCGATCCGGCCCGTCACGGCGTGCGTTCGGAAACCGTCATCGCCTGCGATCTGACGAATGGCCTCGTTCTCATCGGCGGCACGTCCTATGCCGGTGAAAACAAGAAGTCGGTCTTCACGGTGCTGAACTACCTGCTGCCGGCCAAGGGTGTGATGCCGATGCATTGCTCGGCCAATGTCGGTCCTGAAGGCGATTCCGCCGTGTTCTTCGGCCTTTCCGGCACCGGCAAGACCACGCTGTCGGCCGATCCGTCGCGCACGCTGATCGGCGATGACGAACATGGCTGGGGCGAACACGGCATCTTCAATTTCGAAGGCGGCTGCTATGCCAAGGCCATCAAGCTTTCGTCCGAGGCCGAGCCGGAAATTTACGCTGCGACCAATCGTTTCGGCACGGTTCTCGAAAACGTCGTGCTGGACGAAAACCGCGTTCCGGATTTCAACGACAATTCGCTGACGGAAAACACCCGTAGCGCCTATCCGCTGCACTTCATTCCGAATGCATCGGAAACGGGCATTGCCGGCCATCCGAAAACCATCATCATGCTGACGGCGGATGCCTTCGGCGTGCTGCCGCCGATCGCCCGGCTGACGCCGGAACAGGCCATGTACCACTTCCTCTCCGGTTACACCGCAAAGGTTGCCGGCACGGAAAAGGGCGTGACCGAGCCGGAAGCCACCTTCTCCACCTGCTTCGGCGCACCCTTCATGCCGCGCCACCCGGCGGAATACGGCAACCTGCTGCGTGAGCTGATCGGCAAGCACGGCGTCGATTGCTGGCTGGTCAACACCGGCTGGACCGGCGGCGCCTACGGCATCGGCAAGCGCATGCCCATCAAGGCGACACGCGCGCTTCTAACGGCTGCGCTGACCGGCGAGCTGAAGGATGCACAATTCCGCACCGATGCGAATTTCGGTTTCGCCGTGCCGCTGTCGCTTGATGGCGTCGACAGCGCGATCCTCGATCCACGTTCGACCTGGGCCGATGGCGCGGCTTACGACGCGCAGGCGAAGAAGCTGGTGTCGATGTTCGTCACGAACTTCACCAAGTTCGAAGATCACGTCGACAGCAAGGTTCGCGACGCAGCCCCGGGCCTTCTGCTCGCTGCAGAATAATAAAGCCTCATTTGTGAGGAGGAGGGAGCCCGGCCTTGTGCCGGGTTTCTTTTGCCGGGCTCTTCCTTTGGTCACTGTTTTCATTTCGCGCGTTCTGTGGCATCACCGGCGCGGAGAAAGATCATGGCCAGCGACCCGCTTTACATCAGCAACCGTATCACCATTGCCGGCTGGGAGCTGACGGAGCAATTCGTGCTGGCAGGCGGACCGGGCGGGCAGAACGTCAACAAGGTCTCGACGGCTGTTCAGCTGTTTTTCGACATTGCCAATTCTCCCTCCCTCTCGGATCGGGTGAAGGTCAATGCCATCCGGCTTGGCGGTCGGCGCGTTTCGAAAGATGGTGTGCTGATGATCGAGGCCAGCCGGTTTCGAAGTCAGGAGCGCAATCGCGAGGATGCGCGCGAGCGGCTGAAGGAACTGATCCTGGAAGCCGCCGCCCCGCCGCCGCCGGTGCGCAAGGCCACCAAACCCACCAAGGGTTCAGTCGAGCGCCGCCTCAAGGCAAAGTCCGGCCGTTCCGATATCAAGAAAATGCGTGGCAAGCCCTCGGGCGATTAGCTCCCGACGTGGCGACGAATGTTTCGCCCTTGTCATGGAGCTTCAAATATCGTCTGGTAAGCCTCCCTACAACCAAGGAGGGTGCTATGGGTCTGTTCAATTTCATCAAGGAAGCTGGAAAAAAGCTTGGCATCGGCGGCGATGACGCGCCGGATGTCGACGCGGTCAAGAAGGAACTCGCTTCCCACGATCTCGGCACGGACAAGGTTCAGGTCGAGGTGGTGGACGACAAGGTCGTTCTGAAGGGCGACGTGGCCGATCAGTCGGTTTTCGAAAAGGCGGTCATCGCGGTCGGCAATACGCTCGGCATTTCCAAGGTCGAGGCCGGCGAGTTGAAAGTGGCCGAAGCGCCGGCGAAGGAACCCGTCTTCTACACGGTCAAGAAGGGCGACAATCTCTGGAAGATCGCGGAAGCGCAATATGGCAAGGCCAATGGTGCGAAGAACAACATCATCTTCGAAGCCAACAAGCCGATGCTGACCCATCCCGACAAGATTTATCCCGGCCAGGTTCTGCGCATTCCCGATCTTGCGTAATAACGGACTTCACCGGTTTGATGGGACGCCGCTTTGCGCGGCGTCTCTTACAATTTGCGAAGCGCCACCGTGTCGATCAGGTGGTTTTTGCCCTTGCGCAGAATAAGATCGGCACGCGGGCGTGTCGGCACGATGTTCTGGCGTAGGTTCTTCAGGTTGATGTTCTGCCAGAGGCCTTCGGCAATGCTGAGCGCCGCTTCTTCACTGATCGATGCATAACGGTTGAAGAATGAATTCGGGTCGCGGAAGGCGGTCTGTCTCAGATTCATGAACCGGTTCACATACCAGTTGTGAATGAAGTCCTCGTCGGCATCGATATAGATCGAGAAATCGAAGAAGTCGGAAACGATCGGCACGATGCGCCCGCCGGCCGGCAGGTCACGGGATTGCAGCACGTTGATGCCTTCGAAGATCAGGATGTCAGGCTGGTCGATGACGGTGAATTCGTTTGGCAGCACGTCATAGGTCAAGTGCGAATAGCGCGGCGCCTTGACATTCGGCTGGCCCGCCTTGATCGCCGACAGGAAACGTAAGAGTGCGCCGATATCGTAGCTTTCCGGAAAGCCCTTGCGCTCCATCAGGTTTTCACGCCGCAATATCTCGTTCGGATAGAGAAATCCGTCGGTGGTGATGAGATCGACCTTCGGGCTGGAAGGCCAGCGGGCCAGAAGCTCCTTCAGGATACGCGCCGTCGTCGATTTCCCGACCGCCACGGAGCCGGCAATACCGATGACGAAGGGCGTCTTGTTGACATCCGCCATGTTGAGGAAGCGGTTGCGCTGTTCGAACAGCAGCTGCGACGCCTCCACATGGGAAGACAGAAGGCGCGACAGCGACAGATAGATGCGCCGTACTTCGTCCAGATCGATCGGGTCGTCCAGCGATCGCAGCCGTTTGACCTCGTCGGCGGAAAGCGTCAGCGGCGTGTCGGCGCGAAACTTCGCCCATTCTTCCGAGCTGAAGAAGTGGTAAGGCGAATATTCATCCGGTCGGAAATGATCGAGTGTGCCTGGCATGCCTCTCTCCCCGCTGCCTGCCGTGACATTCATGATGTCGGCCTCGCCGCCTTTTCCGCAAGGCCGGTTTGCCCGGTCCGGCGCTCCAGCTCGGCAAAAACGTCGCTCAAGGGAATATTGGCGATCTTCAGCACCACCAGCAGATGGTAAAGCAGGTCGGCGGCCTCGTTCTTCAGCCCGTCACGGTCTTTCGCGATGGCTGCGATGACGGTTTCCACCGCCTCTTCGCCGAGTTTTTTCGCTGCACGTTCCTGGCCCGCCGCAACCAGCTTGGCCGTCCAGGATTTATCAGGCGAGGCAGCGGCGCGTGTCGCGACGATGCGTTCCAGATCGGAAAGGGAAAATGCGCTCATGGGAAGTTCCTGCAATCAGTCGAGACGCATGGCGATGCCATGCTCGGCCATGTAGCTCTTGGCTTGCCCGATCGAATAGGTGCCGAAGTGGAAGATGGAAGCGGCCAGCACCGCAGTCGCGTGACCGTCGCGAACGCCTGCCACCAGATCGTCCAGCGTGCCGACGCCACCGGACGCGATCACGGGTACGCGAACCTGATCGGCAATGCTGCGCGTCAGGCCGATATCGTAACCGCTCTTGGTCCCGTCGCGATCCATCGAGGTGACAAGCAATTCGCCCGCACCTCGTTCGACCATCCTGATGGCGAATTCCACGGCGTCGATGCCGGTTGGCTGGCGTCCGCCATGGGTGAAGATTTCCCAGCGGCCTTCCTCCCCGTCCTTCGAAACGCGCTTGGCATCGATGGAAACGACAATGCACTGGTTGCCGAACTTGTCGGCTGCCTGCGCCACGAAATCCGGATCCTTGACGGCTGCGGAATTGATCGAGACCTTGTCGGCGCCGCACAGGAGCAGCTTGCGGATGTCCGCGACGCTGCGAACCCCGCCGCCGACGGTCAGCGGCATGAAGCAATGGTCAGCGGTGCGCGAGACGACGTCGAAGATCGTGTCGCGATTGTCCGAGGAGGCGGTGATGTCGAGGAAGCAGAGTTCGTCCGCACCCGCCGCATCATAGGCTTTTGCCGCTTCGACGGGATCGCCGGCATCGATCAGGTCGACGAAGTTCACACCCTTGACGACGCGGCCGTCCTTCACATCGAGGCAGGGAATAACGCGGGCTTTGAGGGTCATGCGTTTACCTCCTTGGCGGCCTTGATGAGGGCAAGCGCCTCGGCGGGGTCGATGCGGCCGTCATAAAGCGCACGGCCCGAAATCGCGCCCTCGAGCTTGGCGGCATCCGGCTGCAGCATGCGCTTGATGTCGTCGATGGAGGCAAGGCCGCCTGAGGCTATGACCGGGATGGAAACGGCGTCGGCCAGTTCCAGCGTCGAGGCCCAGTTGATGCCGGCCAGGATGCCATCACGATCGATGTCAGTATAGATGATGGCGGCGACGCCGGCACCTTCGAAACGTTTGGCCAGTTCGATGACGCCGAGTGCGGACGCTTCCGCCCAGCCTTCCACGGCAACTTTGCCGCCCTTGGCGTCGATGCCGACGGCGACCTGGCCGGGAAAACGCTTGCAGGCCTCGATGACCAGAACCGGATCGCGTACCGCGACCGTGCCGAGAATGACACGGGCAAGCCCGCGGCTCAGCCAGGCCTCGATATGATCGAGCGTGCGAATGCCGCCGCCCAGTTGCACCGGGTTTTTCGTGGCTTTGAGAATGGCATCGACCGCTGCGCCATTGACCGTCTCTCCGGCAAAAGCGCCGTTGAGATCGACCACATGCAGCCATTCAAACCCCTGATCCTCGAAGGCCTTCGCTTGGGCGCCGGGATCGGTATTATAGACGGTGGCCTGGTCCATATCGCCGAGTTTCAGGCGAACGCACTCACCGTCTTTGAGATCGATTGCGGGAAAAAGAATCATGTCAGGGCTTCCAGCGCAGGAAATTGGAAATCAGGGCGAGGCCGAGCGTCTGGCTTTTTTCCGGGTGGAACTGCGCCCCCGCCATATTGTCACGGCCGACGAAAGCCGTCATCGCGCCACCATAATTGGTGGTGGCGATGACATCCGTCGAATGCTTGGCCGCCAGATGATAGGAATGCACGAAATAGGCGTGCAATCCGTCCGCGCCGGTCTTGATGCCGTCGAACAGCGGGTGGGCGTGGCGGATTTCCAGCGTGTTCCAGCCGATCTGCGGGATCTTGAGGCTGGCGTCGGACGGCGTCATTTCCACGACGTCACCTTCGATCCAGCCGAGCCCGGTGCTGACGGTCTTTTCCAGTCCGCGCGACGACATCAGCTGCATGCCGACGCAGATTCCGAGGAAGGGGTGGGCTTTTTTCTCGACGGCTTCGATGAGCGCTTCATGCATGCCGGGAACGGCATCAAGGCCGGCACGGCAATCCGCATAGGCACCCACGCCCGGCAGGACGATACGGTCTGCCGAAGCGACGTGATCCGGCTTGTCGGTCAGGTCGATGGTGGCATTGATGCCGGCCTCGCGGGCGGCACGCTCGAAAGCCTTGGTGGCCGAACGCAGATTGCCCGAACCATAGTCGATAATCGCGACACGCATGTCAGCGCCTTCCATTCAAGTCGAAAAGAAACGATCCGGCGGGATCGTTGACGAAGTTTTTGTCGCCGCTCTTTTGCGGCGAGGGGGTCCAGACCGGCTGGGACAGCTGTTCCGCTGTGCCGGCATTTTCGGAGAGGCTGGAGAAATATATGTCTTCCGCACTCGAAAGATCAGGGGCGGAAATGATGGATGTCAGCTTCCAGCCTTTGCGGATCAGGTGACGGACAAGAAAATCGCGTCCCTCCAGCGCCGTGATCAGCCCGATGGCGAAACCGCACAGAATTCCGGCAGGTTCGAATCCGGCCAACATCGAAATTTGCCCGACGAGAAGCGTGGCGATGACAACGAGAGCCGTTGCCAGCCACAGCCGGTTGATGGTGAGCCACAGCCAGGGCGCAATGAGAGCCAGCCAGACGAAACGGTCTGCGATGAAGCGGGTCGTCTTGTGGTCCCTGTCCGGCCCGTTGGGGGCTTCCAGAACGAGATAGCTTGTCATGGGCTTCCTGACAGCTTTGGCGTCAGGCCAGCATGCCCTTGGTGGAGGGAACGCGGCCTGCCTGCCGGGGGTCGATCTCGGTTGCCGTGCGAAGAACGCGGGCAACGGCCTTGAAGCATGTTTCGGCGATATGATGGTTGTTGGCGCCGTAATGGTTCAGGATATGCAGCGTAATACCGGCATTCTGCGCCAGCGCCTGAAAGAACTCGCGCACCAGTTCGGTATCGAAAGTACCGATCTTCGGCGCGGAAAAATTGACGTTCCACACAAGGAAGGGCCGGCCGGAAATATCGACGGCAGCCTTGGTCATCGTCTCGTCCATGGCGAGATCAAGTGAGGCGTAACGGGTAATGCCGCGCCGGTCGCCCAGCGCCTTGGCAATGGCCTGGCCGATGGCGATGCCGGTATCTTCCACGGTGTGGTGGTCATCGATATGCAGGTCGCCCTGAACCTCGATGTCCATGTCGATCAGCGAATGGCGGCTGAGCTGGTCCAGCATATGGTCGAAAAATCCCACGCCGGTGGAAATTTGCGATTTGCCGGTGCCGTCGATATCCACGCGCACCGAAACCGAGGTTTCGTTGGTCTTGCGGATAATCTCGCCTTTACGTTCTGCCATTTTGGCCGCTCCGTGAAAATGTTGCCGTTCCTTATCAGCACGGGACACAAATATCCAGTTGTTCCATCGTCTTGCATGACAAGTGGAAAACGGCCTGCCGCCCCGAAGATTGCAATCGTGAAAAGCAAACTTACATAGAACCGCAGAGGGCCGCATCCCGGCCCGTTAACCCCAGGCCCGGCAGGGCAGACAGGTGTTTGATGACAACGATTATTACAGTCAGGAAGGGCGGCAAGGTCGTCATGGCTGGCGACGGGCAGGTAAGCCTTGGCCAGACCGTCATGAAAGGCAATGCCCGCAAGGTTCGCCGCATCGGCAAGGGTGAGGTGATTGCCGGTTTTGCCGGTGCGACGGCGGATGCCTTCACGCTGCTCGACCGTCTCGAAAAGAAACTCGAGCAATATCCCGGTCAGCTCATGCGTGCCGCCGTGGAACTCGCGAAGGACTGGCGCACGGATAAATATCTGCGCAATCTCGAAGCCATGATGCTGGTGGCCGATAAATCGACCACGCTTGCCATCACCGGCAATGGCGATGTGCTGGAACCCGAACACGGCGCGATCGCCATCGGCTCCGGCGGCAACTATGCCTTCGCCGCGGCCCGCGCCATGATGGACACGGACAAGTCGGCCGAAGAGGTGGCGCGCCAGTCGCTCGATATCGCCGCCGATATCTGCGTTTATACCAACCACAATCTCGTCGTCGAAACGCTCGACGCCGAATAAGCCTGTTTCTCACCCGATTTTCTCACCAATGGGTCCTGCGGGCCGGGCCGGAATGGCCGGCCGGAGCAGGAAAGCCGAGAGGATAGAATGACCACTTTTTCTCCCCGGGAAATCGTCTCGGAACTCGACCGTTTCATCATCGGCCAGCATGAGGCCAAGCGTGCGGTCGCTATTGCGCTGCGTAACCGCTGGCGCCGCCACCAGCTCGATGAGAGCCTGCGCGACGAAGTCATGCCGAAAAACATTCTGATGATCGGGCCGACCGGTGTCGGCAAGACGGAGATTTCCCGCCGCCTTGCCAAGCTGGCCGGTGCGCCCTTTATCAAGGTCGAGGCGACCAAGTTTACCGAAGTCGGTTATGTCGGCCGCGATGTCGAGCAGATCATCCGCGATCTGGTTGAAATCGGCATCGGCCTCGTGCGCGAAAAGAAGCGTGCCGAAGTACAGGCCAAGGCGCATCAGAGCGCCGAGGAGCGGGTGCTTGATGCGCTGGTCGGCGCAACGGCATCGCCCGGCACGCGTGAAAGCTTCCGCAAGAAGCTGCGCGATGGTGAGCTGGACGACAAGGAAATCGATATCGAGGTGGCCGACAGCGGCTCGGGCATGCCCGGCTTCGAGATCCCCGGCATGCCGGGCGCCAATATCGGCGTGCTCAACCTGTCGGAAATGTTCGGCAAGGCCATGGGTGGACGCACCAAGAAGGTCCGGACCACGGTGTCGAAATCCTACGCCGATCTCATCCGCGACGAATCCGACAAGCTGCTCGACAATGAGATGATCCAGCGCGAGGCGGTGAAGTCGGTTGAAAATGACGGCATCGTCTTCCTCGATGAAATCGACAAGATCGCTGCCCGTGACGGCGGCATGGGTGCCGGGGTGTCTCGCGAAGGCGTGCAGCGCGACCTGTTGCCGCTTGTCGAAGGCACGACGGTTTCGACGAAATACGGGCCGGTGAAGACCGACCACGTCCTCTTCATCGCCTCGGGTGCCTTCCATGTGGCAAAGCCGTCGGACCTCCTGCCGGAGCTTCAGGGTCGCCTGCCGATCCGCGTCGAGTTGAAGCCGCTGACCAAGGAGGATTTCCGCCGTATCCTGACGGAGACGGAAGCAAGCCTCATTCGCCAATACAAGGCGCTGATGGCGACGGAAGAACTCGACCTCGATTTCACCGATGACGCTATCGACGCGCTGGCCGATGTGGCTGTCCATCTCAATTCGTCCGTTGAAAACATCGGTGCCCGCCGCCTGCAGACCGTGATGGAGCGTGTTCTGGACGAGATTTCCTTCAACGCACCGGATCGCGGCGGCTCCGCAGTCAAGATCGATCAGGAATATGTCCGCAAACATGTCGGCGATCTTGCCGCCGATACGGACTTGTCCCGCTATATTCTCTGAAGACTTCAGGGATCCGAGACAGAAGAGTGCGGCCATATTTGCCGCACTCTTTTATTTTATCTGCCTCATCTCGCATTCAGCCCGCATTTTGTTTATGGGAAGGGCTGCATTCCGGTTGGAACCGCTTTCGTGGAGTGGTCCGGTTTTCCGCTTGTCATGCCGGGAATGGCCGGCTCGAGAAAAGGCAGTCGCTCGTGCGCAAAACTCTTCTGGCATTTGCCGTGGCTCTGGCGGTTTCCGTCGTTTCGTCTTCTTATGCCGAGGCCGCGACGGTCGTTCCCCCGGGCAATCGCAATGCCGAACAGCCGGGTGTTCCCGGCGCTTCCGCGCGCAGAACCAAGGCGTCCAACAGTTCTTTTGAACGCAAATATCAGAAGGTGATAGACCTTCTGTCCTCCGACAAGGCGCTGATCGCCAAGATCAAGTCGACCGCAGGACGTTACGGCATCGATCCGATCCACATGATCGGCGCAATCGTCGGCGAACATACCTATAATGTCGATGCCTATGACCGGCTGCAGTCCTATTATGTCAAGGCCGCCTCCTATGCCGGCAGCAGCTTCCGTTTCGGCTACAAGGACGAGACGATTGCGCAGTTTCTGACGCATTCGCAATTTTCCAAATGCCAGTCGAAAAAGGACTCCTACAGCCTGTGGAACTGCCGGGAAGACGTCTGGGACGGCAGCTTCCGCGGCAGGACGGTGGATGGGGTCGCTTACCCGAACAACCGTTTCAGCGCCGTATTTTTTCAGCCCTTTTATGCCGGCCAGACCTTCGGGCTCGGCCAGATCAACCCGCTGACGGCGCTGATGTTGTCCGACATGGTGTCGAGAACCTCCGGTTACGAAAAGCTGGATGAGAACGACGCCACCGCGGTTTATACCGCAATCATGGACCCGGACCGGTCGCTGGCCTTCATGGCTGCCTCCATCCGCAAGTCGATCGACGATTACAGGTCGATTGCCGATATGGATATTTCGAAAAATCCAGGCGTGACCTCGACGCTTTATAATGTCGGCGGTTCGCAGCAGCGGGCGGCGGCTCTTGCCCAGAAGAACCGTCAGCGCGCCGCAGGCGGCGAGCAGCCCCTGCTGCCGGAGGAAAATTATTACGGCTGGCTGGTGAATGACCGTATCAAGGATTTGCAGGCTCTTTTGTAAAAAAAGACGACGATCGGCTATATTGTTTCCAAAATGGAAATAATATTTGGCTGACTGTCGCAATTGACGAGCGACCGTCTCAGCGTCCAATCTGTGCCTTCACAATAGAGGAGAAGCATGTGAGCCGCACGGATAAATTCGGTCTTTCCATCGATGACAGGCTTTATGCCTTTTTGACGGGTGAGGTGCTGCCGGGCACGGGTCTGGACGGCGAAACCTTCTTCGAAGGTTTCTCGGCCATCGTGCACGAGCTTTCCCCGAAGAACCGTGAGCTGCTTGCAAAGCGCGATGCGCTGCAGGAAAAAATCGATGGCTGGTACCGGCAGAACGGCGCTCCCTCGGATTTTGGTGCCTATGAGGGTTTTCTGAAGGAGATCGGTTATCTGCTGCCGGAAGGTCCCGCCTTCACGGTGGAGACCAACAATGTCGACCCGGAAATTGCCGTTGTCGCCGGCCCGCAGCTCGTTGTTCCCGTCATGAATGCGCGTTATGCGCTGAACGCCGCGAATGCCCGCTGGGGTTCGCTTTATGATGCGCTTTATGGCACGGATGCCATTGCCGATGCCGATGGCGCCGAAAAGGGCAGGGGCTATAATCCGAAGCGCGGCGAAAAGGTCATCGCCTGGGCGCGCAACTTCCTTGATGACTCCGCGCCGCTCGAAACGGGAAGCTGGTCCGATGCGACAGGCTTCAAGATCGTGGACGGCCTGTTGTCGCTTGCGATCGGCGACGCCACGACCGGCCTCAGGGATGCCGCCCAATTCAAGGGCTTCAGCGGTGAAGCGACAAAGCCCACAGCGATCCTGCTGGGCAAGAATGGTCTGCACACCGAGATCGTCATCGATCCCTCGACCGAAATCGGCAGGGGCGACAGAGCAGGCATTTCCGATGTCATTCTCGAATCGGCGCTGACGACCATCATGGATTGCGAGGATTCAGTCGCTGCTGTCGATGCCGAAGACAAGGTGCTCGTCTATGGCAACTGGCTTGGCCTGATGCGCGGCGACCTGACGGAAGAGGTTTCCAAGGGCGGCAAGACTTTCACCCGCAGCCTCAGCCCGGATCGTTATTACACCGCCCCCAATGGTTCCGCGCTTACTCTGCCCGGCCGCTCCCTGATGCTGGTGCGCAATGTCGGGCATCTGATGACCAATCCGGCGATCCTTGATCGGGATGGCCGCGAGGTGCCGGAAGGCATCATGGATGCCATCGTCACGGCGTTGATCGCCCTTTACGATGTCGGCCCCTCCGGGCGGCAGCAGAATTCCCGCGCCGGCTCCATGTATGTGGTCAAACCGAAGATGCACGGGCCGGAAGAGGTCGCTTTCGCCAACGAGATATTCTCCCGCGTCGAAAACCTTGTCGGCATGGCGCCGAACACCATGAAGATGGGCATTATGGATGAGGAGCGCCGCACCACGGTCAACCTCAAGGAAAGCATCCGCGCTGCGAAGGATCGCGTTGTCTTCATCAATACGGGTTTCCTCGACCGTACCGGCGACGAGATCCATACCTCGATGGAAGCGGGGCCGATGATCCGCAAGGGCGACATGAAACAGGCCGCCTGGATCGCCGCTTACGAGAACTGGAACGTCGATATTGGACTGGAATGCGGCCTTTCCGGCCACGCGCAGATCGGCAAGGGCATGTGGGCCATGCCGGATCTGATGGCGGCCATGCTGGAGCAGAAGATCGCGCATCCCAAGGCCGGCGCCAACACGGCCTGGGTGCCTTCGCCGACGGCGGCGACCCTGCATGCCACGCATTATCACAAGGTCGATGTCGCTGCCGTTCAGGAAGGGCTGAAGAGCCGTGGCCGCGCGAAGCTCTCCGATATCCTGTCGGTCCCGGTCGCCCCGCGCCCCAATTGGACGCCGGAGGAAATCCAGCGTGAACTCGACAATAACGCCCAGGGAATTCTCGGTTATGTCGTGCGTTGGGTCGATCAGGGTGTCGGCTGCTCCAAGGTGCCGGACATCAACAATGTCGGGCTGATGGAAGACCGCGCCACGCTGCGCATTTCCGCACAGCATATGGCGAACTGGCTGCGCCATGGCGTGGTGACGGAAGCGCAGATCATCGAGACCATGAGGCGGATGGCCGCCGTCGTCGACGGGCAGAATGCCGGCGACCCCGCCTATCTGCCGATGGCGTCGGATTTTGACGGATCGGTTGCGTTTCAGGCGGCTGTCGAGCTGGTGCTCAAGGGGCGTGAACAGCCGAATGGTTATACTGAGCCGGTTCTGCACCGCCGCCGCCTGGAACTGAAAGCGAAGCAGGCTGCCTGAAGGGTGGCCCAGGCCGTTCCATACATAAAAAAGCCGCCGTGGAATTCCCGGCGGCTTTTTCTTTGTCTCGTAAGAAGCTTACTGGATCACGATGACCTTGGAGCTGCGGCCCGGCCGCACGCGGCTGTAAAGATCGATCACATCCTGGTTGATCATGCGGATGCAGCCGGAAGAAGCGGCGGTGCCGATCGAGGCCCATTCGGGCGAGCCATGAATGCGGAACAGCGTATCCTGTCCCTTTTCGTTGAAGAGATACATGGCGCGTGCGCCGAGCGGGTTGGTAAGACCCGGACCCATGCCGGCCTCGACATATTTGGCGACTTCCGGCTTGCGATCCGCCATTTCCTTCGGCGGATGCCACATCGGCCATTCCTGCTTCCAGGCGACATAAGCCTCACCGGCCCAGGCGAAACCCGCCTTGCCGACGCCGATGCCGTAACGCACGGCGCGATTGCCGGACATGATGTAATAAAGGTAACGCTCGCGCGTGTTGACGATGATCGTGCCGGGCCGCTCGGATGTCTGGAATTCGACGATCTGGCGACGATATTTCTCGTTTACACGATTGATCGGAATGGCCGGCAGTGCATAACCCGCATCGGTCACGGGACCGTATACATCGTTGAAAATCTGTACGGTCTCGACTTTCGCCGGAACCGGGTCGGCAACCGGCACTGACGCCGCGACCTTGCCGGAGGACTGGGAGGTGGTTTCGGCGCAGCCGGCCAGAGCCAGTGCTGCCGTCAGACCGAGTGCGGTCAATGAAGTACGGATGCGCATGTCGTTCTCGCGGAAAATTCGCCAAATTGTGCGAAGGAGTAGGCTTAATTGGATAAATCGGTTATTTTCCATTCAGCCGCTCTTGGCAAGCCGTTGCGCCGCCGCGAAACGGATAGGCATTTAAAATTGCCGGTTGATTGCCTTTTTGCAACAATAGGCCAAACGCTTCAGCAGCCATTATCCATGACTATTCTTTCCGTTACCAACAACAATCCGTTAATAGATGGTCGCCAGTCGGACAAGGCGATGCTGGTGCGTCGCGGCGTTCAGGTGCTTCTGCATGAAATGCGCCATTCGGTTCTGCCGGAACTGCCGCTTGCAAGCGGGCGACGGGCGGATCTGATCAGCCTGTCGGTCAAGGGTGAGATCTGGATCATCGAAATCAAATCCTCGATCGAGGATTTCCGGGTCGATCGCAAATGGCCGGAATACCGCCTGCATTGCGACCGGCTGTTTTTCGCCACCCATCCGGAAGTACCGACCGACATATTCCCGGAGGAATGCGGGTTGATCCTGTCGGATGGATATGGCGCCCATATGCTGCGTGATGCGCCGGAGCATAAATTGCCGCCGGCGACGCGCAAATCGGTGATGCTGGATTTTTCCAGAACCGCCGCCACCCGGCTGATGCTGGCGGAATGGACGACCGGGCGTAGCTTCGGGGAATAAATGCCGTTATTTGGGCGCGCGTTTGGCGAGAATGCGCTGCAAAGTTCGCCGATGCATGTTGAGCCGACGAGCCGTCTCCGAAACATTGCGCTCGCACATTTCATAAACCCGCTGAATATGCTCCCACCGCACCCGGTCTGCCGACATCGGGTTTTCAGGAACTTCCGTCTTCTCGCCCTTGCGCTGCGTCAGCGCATTAAAGACATCGTCCGCATCGGCGGGTTTGGCGAGATAGTCCAGCGCCCCAAGCTTCACGGCGGTCACGGCGGTGGCGATATTGCCATAGCCGGTGAGAACGACGATTTGCGTATCGTCGCGGTTCTGCCGGATGGCCTCGATCACCTCCAGCCCATTGCCATCCGCCAGCCTCAGATCGACCACCGCATATTTTGGCGGCGCGGCCTTGGAGCGGGCAATGCCGTCGCTTACCGTTTCGGCGGTATCGACGGCAAAGCCGCGCGTTTCCATCGCCCGGGCAAGCCGGCGCAGAAACGGGCCGTCATCATCGACGATCAGCAGCGATCTGTCAGGCCCGATTGGATCGATGTCGTCCGCCGGTGCGCTGGTGGGTGGGGTCTGGTCTTCTGTCTTCATGTTTCCGGCCCTCCGGCAATTTCGTCGGCTTTCTTTTCTTCTTCTTATTGCCGCTTCAACGTGGATGGTAAAGTCAACGGTTTCTTTTATCGTCCATAAGCGCCCGAGGCCAGATGATTGTCACCCGCGCTCCGGTCGCGCTCGCGCCGCGATTTTCAAAGGTCACGCTGGCGCCGGATCGCTCCAGCAGGGTTTTGGCGATGAAAAGCCCGAGTCCGAGCCCGCCTGCCCGTGTGTCGTTGTGACGTTCGGTCACATAGGGCTCGCCGATACGGGCCAGCACGTCATGGGCATAACCCGGCCCATCGTCTTCGATGATGACAGTGATGGCCTGCGAATCGTGATCCACCGTCACGGTCACCTTTTCGCGCGCATAGTCCACGGCGTTTTCGATGAGGTTGCCCAGTCCGTAGATAATGCCGGCATTGCGGATGCCGACCGGCTCGCCGGCCCGGCTGCTGTTTTCCACGAGTTCCAGGCGGATGCCGAATTCCCGGTGCGGCGCCATCACTTCCTCGATCAGCGAGGAGAGCGGCAGGCGGCGCATATGTTCCTCATTGTCGGCGGAAAGGGAGGTGAGGCGACGGAGAATGTCGCGGCATCTTTCGCTCTGGCTGCGCAGCAGCGCTATGTCTTCGCCATATTTTTCGTCATGTCCGAGTTCCCGCTCCATTTCCTTGGCGACGACGCTGATCGTCGCAAGCGGCGTTCCAAGCTCATGCGCCGCAGCGGCCGCCAGCCCGTCCAGCTGGGAGAGGTGTTTTTCCCGTTCAAGCACCAGCTCGGTCGCCGCCAGTGCGTCTGCCAGCTGATTGGCTTCATGGGAAACGCGGTAGGCGTAAAAGGCCGCAAAAGAGGTGGTGGCGATGATTGCGACCCAGGTGCCGACATGCAGCAGAAGCTGGATCGGCAAAACCTCGCCGGGATACCAGGGAACCGGAAATGGCGAAAAGGCGATCGCCGTCGAGCAGATGACGGCAAAGCCGAGAAGAATGAGCGAATGCCGCAGCGGCTGCGAGGCAAAGGCTATGATGACCTGCACGCAGATCAGCGGCGCGAAGGGATTGGAAAGGCCACCGGTAATATAGATCAGCGCCGTCAATTGCAGCAGGTCGAAGGCCAGCAGCAATGTCGCTTCCCATGGTTCCAGACGATAGGTGGAGGGAAAACGGGCGGTGAGAAACAGATTGGCAAGGGCCAGCGCCGCGATCAGAAGGCCGCAGGCCAGAAGCGGCAGGGGAAAGTTCAGCCCGAGAGCGACGATTAGGATCGTCGCCGTCTGGCCGGCAACCGCCAGCCAGCGCAGCCAGACGATGGTCTGCAGCCTTATCCTGCGGCTGGCGCGGCCAAGCCGCGTGGTTTCGATCGGATGGCCGGCCACCGTCTTCTCCTTTACCCTTTTCATCGTCGTCAGGTCCCGCGCGGTTTCGCCCGGCTCGTCGGCAGGGCCGATGCCGGATCCTCCGGCCAGGGATGGCGCGGATAACGCCCGCGCATGTCTGCCCGCACGTCTTTCCACGAGCCCGCCCAGAAGCCGGGAAGATCACGTGTCGTCTGTATCGGCCTGTGCGCCGGCGAGGTCAATTCCAACAGCAGCGGCAAGCGCCCCTGCGCGATGGTGGGATGGGCCGTCAGCCCGAAAAGCTCCTGCACGCGAATGGAGAGTGTCGGTTCGCTGGCATCGTAGCGAATTGGATGCCGCTGACCCGTCGGCGCTTCGAAATGTGTCGGCGCCAATTTGGCGAGATCGCGCGCCACCTCATGTGGCACCAGCGACAGGATGCCTTCGGAAAGGCTGCCGGGCCGGATATCCTGCAGGCTGCGCGCGCCGTGCTGGAACGGGACGAACCATTCCTCCAGTCGTGAAATCAATGCCGCATCGCTCATATCCGGCCAGGGCTCGCCGATACTGGCGTTGAGAAAGCCGATCCTGTCGCGCAGCTGCACCGTTTCTTTAGAGAAAGGAAGAATATCGATGCCGAATTCCCGAATGCCATTGGCGAGCGCCTGTGCGGCCTGTTCACCGTCGGGACGCGGAAGCGGTGTCTCGTCGAGAATGATGGCGCCAAGGCGTGTCACCCGACGGGCACGGGCCTGGCCGCTTGCCCTGTCGAAAAGCAACTGGTCCTGCTGAACGATAAGCTGCGGCATCCGCTCTTCTATATCGGCCCTGTCGATGCCTGCCGCCGCCAGGATACGCGGCTGCGCCGCCCGCCCGGTAATATCGGCCACGACAAGCATTTTGCTCGCCGCAAGCCGCTCGGTCTCGGCAAGCTCCGCGCCGCGCCCGTTGGCCATCACATAACGGCCGCGTGCGCCGCGCTGAAGCGCGATCCTATCTGGATAGGCGTGCAGCAGCAAAGGGCCGGCTTCGGCCGGTAATTCGGCTGGTGTTTTTTTTTCGCCGACCGCGTCGAGCAGTCTCGACGCCAGCCCGCGCGCCGCCTGTGCCCTTTCGCCCCGGTCGGAAAGAAAGCGCCGCAGGCGTTCGTCGACATCGATGTCATTGCCGCCGAGCCCCTGTTCCGTCAGCATGACGGCAAGCGCCGCTGCCTTCTTTCCCGAGCCTTCGCCTGCGGCTGCGATCACCATGGCCGCCAGCCGTGGCGGCAGCGACAGGCCGCGCATCAGACGGCCGCGTTGTGTCAGCGCCCCGCTTTTGTCGAGTGCGCCCAGATTTTTGAGAAGCGCCACCGATTCCTTGAGTGCTGCTTCTGGGGGTGTGTCCAGAAAGGCAAGGGACGACGGGTCGTGAACACCCCAGTGGGCAAGATCCAGCGCGAGACCGGCCAGATCGCTCGCCAGGATCTGCGGTGGCGTAAAGGCGTTGAGTGCTGCCGTCTGTCCCTGATGCCACAGGCGAATCGCGACACCGGGTTCCGTTCTCCCGGCGCGGCCGGCCCGCTGGTCGGCGGAAGCCCGGGATACCCGCACGGTTTCCAGCCTGGTGATTCCCGTCGCCGGTTCGAAGACCGGCAATCGCTGCAGCCCGCTATCGATCACCACGCGCACGCCGTCAATGGTGATCGATGTTTCGGCAATCGAGGTGGCAAGCACGATCTTGCGCTGCCCGGCCGGTGCCGGCTTGATCGCCGCGTCCTGCTCCTTTTGCGACAGGTTGCCGTAGAGCGGGATAATGTCGGTATCGCCGGAAAAACGCCCCTCCAGCCGCGCGGCTGTTCGGGTGATTTCGGCCTGTCCCGGCAGAAAGGCCAGAATGGAGCCCGTTTCGGATGCATGGGCTTCCGCAATCACCCTTGCTACCTTTTCATCGACCGGTACGCCCTGCCACCGCTCTTCATATCGAGTGTCGATCGGAAATGTCCGGCCCAGGCTCTGAATGACCGGCGCATCGTCCATCAACGCACTGATGCGCTCCACATCGAGGGTGGCGGACATGATGAGAATGCGCAGGTCATCGCGCAAACCGGCCTGTACATCAAGCGCCAGCGCCAGCCCGAAATCGCCGTCGAGCGAGCGCTCATGAAATTCGTCGAAAATCACCGTGGAAACGCCGGCAAGTTCGGGATCGTCCAGAACCATTCTGGCAAAGACGCCTTCCGTTACCACCTCTATCCGGGTTTTCGAGGAGACGCGGTTGTCGAGCCGCATGCGGTAGCCGACGGTTTCTCCCACGCTCTCGTGCAGCAGATCGGCCATGCGTCCCGCCGCTGCCCGTGCGGCAAGCCGGCGTGGTTCAAGAAGGATGATCCTGCCGTCGCCCCGCCAAGCCTGCCGCAGAAGATGAAGCGGCACCAATGTCGTCTTGCCTGCGCCTGGAGGAGCCGAAAGAACCGCACGTTTCGCTCCCGCCAATGCCGCGGCGATATCCGCCAGAACGGCGCTGACGGGAAGGTCGGGCAAATCGGTCTTTATCGGGGCGGGTGTTCTGGTCATGCAAAGAGGCCTGCGGGCAGTGGGTTGGTGTATCAGCGTTTCCGTGCTGTTCTAAAGCACCGTCTGGCGATTTGACAGCGGACCTTAAGTGTTTCTCGAACGCGCCTTCTGGCAAAATCGTGGTTCTATGGGCACTATCTTGAACGAGAGAGGGAGGGGAAGCACCATGTCGATGGAGAACATGGCGCATGAGCCCGCTCCATTTGCTGTTATGCCCGCCATTTTTTGAAACT